>JADLFF010000038.1 GCA_020845735.1 Dehalococcoidia bacterium
GTCGCTATGTCGCCGGGCTCGGGTCCTGTGCTATAAGCGGACGGGTATCGCCTGTCGCATAACCAGTCCTCGTTTTGTGGTGACGAATCTGCGAAACACGGCTGTAACAGTCAGGTAATGCTCGCGAAACGGCCGATGCGTAGCTTGACCGACAGCGATAAGCGCGCCCGAGCAACGGTCTAGCGGAGGCTGCTCGCGCGGGGGATGGGCGCCACGGGGCGCCTCAGAAAGGGACTGCCTTGACGCTCCAGGAACTCCTACAGCTCGCGGAATCGAGGGGAATCCGCCGCTTCGACCTCCGGATCACGGACCTGCCCGGACGCTGGCAGCACTTCACGATTCCGATCAACAAGGTGAAGGAAAGCCTCTTCACCGACGGCAACGGCTTCGACGGATCGAGCCTGCGCGGGTTCCAGCAGATCCAGGAGTCGGACATGCTCGCGATGCCCGACATCAGCACGGCGGTCGTCGACCCGATCCCCAACCCGCACGCGATCTCGCTCATCTGTGACGTCGCGGACCCGCTGACGAAGTCCCGCTACTCGCGCGACCCCCGCAACGTGGGCAAGAAGGCCGAGGAGTACCTCCGCTCGACGGGCATCGCGGACACCGCGTACTTCGGCCCTGAGCTCGAGTTCTTCATCTTCGACGACGTGCGCTTCCAGCAGGGAGTGAACACGGCGTTCTACTTCGTTGACTCCGAGGAAGGCGCGTGGAACTCCGGCACCGATGAGGGGCCGAACCTCGGCTTCAAGATCTCCGGCAAGGAAGGCTACTCGCCGGTGCCGCCGTGGGACGCGACCGCCGACATCCGCTGGTCGATCACCGAGGCGCTGAACGCCGTGGGCATCGAGACGTTCGTCGACCACCACGAGGTGGCGACGGGCGGCCAGCAGGAGATCGGTACGACGCACGACACGCTCGTGGCGCAGGCCGACCGCGCCCAGTGGTACAAGTACCTAGTCCGCAACGTCACCCGGCGCGCGGGCAAGGTGGCGACGTTCATGCCGAAGCCGATGTACGGCGACAACGGCTCGGGCATGCACACGCACCAGTCGCTGTGGAAGGACGGGCAGCCGCTCTTCTACGACAGCAACGGGTACGCCGGGCTGTCGCAGCTGGCGCGCTGGTACATCGGTGGGCTGCTGCGGCACGCGCCTGCGGTGCTCGCGTTCGCGGCGCCCTCGACGAACTCGTACCGCCGCCTGGTGCCGGGCTACGAGGCGCCGGTGAACCTCGCGTACTCCGCGCGCAACCGCTCGGCCGCCGTGCGCATCCCGACGTACGAGACCGCACCCGCGGCGAAGCGCATCGAGTTCCGCCCGCCGGACCCGACCAGCAACCCGTACCTTGCGTTCTCCGCGATGCTGATGGCCGGCCTCGATGGCATCCAGAAGCAGATCGACCCGGGCGACCCGCTCGACCGGAACATCTACGAGCTGCCGCCCGAGGAGGCCGCGCGCGTTCCAACCGTGCCGGGCTCGCTCGATGCCGCGCTGGACGCGCTCGAGGCGGACCACGACTTCCTGCTGCAGGGCGGCGTCTTCACGCAGGACCTGCTCGACATGTGGCTGGAGCTCAAGCGCGAGGAGGCGGCGGGCATCCGCCTGCGGCCCACCCCGTACGAGTACGAGCTGTACTTCAACGGCTAGTCGATAAGCCAGATCGTCACCGGATACGCATCGTGATGCGTGCGTCCAGGGTCCCGCGAGGGGCCCTGGTTCGTTGTGGGGCAGCCCATGCCGGCGTGCAGTCGGCGGCGATCGAGCAGAAACACCGCCGTAACCTGACACTCCTACGATCAGGCCATGCACCAAGCCTCGAGGGACCTTGCCGCCGAACAGCACGTGATCCAGCAGTGCCGCGACCTGGACGTGAAGTTCATCCGGCTCTGGTTCACCGACATCGTGGGCACACTGAAGTCGGCAGCGATCACCGTCGACGAGCTGGACCACGCCTTCACCGACGGCGCCTCGTTTGACGGCGCGTCCATCGAGGGGTTCGCGCGCAGCGACGAGGCCGACATGGCGGCCGTGCCCGATCCCTCGACGTTCCAGCTGCTCCCGTGGCGACCTCGGGAGCAGGCGGTGGCGCGCATGTTCTGCGAGGTGCGGTTGCCCTCGGGGGAGCCGTTCGAGGGCGATCCGCGCAACGTGCTGAAGTCGGTGGTGGCGCGCGCCGCACGCCTCGGGTTCACGTTCTACGTCTCACCGGAGATCGAGTTCTTCTACTTCAAGGACTCCGAGGGCACGGCTCTCCTCGATGGGGGCGGCTACTTCGACCTGACGCCGCTGGACAGCGGGACCGACCTGCGTCGCGAGACCGTGCTCACCCTCGAGGAGATGGGCATCCCGGTCGCGTTGAGCCACCACGAGGCGGCGCCGAGTCAGCACGAGATCGACCTGCGCCACACGGACGCGCTCTCGATGGCGGACTCGGTGATGACGTACCGCCTGGTCGTGAAGGAGATCGCGAGGCGCCACGGCGTGTACGCCACGTTCATGCCGAAGCCGCGCAGCGAGCTCAACGGCTCCGCGATGCACCTCCAGCTATCGCTCTTCCGAGGCGAGGAGAACGCCTTCTTCGACGGCGACGATCCGCTGCACGTCTCGAAGGCGGCGCGCCAGTTCATGGCCGGCCTGCTGCGCCATGCACCCGAGCTCGCGCTGCTGACGAATCAGTGGGTGAACAGCTACAAGCGGCTCGTGCCCGGCTTCGAGGCGCCGACGTACGTCACCTGGTCGCCGCGGAACCACTCGGACCTGCTGCGTGTCCCCCAGTACCGACCCGGCCTCGAGGGGTCGACGCGCGTCGAGTACCGTGCGCCGGACGCGGCCTGCAACCCCTACCTCGTGCTGGCGGGCGTGCTCGCGGCCGGGCTGGCGGGCATCGAGGGCGACGAGCCGCTCCCGGACCCGATCGAGACGGATGCGGCGCTGCTGTCGGCCGAGGATCGCGCGGCGCGGGGCATCGAGTCGTTGCCCGCGTCCCTCGGCGAGGCGATCCAGCGCTTCCAGTCCTCGGCGCTGCTGCGAGAGACGCTCGGCGCACACATCTTCGAGTCGCTCGTGCGGAACAAGCTCCACGAGTGGCAGGAGTACCGCGCGCAGGTGAGCAACTGGGAAGTGGCGCGCTACCTCGGCGTGCTGTAGCCCGAGGCCGGACGTTTGTCATGAGGGATCGCGACGCGTAGAGTCGCCCAATGACCGTTGAGCCTCGAGAAGCCCCGCCGGCGACGTCCGTGCGCGTCGCCCGTGCGCCCGTCGACGGGTCGAGGTCGCTGCCGCCGCTCGTGCGACGCAACACGATCCTGCTGACGCTCGCGCAGGCGTTCATCGGCATGGGGAACCAGGCGATTCCCACGCTCGTGCCCCTGATGACGGTGCAGATGCTCGGTTCGGCGACGCTGGCAGGCCTCGGCACGAGCCTGCTCTCAGTGAGTCGCCTGGTCGTCGCGTACCCCGTCGGATACCTGACGGACCACTACGGGCGGAAGGCCGGGATGCTCCTCGGGATGGCGCTGACGATGCTCGGCGCGATCTCCGTGGGGGCGGCGATGCTCGCCGGGTCGTTCGCGCTCGTCATTGTCGGAGTCATCATCTTCGGGATGGGCGTGGGCGCCGGACAGCAGCTACGCCTCGCGGCCGCGGACATGTTCCTGCCCGCCCGCCGCGCTGAGGGCCTCGGTTACGTCCTCACCGGCTCGCTGGTCGGCGCGTTCGCGGCACCGCTGCTCTTTACGGGCGCGCAGGCGCTGGAGCGCTCGAGTGGCGCCGACCCGCTGATGACCGTGTGGTTCCTCATGCCGCTGGTCGTGCTGCCGAGCATCGCGCTGGTGCTGGCGGTCCGCCCCGACCCGAAGACGATCGCGCAGCACCTCGAGCGCTACTACCCGGGGTACACCGCGCCACCGGCCGCCGCGACCGCACTGGCGGAGGGCGGCGGACTGCGCGTGTGGATTCGCCACTACCCGCTCGCGACGGCATACGCGGTGAACTTTGCGGCGCAGGGCGTGATGGCGATGATGATGGCGATGACCTCCCTGGCCCTCTCCCACCACGGCCACGCCCTGCCGCTGATCTCGCTGTCCGTCTCGATTCACGTCGTGGGCATGTTCGGTCCGTCGATCCCGCTCGGTCGGCTGAGCGACCGCTTCGGGCGCCGACCGCTGATGCTCGCGGGGCTGGTCATCCTCGGAGTGGGATCGATCCTGGTGCCGCGGTCCGAGGCCTATGTCGTGATCACCGCTGGCACGTTCCTCGTGGGCGTGGGCTGGGCCGCGTGCACGGTCGCATCCTCAGCGCTGATTACCGAGGTGGTGACGGCCGGTGAGCGCGGACGGGCCGTCGGGCTGAGCGACTCCGTGAGCCAGCTCGCCTCGATGGTGATGCCGCTCGCGGCGGGGCCGTTCGTGGTGCTGGCGGGCCTCGAGTCGCTCTCGGTGGTGGTGGTCGTCGTGCTGGTCGCGCCGATTGCGATGGTGCTGCGTCTGCGCGAGAGCGCCCCCGGCCGCTACGAGCACGCGTAGGCGCGCACCTCGCCGTTCGGCCCACCTCCCCAATCGGGCAGCCATCGAGATTTGAGCCTGCCCGCCGCGCGTCCGTATACTCGGACGGCTGCAAGCCCGTGTAGCTCAGTGGTAGAGCAGCTGTTTCGTAAACAGCAGGCCGAGGGTTCGAATCCCCCCGCGGGCTCCATCCCCCACGTCCCCCTACTCGCTGGTTGGAGCGTCGATGAGCAAGCTTCGCGATCGCATCCGTGAGGCCGGCCAGCGCCGCACTCGTGCGTTCGGCTTCGTGCGTCGTGAAGAGGGTCCCGAGACTCCTCGTGTCCTGGTGATGGCCGAGGTGGACGGCGCGAGCGCAGCTCAGGCAGCCGTGCAGGCCGGTGCTGGCGCGCTGCTGCACGTCGGTGCGCCCTCGAGCGTGGGCGAGACGGTCCAGGCCGCGGATGGCGCCCCGGTCGGCATGCGGATCGACGGGGCGACGCGCGAGGACACGCGCGCGCTCCTCGAGGCCGGTGCGGACTTCGTCATCTTCGATGCCGCGCAGACCGTCGCCGAGGCGCTCCTCGAGCGGAAGCTCGGGCGCATCGCGGTCGCGCCGTCCGCCACCACCGACGATGAGTTGCGCCGCTACGGTGCGCTCGACCTCGACGCGATCCTGGTCGGCGACCCGGGCCCAGGACTGTCGGTCCTCGGACAGCTCGAGATGCGACGCATGGCCGAGAATGCGCGTGCCCCGCTCGCCGTGCTGATGGGGTCGTCTCAGCCCTCACCGAGTCTGGAGCTGTGGCGGAACGCAGGCGCGGGCCTCGTGATCGTTCCTGCCGCGGGCGCCCTCGGGGACGTGGTGCAGGCCGCGCGCGATGTGCCTCCGCCGCCCGAGCCCGGGCAGGAGGAGCGGCCGCAGCCGTTGCTGCCCCAGGGGCGGCCGTCATCCTCGCCGGATGACGAGGACGACGACTAGCAGGGCTCGCTTCCGGAATTCGTTGATATTCCGGGGCCTTCTTCGTTTGACGCGCGTTCCGACGCGTCCCTACCATCGCGCCGTGGTGCAACGTACGAGCCGTGCCGGCCGGTCTGAAGACACTCGTTCTGAGGACGAGCTGTTGGCGCGCTACCAGATCGGCGAGGTCGCCGAGCGAACCGGCGTCACGCAACGGACGCTACGGTTCTACGAGGAGAAGGGCCTGCTTCGTCCGCCGGAGCGGATGGAGGGCGGGTTCCGCCTCTACTCGGATGCGGATGTTGAGCGGATCGCGTCCATCCGCAACATGCAGAGCCTCCTCGGGCTGACGCTGGCCGAGATCAAGGAGATGGTCGAGGCCGACGAACTCCTCGCGCAGATTCGCGCGACGTTCCGGCCGGACCGCGAGCTTCCCGAGCGCAAGAAGCGCGTCGAGACCATCATCGAGGCGCTGCGCCGGCAGCTGACGATCGTCGAGCACAAGCTCGAGGCACTGACCGAGATGCGTGGTGAGCTGCGCGAGCGCCTCGAGAATGTCGAGGAGCGACGCCGCCTGATCGTCGAGGCGATCGAGACCGGTCACCCGCTCGACTGAGGCCCCCCACCCCTCGAGTGCCCGGGCGCCTCGTGGACCAGCCCACGCAGGAGCGTGAGCGCGCGTGCGCAGTGGTCCGCCGGGGCGACGCCCTCGATGACGCCTCGGATGGCCTGGTCCCGATCGGCCACCACCGTGACGCGACGCGCCCGTCCGTCCTCATCCCTGACGCCAACGGCGGACAGCAGCCGGCCATCGGGCCAGTCGGAGAGCAACGGGAACTCGAGGCCCTCGGCCTGGGCGAAGCGCCGGTGCTCGAACCACGTGTCAGCGCTGACGCCCACCACGCGGGCCCCGAGGGAGTCGAAGTCCGGTAGCGCGAGCTGAAAGGCGCGCAGCTCCGCACGACAGCCTGCGGTGAACGCCTGCGGGAAGAACGCGACGACGACCGGTGCGCCGAGGAAGTCGGCGAGCGTCACGGCGTCGCGCCCCGGCGAGCGCAGCTCGAACTCGGGGAGCCGTGCGCCCTCGTGGAGCACCGCTGCGCGGGTTGTGGCCTGGCCGGCCTAGTGGTGGTCGTCGTGCGGGACGTCGGGGTCCTGGAAGCGCCAGTGCAGCCCGCGCTGCAACTGGTAGAGACGCCCGAGGCTCGCGAGGAACAGCACCCCGCCGGCCGCGATGGCCGTGTAGATGAAGACCGCGGTGAAGTTGTCCGGCCGCTCGAGGACGCGGCCACCTTCCTCGGCGGCGCTGGCAACCACCGGGAGGGCGGCCGCCACGAGGGCCGAGACGCCGGCGAACAACCGATGGGTCATGTGCTGCCTCCGCGCGAGCGCGCCTGGGGATGATTCGGCAGAATTGCACGGAGAATTGTACGTCAGCTTCTCGATGGCGGCAGGGGGCGCCTGGGTCGCCGTTATTTGCCTCGTGCGGTGTCCTGCTTCTAAGATGACACGCAACTTTCCCTGATCCGACTCCGGAGTCGACCGTGAAGCGAACCTGGCAACCCAAGCGCATTCCGCGCAAGCGCACGCACGGCTTCATGGCCCGCATGGCGACTCGGACCGGCCGCGACGTGATCCGGCGCCGGCGGCAGCGAGGGCGAGCACGCCTCAGCGTGTGACGCCTCCTCGGAGGGCCCGTGACCGAGCAGGGGCCACGCGACGCCGCCGATCGTGCCCCGCCCATCCCACTCAACCGGATGGCCCGGCCTGACAGCCTCCGCACCCGAGGGCAGTTCGGAGCGACGCTCCGCAGCGGCCGCCGCGAGCGCCGGACCCTCATCACGCTCGTTGGGCAGCCAACCGATCTCGCGCGCACACGCGTCGGCTACGCCGTCGGGAAGCGCGTCGGCGGTGCGGTCGTGCGCAATCGCGTGCGCCGGCGGCTGCGCGAACTGATGAGGCACCACCTCCACCTCCTCGAGGCGGGGGCCGGCCACCCTGGTCCCACGTGGGACATCGTGGTGACGGCCCAGCCCGCCGTCGCCGCCGCGTCGTTCGCGGACCTGGGCGCCGAGGTGGCATCGGCGTTGCGTGCCCTCGCGCTGCACCGCGCGCGGCATCGCGGCGCGCAGCGTCCGAGGACGGGGCGCGCGGCCTCGGACGGCGGGGCGCGCCGGTGAGCGCGACCGCTCCCCACGAGCACGCGCAGCCGCGCCCCGGGCTCGTGGCCCGCGTGCTGCTCGGATGCATCCGCTGGTCCCAGCTGGCGGTCTCGCCGGGCCTCGGTGCGCAGTGCCGGTTCGAGCCGACGTGCTCGCGCTATGCCGCCGAGGCGATCGCGCGCCACGGAGCGTTGCGCGGGACGTGGCTCGGGACGAAGCGCCTGCTGCGATGCCACCCGGGCACGCCCGGCGGGTACGACCCCGTCCCCTGACGAGCCACTGACTATCGGCCGCGCGGCCTGCGATCTTCATCGAAAAGCGGGCGCAGCGCCCAGTTCATGCACATCTCTGACGTGCTGTTGAGCGAAGGAGCGGGACCCTCCACGGGGCGCCCATCGAGGGGCGCGATCAGGGGGGCCAGTGTTCTACGGCGGTGCACCGCACCTGGTTGCGGCGATGTACGCGTTGACCGGGTGGTTCCTCGTCCTGTCAGGGACCACGCTGGCGCTGGTCAGCGTCGATGCCGCCATCGAGGGCAGCTTCGCGGCGCTGATGCCGCTGCCCTTCGTCTTGATCGCCTTCAAGCTCGCGACCCACGCGATCCGGCTCGCCGCCGAGGCGATCCGCTCCGTGATGCGCTGACTCCGATGGGCGCCGCGATCACCGAGCTCCTGCTCCTCGTGGGAGCGCTCACCAGCTTTCGATTCGTCAGCGGGCCAACCCTCGAGGTGCCGTTCGGCGGCAACACGATCCAGACCACCGGGTACGCGTTGTGCGAGAACCGGCGCCCGTCGATCACCCTCGCGCTGAGCGCGCCCACCATCGAGGTGACCCTGCTCCACGAGCTGGCGCACGCACGCGACTGCCTCGATGACGGCACGATCAACGGGTCGCTGCTGCCGGCCGGTGCGACGCTCCGTCAGCCCTCGGGGCATTGCGTGGCGAACCGTGCCGAGCTCTACGCCTGCTGGGTGACCGAGCAGGCTCAGCTCGCGGGGCGCGACACGGCGCTCACAGCCGCCGCCTCGACGCACGACGACTGAGGCCCCGACGCGCCGCTGGCCGAGCTAGACTCGCGCCACGGTGGGACGCGGACGGGGGCGACGGACGTGGTGACCGGCGGAAGCGCGTGGCGCGACACCCTGTTCGAGGTTGGACGCGACCTGGCCGCGCGCGGGTTGGTCACCTCGCACGGCGGCAACCTGTCGATTCGGCGCCCCGCTGGAGGGGCCCTCATCACCGCGACGGGCACGATGCTGGGCCGACTGACGGCACCGGGGATCGTCGCGGTCGCTGCGGGTGGCACCCTGGTCAACGAGGACGCGGCCGCGCCCTCCTCGAACACCGCGATCCACCTCGCGATCTACCGGCTGCATCCTCACGCCGGCGCGGTGCTGCACGCGCACCCGCCGCACGCGATCGCGCGCTCGCTGGTGACCGAAGGCGACTCGTTGCACCCGGCAAACTTCGAGGCGCAGCTGCTGCTCGGCGCTGGCGTGCCCATCGTCACCGTCGTGGACCACGAGGCGCCCGAGGTCGTGGCGGAGGCGCTCGGACGGTGTCCGATCGTCATCGTGCGCGGGCATGGCACGTTCGCGATGGCGCGGGACCTGTGGCAGGCGCTGAACTACACGACCGCGCTCGAGGAGGCTGCGCAGATCCTCGTCCTGGCAGGGGACGCCGTCGCGGAGGACGGCACGCCGCTGCGACGCACCGCGCTCCTCGCCCTCGAACAGGACCTGCATGCGCGCTGGCAGCGCGTCGTGGCCGCGACCGCGCCGGACGCGCGGCGCGCGGACGGGTGGACGCTGCACGAGGTGGTGGCGCACGTGGCCGCCTGGCAGCGGTACGCCATCGAACGCCTGCTCGCGATCGCTGCAGGGGAGGGGCGGCGGGCCCTCGACGCCGACGCGTTCAACGACCGCGTGCGCGCCGAGGCTGCCGGTCGGAGCTGGCCCGACGTGCAGGCGGAGGCGGACGACGCCCACCGCGCGTTCCTCGCGGCGATCGCGTCAACGCCGCGGGAGGTTCTCGAAGCCGACGCGGGGCTCGGTGCGTTCGTCGTGGCGGTCAACGGTTTCGGGCACTACGCCGAGCACCTGCACGACTTCGAGGCGGGCCCGTGACCTCGGACGGCGGGAGGGTGAGCCCTCGTCGCGGCACTGCGCTGCGGGGCTACGCATCCTCCTCGTCGGCTAGGCGGCGGTCGACGAGCAGCCAGAGCTTCCAGTTGTCCGGCGAGCGGCGCGCGTAGACCAGCGGACCGCCCTCGAACATGCGTGGGCGCACCCAGTCGAAGGTCTCGATGAGGTCGTCGCGGTCCATCGGCTCGCCGTTCTCCTCGTTCAGGATGCGGGTGAGGCCGGGACATCGCTCCCGCATCTGCCCCGCCGTGACCTGTCCGGTGAGCTCGCGCAGCCCATCGAGGTAGACGAACAGGCCGTCGCCCCCGCCGGCCCGGAGACCGGCCGCGGCCAGAGCGCCGATTGAGCCCGCGCGCTTCCCGCCGAGGGCGCGCAGGCGCACGTTCGATTCGCTCGAGAAGGTGCTCGCGTCGTCGAGCTTCATCACCTCGGTCTGAGAGCGGCGGCCGAACGCCAGCACGTGAGGCATGTCCGAGTGCCTCGAGAGGATCGCCACGGCCGGGTCGGCGCGCCGGTGCGCGTGCTGGCGCACGAAGCGCACGAGCCAGTCCTCGACGTCGTTGAGCGACTGGTCGCTCAGCAGCTCGAGGGCGAAGGCGTGGTTCTGCGTGGTGCGCTTCACCTTCGGACTGTCCGTGAGTTGATGGCGCGTGACGCCTCGGTGCTCTCCGAGCCCCTCGTCGACGAACTGGCGAACGAGGTCGCGCGCGAGGACGCTGGTATCCGGCGCGCCCTCGGCGTCCGTGTCATCGATGCCCACCACGAACCGCTCGGCCAGTTCGGACTCGGACACCATCGAGGGCTCCTCTCGGAGGTGGCTGTGGGCTGAGCACCGGCAGCCTAGCCGAGGTGGCGCGACCAGTTCCAGCCGGTGCGGGCGTTAGCCGAGACCGAGCTCGGCCAGCCGCGCCTCGCCGATGCCGAAGTGGTGGGCGACCTCGTGCATCACGGTGCGCCGCACCTCGCGCGGAATCTCGCCGGGCGCGAAGTGCCGCTCGAGCGGTCCCTGGAAGATCAGGATGCGGTCGGGCAGGCTCGGCCCTCCGGACGCCCGCTCCGTGAGGGGCACACCGACGTAGAGGCCGAAGAGGTCCTCGTGGGGCAGGACGCTCGCGTGCGTACGGTGCTCGGTCGTTGGCTCGCGTTCAATCACGATGGCGACGTTCTCGAGGTAGTCGTTGAATCGAGGGGGGATGCCGTTCAGGGCACGCAGGACCAGGCGGCGAAAGCGATCGCGTTCCATGCCCAGAGTCTAGGCCGAGCACACCCGCCGCGAACTCATCGCGTGGCATCGCACGGCACCGCACGGCATTACGCGGCGCCTCGCCGGTTCCTCAGTCCGTCGGTTCGTCGGTTCGCCGGTTCGCCCGGTGTCCGGGTCTCCGGGTCTCTGTCGTCGTTCATACGAACGTTGCTCTCGGATATCCGGTCAACTCCGATGATTCGTTCAGAACCAATTACGCGGCGCTAGCGCCGTGGGTGACGAGAGGCGGCCGTGTGCTCCACGTCCACGACCTGGTGGCGAAGTTCCGGCCGGACCCCGTGCGCGCACGCGTCGAGGCGGCGCTGCAGCGTGGCACGGGCCTCCATCGCGGTGAGTGGCTACGCGAGGCGCTCCCCCTCGACCGGCGGGCGCTGCAGGATGTGGCCGACGACATCAGCACGTGGTGTCGAGAGCAGATGTCGGCCTCGCGCCGCCCGTACGGCATCGACCAGATGGCGCTCGCCGTGGCCTGCGCCGAGCCCGGCGGGGCGCCCCTCGCCTCGAAGACGTTTGGCGTGTTCCGTCCGGTCGAGTTCTACCGGGAGGGCGGAGTGGCGGAGCACCTCGCCGAGTTCATCGCGGCCGTGGACCTCGAGCGGGTGAACGCGAGCGAGCACGGCGTTCGGTTCGCCGCGGCGCTGTTCTCCTGGGGCGAAGTGGCGCGCGACGCCATCTTCACGGACGCCGACAGCTAGGCCACTCGTCCGTTCGTCCCGCGTCCGTTCGTCGGTCAGTCCGCGTCCGCGGGGAGCGTCGGCCCCAGCCGCTCGATGGAGGTGGCCGCGACCTGCTCGGCGATCGCCTGGATCGTGCCACCCTCCTCGGCGAGGGCGTGACAGACGATGAGCATCTCGGACAGGTCGAGGGGACGCTCGGGCGCCACGCCGAGGCGGCGCGCGGCCCGGTTGATGAGCGCCTGTGCGTCGGCGGCAGAGGTGACGCGCGCGAGCTCGCGAGCCAGGTCGTCCATCGTGCGTGCGTACTGCATCGTGACCTCCCTGTCAGCGAACGTAGAGGAATCGTCGGAAGCGCCGGACGCCTCGCAATTGGTGGAAACGCCGAGGCGACCCGACAGGACGCGACCCTGCACGCGACTCGGACGCGAGGTGGGACGCCACACCTGGTGCCACCCGGACGTTGACGGGGGGCAGGCGGGTCCCAACAATCGAACGATGGTTCGAACGCGCCGAGTCCGTCCCGCGCGCCCCGTTGCCTCGCGAGCTCTGCGCCTCGGGCTGGCGTGCGCGATTGCACTGGGCGCGCTGAGCGCGCTGGCCTGCCGGCCGGTCGCCGCGCCCGAGCAGACCGCCACCCGCTTCACGCCCCTGCCTCGAGTCACCGTGGGCGAGCCGCGCGAGTTCCTGCTCGGGTTCTCGGCGATGCCCGCGGTGCAGTCGGTCGAGGGGTACACGGCGGCGATGGACCTCGCCGCGAACTATGGCGAGGTGCTCCTCATCCAGCGGCAGCCGGAGTGGGAGTCATTCCTCAGCGCGCGCGTGTCCACCGAGCTCGAGCGCACCACGCTGGCCGAGCGCCAGGCGATCAGCGAGCGCAAGCTGACCCTCGCGTACGCCATCGACGTGTTCGACCCCGCCTCGCGGGGGCGGCTAGGCGGGCTGCCGCCCCGCCTCGAGGGCAAGACGCTGGCGGACCCTGAGCTGCGGCGGGCGTTCGTCCAGCAGGTGCGCTTCGTGGCGCTGAACTACCGGCCGGCGTTCCTGATCATCGGCGTGGAGGTGAACGCGGCGTTCGAGTCAAACCCGGAGGGGTACGCCGCGTTTCGGGAGGCCTACGACGAGGCCTACGACGAGGTGAAGGCGGCGGTGCCGGGCACGCTCGTGTTCCCTTCCTTCCAGTACGAGCAGCTACTGGGAGCCATCCCGTGGGAGCCGCCTCACGCGCCGCGCTGGCGGCTGCTCGAGGACTACGGGGAACGCATCGACCTGTTCGGGATCACGACGTATCCGTCGTTCGTGTACCAGGCGGCGAAGAAGATCCCGGCCGAGTACTACACGGAGGCGCGCACGCGGACGAAGCTGCCGATCGCATTCGTCTCGGTGGGATTCGCCTCGGAGCAGACGCGTGAGGGGTTGAACTCCTCGACGGCGGCGGAGCAGCGGCGGTTCCTCCAGCGCGCGATCGTGGATGCGGAGACGCTGGAGTCGCCGCTGTTTGTGTGGTTTGTGGGCCGAGATCCGGTCTATGCGGACTCGTCGCCGCTCGATTTGATCGCTAGCGTGGGGTTGCGCACCAGGGATGACCAGCCGAAGGACGCGTGGCAGTCGTGGGAGCAGGCGGTGAACCGGCCATATGCCGGGGCGCTGCGAGCGGCGCAGCGGCCGTGAGGTAGAACGGATTATCGAGTAGCACTCGACGGGGCACTGTTCGAAATGCGTTGACATTCGCGGAGGGCGCTCGCTACCCTTGCGTGCCTTCTGCGCATCCCTTACCCTGTTCGGGCCTTGGGCGCGCCTTATCACATCCATCTCCGATTCACCCCGCAGGCAGGGAGTCTTGCCGCGGGGTGTCGTTGCGCCTCGCGATCCTGGGGAGGGCGCGGGCTGACGAAAGCGCCGGTAGAGGCCTCCGCTCAGGGAGGCTTCCGCCCGAGGCCGGCAAGCACCACCACGCGTTTCGCAGGGAGTCGAGCTTGACCACAGAGCGGCGCATTGTGCGCTCCAACCGTCGCGTGCCCAACCTCGTGAAGACCTACGGCCGGCACCAGCAGGTGCTGGACATGCCGTACCTGATCCAGATGCCCCGCGAGTCGTACGACCGCTTCCTGCAGCAGGGGCTGCGCGAGCTCTTCGACGAGGTCTCACCGATCGAGGACTTCACCGGTCAGCACATGGAGCTGCGGTTCGGGGAGTATCGATTCGGCGAGCCGAAGTACTCGGAGACCGAGTGTCGCGATCGGGATGCGACGTACGCCGCGCCGTTGCGTGTGCAGGTCGAGCTGCGGGTGAAGGAGACCGGCGAGGTCAAGGAGCAGGAGCTCTTCATGGGCGACCTGCCGATCATGACTCGCAACGGGACGTTCATCATCAACGGCGCCGAGCGCGTGGTCGTGTCCCAGCTCGTGCGGTCGCCGGGTGTCTACTTCACCGCCACCGCTGACCCCGCGACGGGTCGTCGCCTCATCGGTGCGAAGCTCATCCCCAACCGTGGCGCCTGGCTCGAGTTCGAGACGAGCAACCGCGACCTGCTCTCGGTGAAGGTCGACCGCAAGCGGCGCATCCCCGTGACGGTGCTCCTGCGCGCCATCGACGGCGTGCAGGTGGTGCAGCGCGCCGACGGCACCATGGGCGTCGTGCGCGAGCCGGACCTGCCGGACACCGAGCTCGGGACGAATGAGCGCGTGCGGGCCATGCTCGCCGGGGTGCACGTCACCGAGGACCACCCGTACATCGAGGCGACGATCGCGAAGGACCCGACGACCAACCGCAAGGAGGCCCTCGAGGAGTTCTACCGCCGCCTCCGCCCCGGCGACCCGCCGACGGCCGAGAACGCGCGCAACATGCTCGAGTCGCTGTTCTTCCAGGACCGCCGCTACGACCTCGGGCGGGTGGGCCGGTACAAGCTGAACAAGCGGCTGGGCCTCATTGACGCGCCCACGACGCGGATCCTCCGCACGGAGGACATGATCGCGATCGTGCGGCGGATGATTCAGATCAACAACGGCGATGGCGAGCCGGACGACATCGATCACCTGGGCAACCGCCGAGTGCGCTCGGTGGGCGAGCTGATCGCGAACCAGTTCCGCGTGGGCATCCTGCGAATGGAGCGGGTGGTCCGGGAGCGCATGACGATCACGGACCCGGAGGAGGCCACGCCCTCGGCGCTGGTCAACATCCGGCCGATCGTCGCGTCGATGAAGGAGTTCTTCGGCGGCTCGCAGCTGTCGCAGTTCATGGACCAGGTCAACCCGCTGGCGGAGCTGGCGCACAAGCGACGCCTCTCGGCGCTTGGCCCCGGCGGCCTGTCTCGAGACCGGGCCGGGTTCGACGTGCGCGACGTCCACTACAGCCACTACGGCCGCATCTGCCCGATCGAGACGCCTGAAGGCCCGAACATCGGACTGATCGGCAACCTCGCGACGTACGGGCGGGTGAACGAGTTCGGGTTCATCGAGACTCCGTACCGGCCCGTCTACCACGAGGTCAAGAAGACCATCAAGGACCTGACGGGACGCGTACTCGCGCAGAACGTGCGCGGCGGCGGCCGCCAGATCGGGCGCGAGGGTGACTACGTCGACGCGGAGCTGGCGCGGACGATCGCGCAGAACGCGGACGCGGACGCCATCGAGGTGGTGCCGTTCGCCTCGAGCGAAACGATGTACCTCGACGCGTACGAGGAGGACCAGTACACGATCGCCCAGGCGAACACGCTGCTGGACGATGACGGCAACTTCCTCGACCCCCGTGTCGAGGTGCGCGCGGGTGACCGCCCGAAGATGGTGCCGGCCACAGACGTCGAGTTCATCGACGTGTCGCCTCGGCAGATGGTGTCCGTCGCGGCCGCGCTCATCCCCTTCCTCGAGCACGACGACGCGAACCGCGCGCTCATGGGTGCGAACATGCAGCGCCAGGCCGTGCCGCTGATCCGGCCGGAGCGCCCGCTCGTCGGGACCGGCATCGAGATGCAGGCGGCCGTTGACTCGGGGCAGGTGCTGGTAGCGGAGGAGGACGGCGAGGTCACGGCGGCCTCGGCGAACTTCATCACCGTCAAGTACAACTCGGGCCGGCAGGAGACGTACACGCTCCTGAAGTTCGTGCGGTCGAACCAGGGGACGTGCGTGAACCAGCGCCCGCTGGTGAAGCGTGGCGACCGCGTGCGTCGCAACCAGCCGCTCGCCGACTCATCGTCGACGGACAACGGGGAGCTGGCGCTGGGCCAGTCGGTCCTCGTGGCGTTCATGTCCTGGGAAGGGCTGAACTTCGAGGACGCGATCGTGCTGTCCGAGTCGCTGATCCGCGACGACAAGTTCACCTCGATCCACATCGAGAAGTACGAGGTGGAGGCACGCGACACCAAGCTCGGTCCTGAGGAGATCACGCGGGACATTCCGAGCGTCGGCGAGGAGTCCCTGCGCGACCTCGATGAGGACGGGATCATCCGCGTCGGCGCCGAGGTCCGCGAGGGCGACATCCTGGTCGGCAAGATCACGCCCAAGGGTGAGACCGAGCTGACGCCGGAAGAGAAGCTCCTGCGTGCCATCTTTGGTGAGAAGGCGCGCGAGGTGAAGGACACCAGTCTGCGCGTGCCGCACGGCGAGCGCGGCAAGGTGATCGACGTGCGCGTGTTCCGCCGTGACCGCGGCGACGAACTGCCCGCCGACGTGAACATGATGGTGCGCGTCTCGGTGGCGCAGAAGCGCAAGATCTCCGAGGGCGACAAGATGGCCGGTCGCCACGGCAACAAGGGTGTCGTCTCGCGGGTGATGCGCCTCGAGGACATGCCATACCTCGCCGACGGTCGCCCGGTCGAGATCGTGCTGAACCCGATCGGCGTGCCGTCCCGCATGAACGTCGGCCAGGTGCTGGAGACGCACCTCGGCTGGGCCGCGTCCACCCTCGGGTACCGCGTGGCAACGCCGGTGTTCGACGGTGCGACTGACGACGAGATCCAGGACGCGCTGGGGCGCGCGTGGATCGCGTACCAGGCGAACGCCGTCGAGACCGAGCGGGCGCTGGCGGCGGCGGACTCGCTGGTTGGCCAGCGTGTCGACGTGGCGGCGATGGAGCAGTACCTGACCGAGGCCGGGTTCGACCCTGACGAGGTGCTGCGCAGCGGACCTCCGGGCACCGCCCGGGGCGCCTGCCTCTCGCTCTGGCTCGAGCAGCACGGGGAGCGGAACGTTCGCAACCTGTCCGACGAGCGCTTCTTCGAGCGCGTCGACGCCGTGGCGAAGAAGTTCGCCGAGGCCCCGCCGATCCTCGGGAAGCAGACCGTGTACGACGGCCGCACGGGCGAGCGCTTCGACCAGCCGGTGACCGTGGGCTACATCTACATGCTCAAGCTGGCACACCTCGTTGAGGACAAGGTGCACGCGCGGTCGACCGGCCCCTACTCGCTGATCACGCAGCAGCCGCTGGGTGGGAAGGCGCAGTTCGGTGGCCAGCGCTTCGGGGAGATGGAGGTGTGGGCGCTCGAGGCGTACGGCGCCGCGCACATCCTCCAGGAGATGCTCACCGTGAAGTCCGACGATGTGGTCGGTCGAGTGAAGACGTACGAGGCGATCGTGAAGGGTGAGAACACGCTCGAGCCGGGCGTGCCGGAGTCCTTCAAGGTGCTGGTGAAGGAGCTGCAGTCCCTGGGGCTGTCAGTGGAGATCCTCAACGAGGAAGAGGAGGAAGTCTCGTTCTCGGAGGATTACACCGAGCCGATCCCATCGCTAGGCATCAACCTGAGCGGTCGAGAATCTGAGGACGTGACTCGTGCTTGAGGTCAACGACTTTAACGCCATCCGCCTGTCCCTGGCTTCGCCGGCGCAGATCCGGTCGTGGTCGTACGGCGAGGTGACGAAGCCCGAGACGATTAACTACCGCACGCTGAAGCCGGAGAAGGACGGTCTGTTCTGCGAGCGCATCTTTGGCCCGCAGAAGGACTTCGAGTGCCACTGCGGCAAGTACAAGCGCGTGCGCTACAAGGGCATCGTCTGCGACAAGTGTGGTGTCGAGGTGGCGCGCTCGAAGGTGCGCCGCGAGCGCATGGGCCATATCTCGCTGGCTGCGCCGGTCGCGCACATCTGGTTCTCGAAGGGCGTCCCGAGCCGCCTCGGGCTGCTGCTGGACGTGCCGCCGCGCGCTCTCGAGCGCGTGCTGTACTTCGCGAACTACGTGATCACGCACGTCAACGAAGAGGCGCGCACGTTCGCCCTCGAGCAGCTGCAGCAGGAGATCGACGAAGAGGTCACGCGTCGCGAGGGTGAGACCTCGACGCGGATCGCCGTCCGTGACGAGGCGCTCCAGCAGGAGCTTGCCGAGCTCGAGCGGCGGCGGGACGCCGAGCTGCTGGCGCAGGACGAGGCGCTCGCGGCCGACATCGACGCGACCATGACCGAGGCGCGCACGGTCGAGCAGGACATCCAGGGCCGCCTCGGGGAGAAGCTGCGCGCGGGCGTCCGCCTCGGGAACGAGACGGTCGCGGCGCGCGGGGACACCCTGGCCCAGGAGCACGTCGGGATCCTGCACGAGGTAGCGCAGCGTCACGTCGCGGCGATCGAGGAGAAGGTCGCCGGGAAGAAGGCCGATCTCCAGCTCGCCGCCGAGTCTGCGCTGCAGAAGAAGCGCGACGCCGCGTTCAAGGAGCTGGAGCCGCTGAGGCGCCAGGTCACCGATGCGCGTGCGGCGGTGCGCAAGGAGTACGACTCGCTGTACAAGCGACTCGAGAGCCTGCGCGACCCGGTGGAAGCTGACCGCCTCACGATCCTGACGGAACAGGAGTTCCGTGAGATCGAGGAGCGTTTCGGCCTCGTCTTCGAGGCCGGCATGGGCGCTGAGTCGGTGCTCTCGATCCTCGAGCGGCTGAACCTCGACCTGCTGCGGACGAAGCTCCACGAGGAGATCCAGTCCACCTCGGGCCAGCGCCGCAAGAAGGCCACGAAGCGCCTCCGCGTCGTCGAGGCGCTGCGCAAGTCCGGCAACAAGCCCGAGTGGATGATCATCCAGGAGCTTCCGGTGCTGCCGCCGGACCTCCGTCCGATGGTCCAGCTCGATGGTGGCCGGTTCGCGACGTCGGACCTCAACGACCTGTACCGGCGCGTGATCAACCGCAACAACCGCCTCAAGCGACTGCTGAACCTCGGTGCGCCCGAGATCATCATTCGCAACGAGAAGCGCATGCTCCAGGAGGCCGTCGACTCGCTCATCGACAACGGCCGCCGAGGGCGGGCCGTGAGCGGCTCGGGTAACCACAAGCTGAAGTCGCTCTCGGACTTGCTCAAGGGTAAGCAGGGGCGCTTCCGCCAGAACCTGCTCGGCAAGCGCGTCGACTACTCGGGCCGCTCGGTGATCGTCGTGGGCCCGAGCCTGCGGCTGAACCAGTGCGGGCTGCCGAAGAAGATGGCGCTCGAGCTGTTCAAGCCGTTCATCATGCATCTGCTGGTGCGGAAGGGCTTGGCGCACAACATCAAGAGCGCCAAGCGCATCGTTGAGCGCGCGCGCCCCGAGGTCTGGGACGTGCTGGAGGAGGTCATCAAGGACCGACCCGTGCTCCTGAACCGTGCACCGACGCTGCACCGCCTGGGCATCCAGGCGTTCGAGGCGATCCTCGTCGAGGGGTCCGCGATCCAGCTGCACCCCCTCGTCTGCTTCGCCTACAACGCAGACTTCGACGGCGACCAGATGGCCGTGCACGTGCCGCTGTCCTACGAGGCGGTGGCCGAGGCGCGCCAGGTCATGCTCTCGAGTCGAAACCTGCTGTCGCCCTCGGATGGTGAGCCGGTGGTCGCGCCGACCCTCGACATGGTGCTCGGCTGCTACTACATGACGTTCCTGCCGTCGGACGCGGACATGGCGCCGACGCGTGCCTACACGCGCGATCAGGTCAAGATCGGCTACGAGCTTGGCCGGCTGCGCATCCACGATCGCGTGGGACTGCGCCTCGACAGCGGCAGCCGCGTCGATACGACGGTCGGCCGCGTGCTGTTCAACGAGGTCGTGCCCGACGAGATCGGGTACCAGAACGACCTGATGGACAAGAAGACGCTGCGCGCGCTGGTCTCGCGGATCCACGCCGACCTCGGCGTGGACGCCACGGTCGAGTTCGTCGACCGGATCAAGGACGTCGGGTTCCGCTACGCGACGCAGTCCGGCATCTCGATCGCGGCGTCCGACATCACGACGCCCTCGGACAAGCCCGAGCTGCTCGCGAAGGCCGAGTCGCGCATCGACGAGATCGACGAGCAGTACCAGCTCGGGCTCGTGACCGAGCACGAGCGGTACCAGGCGGCGATCAACGTCTGGACCGAGACCACGAACGAGATCACGGCGGCACTGCAGCGAGCGCTCGACCCCGAGGGCTCGCTCGCGATGATGTCCAACTCCGGCGCGAAGGGGAACATGGCGCAGATCCGCCAGATGGGTGGGATGCGCGGCCTGATGACCGACCCGAGTGGTCGCATCATCGACCTGCCGATTCGCTCGTCGTTCCGCGACGGGCTGTCGGTGCTGGAGTACTTCATCTCGACGCACGGCGCGCGCAAGGGTCTCGCCGACACCGCACTGCGGACGGCGGACTCGGGCTACCTCACGCGCCGCATGATCGACGTCGCGCAGGACCTCATTGTGCGGGAGACCGACTGTGTGGCCGGCGCCGATGACGTTCCGGGCGTCTGGCTGCGCGAGCGGGCCGAGCAGGGCATCCTCGCCACCCTCGAGGAGCGCATCACCGGCCGCTGGGCGGCCTCCGCCGCGGTGCACCCGGAGACCGGCGAGGTCATGGTCGAACGCAACCAGGAGATCACCAACTCGGTGGCGCAGCAGATCATCGAGTCGGGCGTCGAGCAGGTGCACGTGCGCTCGCCACTGACCTGCTTCTCGCGTCGCGGCATCTGCCAGCTCTGCTACGGCCGCGCCCTCGCGACCGGGTCGCTCATCGAGATGGGTGTCGCGGCGGGCATCATCGCCGCGCAGTCCATCGGTGAGCCGGGCACGCAGCTCACGATGCGTACGTTCCACACCGGTGGCATCGCCGGTGGCCTCGACATCACCTCGGGACTCCCCCGCGTGGAGGAGATCTTCGAGGCCCGTGTGCCCAAGGGGCAGGCGGTGATCAGCGAGATCGACGGCGTGGTGCGCGTGCGCCGCGATGGCGACGCGCGCTTCATCACCGTGGCGAGCTCGGAGTCGTTCGAGGAGCTGTACGAGCTGCCGGAGGACTTCGAGGTGCTGGTCGAGCAGGGCCAGCAGGTGACTGCGGACGAGCCACTGGCCCAGGCGCCGGACGCCGGGAGCTCGCGGCTCCCGACGAAGGTCGTGACCTCGGCGGTGGCCGGGCGCGTCGAGTACGTGACGGACGGCCGGCGGAAGAAGCCCGCCGCCCTGCGGATCGTCTCGGAGCTCTCGGACGAGCGTGAGTACCCGATCCCGGCGAACGCGCGGCTCCGCTCGGAGACTGGCGAGTTTGTGCACGCGGGCGATCAGCTCACCGAGGGCTCGATCAACCCGCAGGACATGCTCACCATCCTCGGGCCCGAGGAGGTCCAGAAGTACCTCGTGGACGAGGTGCAGCGGGTCTACCGCTCGCAGGGTGTGAACATCAACGACCGCCACATCGAGGTCATCGTGCGCCAGATGCTGCGCAAGGTGTCCGTCGAGGAGCCGGGCGACACGGACCTCCTGCCGGGCGAGATCATCGACCGCTGGGAGTACGCGGACCTGCAGGCCCGCGTGGTGGCCGAGGGCGGCGACCCCGGTCGGGTCACCCCGGTGCTGCTCGGGGTCACGAAGGCCTCGCTGTCGACGGACTCGTTCCTCGCTGCGGCGTCGTTCCAGGAGACCACGCGTGTGCTGACGGAGGCGGCCATCGAGGGTCGCACCGACCACCTGCGCGGCCTCAAGGAGAACGTGATCATCGGCAAGCTGATCCCGGCGCGCGCGCCGATCGTCGTCGAGCGGCCCGCGCCGATCGCCGAGATGGCGATGCCGGAGTCGATGCTGCTGCCGTTCCAGTTCGACTTCGAGCGGGAGCGGCTCGTGGGCATCGATGACTCGATGTTCGAGGCCACGCCCGAGGGCCGGCGCGAGCTGGCCGCCGCGGGCAGCGGGTTCATCGCCGAGCCCGACTAGCCTCCAACGGAGCGACGTGCGAAAGGCCCCGACCAATCGGTCGGGGCCTGTTCTGTTCTGCCCGCATCGCGCTCGCGAGGGCATGCGATCTCGCCACCCCGGTGGGACTACCCTCGGAGGAGCGAATCGGCGGAGGCGTCGCGAGGAGGATCGAGTGGCTACGACTGTGGCTGGGTTGAGCAGCGCCGAGGCGGGGGACGCGACGCTCCGGACCGCCCTCGAGCAGTTTCACCGGGCGGCCGATCACCTGAAGCTGCCGGACAAGCACCGCGAGATTCTGACCTCGTTCAAGACCGTGTACGAGACCGAGTTCCCGGTGGAGCTCGATGACGGCTCGTTCCGGGTCTTCAAGGGGTACCGGGTGCACCACAACTCCGCCCGAGGACCCGTGAAGGGCGGCATCCGCTACGCGCCCATGGTGTCCCTCGGGGAGGTGAAAGCCCTCGCGATGTGGATGACCTGGAAGTGCGCCGTGGTCGACGTGCCCTTCGGGGGTGCGAAGGGCGGGGTCATCGTCGACCCGCATTCGGTCAGCCGCGCTGAGCTGCAGAACCTCACGAGGCGGTTCACCTCGGAGATCGCGCCGATCATCGGGCCGGACCGCGACATCCCCGCGCCCGACCTCGGCACGAACCCGCAGGTGATGGCCTGGATGATGGACACCTACTCGATCCAGCGTGGGTACACCGTGCCCGGCGTCGTGACCGGGAAGCCCGTTGCCATCGGAGGGTCCGAGGGCCGGTTCGAGGCGACCGGGCGAGGGATCATGTACGTCCTCGCGGAGCACCTGCGCGAGAGCGGGGGGCTGGCTGGTCGGCGCGTGGCCGTGCACGGCTTCGGCAACGTGGGAGGCGTCACGGCGAAGCTGCTGACGCAGGGCGGGGCCATCGTCGAATACGTGTGCGACCGGGACATTGGGCTGTACCGCAAGGGCGGCCTCGATACGTTCTCGGCGTACGCGCACGTGCAGCAGGGAAATGCGCTGGCGACGTGGACCGGGGAGGCGGAGCGGGTGGCGCCCGAGGACGTCCTCTACGCGGATGTCGATGTGCTGGTGCCGGCGGCCCTCGAGAACACGATCACGGCTGCGAACGCCTCGCGCGTGCGTGCACCGCTGATTATCGAGGGGGCGAACGGGCCCCTCACCACCGAGGCAGACGACATCCTCGCTGAGCGCGGGGTGACCGTGATTCCGGACATCCTCGCGAATGCGGGTGGCGTGACCGTCTCCTACTTCGAGTGGGTGCAGTCCCGCGACTTCCAGCGCTGGCGCGAGGACGATGTGAACGCCCAGCTCCAGCGGTACATGGTCGACGCGTATCGAGGTGTCGCAGGGCGCTGCGTCGTCGGGGCGGACCGCTGCAACCTGCGAGAAGCGGCGCAGTGGATCGGGATCGAGCGCGTCATCGAGGCGACGGAGCTGCGGGGGATCTTCCCCTAACGCGGCCTATCCCCGGGCGCGCTCGCCAATCTCGCGGGCCAGCGCCAGGTCGCGATCCGTGATGCCACCCTCGTCGTGCGTGGAGAGGGCGACGCGCACGCGGTTGTACGTGTTGGTCAGCGTCGGGTGGTGGTTCGCGCGCTCGGCGAGTGCACCGACCTGCACGATGAACCCCAGGGCCGCCACGAAGTCCTCGAAGACGAACGGGCGCACCAGCTCGGCGCCCTCGCGGCGCCACCCCTCGAGGCCGGCGAGGGCGGCGTCGACCTCCGCATCGCTCAGGCGGGCCATGGCACCTCCGAGTGCGCGTGCGTGGCGCTTGCTGCGCGCGGACCGTCGTCCGAGACTGGTTCCACGTTCACGCTAGCACGGCGCGCACAGGCTCACCGGACGGACGGGAGATTGCCATGGCCTCGATCCTGGAGACCTTCGAGGCGATGCACCAGGGATCGAAGGCGCTCGCCGAGCGCGGCCGCGCGGCGTTCCCCTCGGGCGTGACCCACGACACCCGGGCCTTCTCCCCGTGGCCGATCTACGTCGAGCGAGCGCAGGGTGGCCGTAAGTGGGACGTCGATGGCAACGAGTACGTGGACTACATCGGCGGGCACGGGGCGCTGCTGCTCGGCCACGGGCGTCCCGAGGTGACCGAAGCGGCTCGCGAGGCGCTGGGGCACGGGACCCACTTCGGCTCCTCGCACCGCTGGGAGGTGGAGTGGGCCGAGCAGGTGATCCGGATGGTCCCGTGCGCCGAGCGCGTCCGGTTCACCTCGTCCGGGACCGAGGCGACGATGATGGCGCTGCGGCTGGCGCGCGCGTACACCGGCCGCGAGCGCGTCGTGAAGCTGGTGGAGCACTTCCACGGATGGCACGACCTCGTGGTCGGGCGGCTCCGCCAGGACGAGGCGCAGCCATTTTCGCCGGGCGTGCCGAACGGCTTCTACGAGTCGCTTGCCGTCCTCGAGGCCGGGGACGTGGGAGCCCTCGAGGAGCAGCTCGCGCGCCGCGACGTGGCTGCGGTCATCCTCGAGCCGACGGGCGCGCACTGGGGCACCCACCCGCTGTCGCCGGACTACCTCCACGCCGCGCGCCGCCTCACCGAGGAGACGGGGACCGTCTTCATCATGGATGAAGTGATCACCGGGTTCCGGATGGCGCCGGGCGGCGCCTCGGAGCGCTACGGCGTGGTCCCGGACCTGTCGACGCACGCGAAGATCCTCGCGGGGGGGTTGCCCGGGGGGTGCGTGACCGGTCGTGACGACATCGTGTCGATGCTCGAGATCCGGGACGGGGATGGCGAGTGGAACGCCTCGCAGCGCGTGGCGCACCAGGGCACGTTCAACGCCAATCCGGTGTCGGCAGCGGCGGGCCTCGAGGCGCTGCGCCTGATTGCCCGGGGTGGAGAGGTCGAGCGCGCCGACGCCTCGACGGCGCGGCTGGTGCGCGGGCTCAACGCGGTATGCGCATCGTTATCGTTGCCGGGATCCGCCTGGGCCGTGTCCTCGATGTTCCACGTCAACCTCGGGTACGACGCGCCGCGGCCTCGTGACGTGGAGTGGGACGCCGCCGAGGAGCCTCGTGGGGTCCTTCCGGAGCTCGAGCGGCCGCTCAAGCGAGCGCTGTTGAACCACGGCGTGGACTTCATGGGGACCGGTGGCATGGTCTCGAGCGCGCACACGGACGCCGACATCGACCAGACCGTCGAGGCGTTTCGGTCGACCGCCCTCGATCTCCGTGCGGAGGGTCTGTTGCGCTAACAGGCGGCCCGCTTGCTGTCAATTGCACGGCAATACAATGGGGATAATTGTGCCCTCGAGGGGTTGTCGGGCGTGATCGGGCGCTGACATACTCCCCGCCATGTGGGGGCATCCTGCTAAGAAGCTTAAGCAGTTCCGAGCGCGCGCGACGCTGTTCGCGCTCGTCGGGCTGGCATTCGCCGTCGGCGTGGGCGTGGGAGCGCTTGCCGTGACCGCGCGGATGGCCGAGGCGCGTGCGTCCGTGCCGGCGTGGGGCGACCCAACCGCCGACCTCGTGGCGGGCCTCGAGGCGTCGCCGGCAGAGTACGAGGCGGCGCTCTTCCGAGCGCAGGTCGTGGCCGCGAGTGCGGCGGCAGCGGCCTCGGACGTGCACACCGTCGCCAGCGCGCTGACCGTGCAGCTCCCCACCGCGACCGGTCCCCTGTACGACGTTGCGGCGGTGGCGCGGATGGTGCCCGGGGAGCGGAGTGCGGCGTACCTCACCTTCTACTACTGCTCCGGCGCCTTTGTTGGCGACGGCGGTGGCTTCTGCGGCAGCGCCGCCGATGGGACGCCCGTCCAGATGGGCGTGGCGGCGTGCGACCGCGCCCACCACGGCCAGCGCTTCCGAGTGGTTGGGGACCCGACCGGCCTCGTGTTCCGCTGCGCGGACACGGGCAGCGGCGTGGCGGGGCAGCACCGGGACATCTGGTTCCCCACGCCCGACGAGGCGGCGGCCTGGTTCGCGCACGTGGGCCACAGCGTCATGATCCAGGTCCTCGAGTAGATCGCAGTCCGAGTCGCCCGTGGATGCACCGCGTCTTCGTGCTTAACAATTTCTTGATGCTTTGTGCTTGTGCGCACAAGGCCGGATGCACTAACGTTCGGCATAGAACAAATGGGGTTGTCGGCGTGTTTCGTGCAGCGACGCCGGCATCAGGGGAAGGCAGATCGAGATGGTTCTGACTGGCGAGCGCGTCGACCAGCGCAAGGCTGTGGGACAGCGCATCCGCGAGTGGCGGCTGCGCCGCGACCTGTCGCAGGCGGAGGTCGCCCGTGTCGCGGGCATCACGCAGGCGTCGCTGTCCAACTACGAGACCGGCAAGCGCGACCTGCCGCTGTCGACGCTGCTTGGCGTGTCGAAGGCCCTCGAGGTGGGCGTGGGCGATCTGCTCGAGACGACCGAGGTCGTCGTCGTGCGTGACTCACGGCTGAGCCGGGCTGTGGAGCGCCTCGTGCGCCACCCCGAGCTCGCCGAGATCGTTGCGCCGAGCGAGAGCGAAGAGGCCGCATCCTGAGCCGCCCGCTCGTCTGACGCGCACAGGCCCCGCTCCGAGAGCGGGGCCTTCTGCTTGTTGTCCCCTGTTCTCTTCTTGTTGAGGCCGCCGCGAGCGTCCCCCGTCCCCCGTTCCTGGTTTCGTCGGTCCCGCCTCCGTCTCACGTGTGGTCCGGCGACTGCCGGGTACACTTCGACCTTCGAGCGAAGGAGGCCGGCATGCACGCGGACGCGGAGCACAACATGGAGGCGACCCACCGCCTCGACGCGCTGGTAGGACGCCTGAGCCCGGAGCAGCTGGTGCTACCCCTCGGCGGTGGGTGGACCGTGTCGATGGCGCTCGGGCACCTGGCGTTCTGGGACGGCCGGCAGCGCGCCGTCTTCGAGCACTTCCTGGATACGGGCGTGCTGCTCGGTTCCGAGGCGCCCGCGCCGCACGACCCGGACGACCAGACGAACGAGGCGCTCGAGCCGCTGCTCGCCCTGCTCGATCCCGATGCTGTGGGGGACCTCGTCGTCGAGGCAGCGCAGGCGGTCGATGAGCTGGTGGCCACGCTGACCGAGGCGCAGATCGCGGCGGTCCTCGGCGGGGAGCACGGCTACGTGGTGCGGCGCTGGCGCCATCGCGAGGAGCACATCGCACAGATCGAGGCAGCCGTCGGCCCCGCCGGCGGTTGACGGTGAGGCGCCTGATAGCTCGCGAGACGACGCGGGCCATCTCATGCCGCGTATACTGGCGGGCACGGTGGGATGCAGGAGTCCGCGTGTGAGCGCTTCTGCATGAAGGCGGTCCAGAGGCTGGACTCGCTCGACTGACGCAGGAGGGCTCAGCGTGGCCAACGATCGACCTTCAACTCTCGGCGAGTTGCGCGCATCCGGGTACCAGGTGCTGTCGGTCCGCGACGAGATGCGCAAGAACCTGATCGAGGGACTGCGCACTGGCCGCGACCTCTTCCCGGGCATCGAGGGGTACAACGACACGGTCATCCCGCAGATCGAGAACGCGATCCTCTCGGGTCAGGACATGATCCTGCTCGGTGAGCGCGGTCAGGCGAAGTCGCGGATGATCCGGAGCCTCACGTCGCTGCTCGACGAGTGGACGCCCACCATCGAGGGCGCGGAGATCCCGGAGAACCCGTTCGCGCCGATCTCGGCGCAGGGCCGGGCGATCGTGGAAGCCGAGGGCGACGCCACCCCGATCCGCTGGGTGCACCGTTCCGACCGTTACGGCGAGAAGCTGGCGACGCCCGACATCACCATCGCGGACCTCATCGGAGAGATCGACCCGATCAAGGTGGCCGAGGGTCGGTACCTCTCGGACGAGCTGACGATCCACTACGGGCTGATTCCGAGGACGAACCGCGGCATCTTCGCGCTGAACGAGCTCCCTGACCTCGCCGAGCGCATCCAGGTCGGCCTGCTCAACGTCATGGAGGAGCGCGACATCCAGATCCGCGGCCACAAGGTCCGGCTCGACCTGGACGTCTTCGTGGTGGCCACGGCGAACCCCGAGGACTACACGAACCGTGGCCGGATCATCACGCCGCTCAAGGACCGGTACGGCGCGCAGATCCGCACGCACTACCCGACGACGATCGAGGCCGAGGTCAAGATCATGGAGGCCGAGGGCGCCGCGCTCTCGGCGGATGGCTTCTCCGTCACCGTGCCCGACTACATGGCGGAGATCGTCGCGGAGATCTCGAGGCTGGCGCGGCGTTCGCCGGACGTGAACCAGCGCTCCGGCGTCTCCGTGCGCGCGTCGGTTGCGAACTACGAGTCGCTGCTCGCGAACGCGCTGCGTCGCGCGATCCGGCTCGGCGAGAAGGACGTGGTGCCGCGCATCTCCGACCTGCCCTTCGTGATGCCGTCGTTGGCCGGGAAGGTCGAGCTGGACACCGTCGAGGAGGGGCGCGACGCGCAGGTCCTCGAGCGGTTGATCCAGGGCGCCGTGGTCGCCGTGTTCAACCGCCGCTGCGACGTCACGGACCTCGACGAGATCGTGCAGGCGTTCAAGTCGGGCCTGTCGGTCGACACGGGCGAGGCGCTGAGCTCGGGAGACTACCAGCGATTGCTCAAGGACATCCCGGGGCTCGCCTCGGGCGTGCAGGCGCTG
This sequence comes from Dehalococcoidia bacterium, assembly GCA_020845735.1. Taxonomy (GTDB): domain Bacteria; phylum Chloroflexota; class Dehalococcoidia; order UBA2979; family UBA2979; genus RBC038. The sequence goes on from JADLFF010000038.1 coordinate 28,371, forward strand.
ACCGAGAGCACCAACCCGGCTGTGCAGGCAGCCGCCGTGGAGTTCGTCCTCGAGGGGCTGCACCTGAACAAGCGCCTGAACAAGGACACCGTGGGTGGGCAGGCTGCGCGCTACCGCGGGTAGCCCGGCCGGCGGAACGGGGATGCGAGCGCGGCTCGCGGGACCGAGGGAATGATGACGGCTGTCTACCGGTACACGGAGTGGGACGGCACGCAGGACATCCCGACGCTCGACGCCGCGGAGGTGCTGGAGGCGCTGACCGACGACCTGATGAACTTCGGGGATCTGCAGCACGCGCTGCGGAACCTGATGCAGCGCGGGATGCGCACGCCCCAGGGTGACCGCATGCAGGGCCTTCGCGACCTGCTCCAGCAGCTCCGGCAGCAGCGACGCCAGCGACTCGACCAGTTCGACATGGGCGGGATCATGGAGGACGTGCGCCGCCAGATCGAGGAGATCCTCGACATGGAGCGCGGCACGTTGCGTGACCGCCTCGAGGGCGCGCGCCAGCCGGGCGCCGAGGGGCAGGATGGCGCGGACGGCCAGCAGGGCGCGCAGAGCGGGCAGGACACCCTCGAGGGGTCCGACGGCCAGCAGGGCACGGGCGACCAGGGTTCCGAGGGCGCTGAAGGCTCGGACGGCGCCGAGGGCTCCGAGGGCATGGACGGGCAGCCCGGCCAGGCCGGCGAACGGGGCCAGTCGGGGCAGGCGGGCCGCACGGGCCAGATGGGGAGCCGCCAGCCCTCGATGGCCGGGGCGCGCGCACAGCAGGGCCAGCCCGCCGATCCCGGCGAGGGCGGTTGGCCGAGCGAGAGCGGCCCATCCGGCGGCGGCGGACAGAGCGACGAGCAGCAGTTCCAGGACATGCTGCGTCGCATTGCCGAGCGCAAGCAGCAGTTCCTCAATGACCTGCCGCAGGAGCCGGGCGGGCAGGTGCGTGCGCTGCAGGACTACGAGTTCCTGAACCCCGAGGCGCAGGACAAGTTCCAGAAGCTCGTCGAGAGCCTGCGCCAGGCAATGGTGAACTCGTTCTTCCAGAACGTGCAGGACATGGTCCAGCAGATGTCGGAGGGCGACCTCCAGCGGATGAAGGACATGACCCGAGCGCTGAACGACATGCTGACCGAGCGCATGCGCGGCGGTGAGCCTGACTTCGACAAGTTCATGGAGCAGTTCGGCGACATGTTCGGCGAGAACCCGCCGCAGTCGCTCGACGAGCTGATGGCGCAGATGCAGGCGCAGATGTCGGCGATGAACTCGCTGATGGAGTCGCTGCCCTCGGCGCAGCGTGAGCAGCTCCAGTCGCTGCTTGCGGACAAGCTCGGTGACCCGGAGCTCGAGGGTGAGCTGCAGCAGCTGGCGCAGAACCTCGAGTTCCTGAACCCCTCGCGGGACCAGGGGCAGAGCTACCCGTTCCGCGGCGACGAGGAGATCGGCCTCGAGGCGGCGATGGAGCTCATGCGCCAGATGCAGGACATCGATGGCCTCGAGCGCGACCTCGAGCGGGCGCAGTACGGTGGCGACCTCGACGCGGTCGATGTCGACAAGCTGCGGGAGCTGCTTGGCGAGGAGGCCGTGGACGCCCTCGACCAGCTCAAGCAGCTGCTCGAAGTCCTCGAGAAGGCGGGGTACGTGCGCAAGGAGGGCGATGCGTACGAGCTGACGCCTCGCGGGATGCGCTCGATCGGGCAGAAGGCCCTCGGTGAGATCTTCGCGCAGCTCAAGAAGCAGAACCTCGGGAACCACGCCGTGCCGGATGCAGGCCGCATCGGCGAACGCATCGACGAGACCAAGCCGTACGAGTTCGGCGACCCGTTCTACCTCCACATGGAGCGCACGATCCGCAACGCCCTCGAGCGCGAGGGACCGCAGACGCCGGTCCGCCTCCACCCGGATGACTTCGAGGTCTATCGAGCCGAGCTCGTGACCCAGACCGCGACCGTGCTGATGGTGGACCTGTCGTGGTCGATGGCGCTGCGCGGGTCGTTCCAGGCGGCGAAGAAGGTGGCGCTGGCGCTGCAGAACCTCATCACCTCGATGTATCCGAAGGACACGCTCTACGTGATCGGGTTCTCGGCGTACGCGCGCGAGCTGAAGCTCGGGGAGCTGCCGTACGTGCGCTGGGAAGAGTCCGTCCTCGGGACGAACATGCACCACGCCTTCATGATGGCCGAGCGCATGCTCGCAAAGCACAAGGGCGCGACGAGGCAGATCCTGATGATCTCCGACGGTGAGCCGACGGCGCACCTCGAGCGAGGGCGCTCGCAGTTCGCCTACCCGCCCAGCCCGATCACGATTCGTGAGACCCTCAAGGCCGTGAAGCGAGTGTCGCAGCAGAAGATCACGATCAACACCTTCATGCTGGATCGGAACTACTACCTCAAGGAGTTCGTGAACCAGCTGGCGAAGATCAA
>JADLFF010000039.1 GCA_020845735.1 Dehalococcoidia bacterium
GACCTGGCCCTCGGCGAGGAGCTTGAGGCGCCAGAGGGCGTCGCGGAGGGCCTGGCGACGTAACGGTGCGTGCACGGCGGCCTCGAGGAGGGCGCCGAAGGGGCCGCCGGCGGGCTCGTAGGCGAACTCGGCAGTGACGTGGACGTTGTTCGCGCCCTCCTGGTGGAGGCCCCAGTCGAACGCCTCGACGGCGGGGCGCGAGCCGTTGACGTGCGCGCGCAGGCTGAGGACGTGGGGCGCGACCTCCTCGTGGATGCGGAGCTCGACGTGACGGTCGAGCATCGGCAGCGCGAGGCGGAACGCGAGCACCTCGATGTCCGCGGTGTCCGCGCCGTCCGTGGCGGCCTCGGCGCGTGCGTCGCGGAAGGAGGCGGGCAGCCAGCGCACCGCCTCGGGGAGCGCGAGCCGCTCGAAGATCGCCCCGGCCGTGGCGTGGATGTGCACGTCCTCGCGGATGCGGTTCACGAGGACTCCCCGACCCCTACTCGGAGCGGCCGCGCATGGCGGGAAAGAGGATGACCTCGCGGATCGAGTGCTCGCCGGTGACGAGCATCATCAGGCGCTCGATGCCGATGCCGAGGCCTCCGGCGGGCGGCATGCCGTACTCCAGGGCCTCGAGGAAGTCCTCGTCGGCCACCTCGGCCTCCTCGTCGCCGCCGGCCGCCTTGGCCGCCTGCGCGAGCATCCGCTCGCGCTGCTCGACGGGGTCGTTGAGCTCGGAGTAGGCGTTGGCGAGCTCGCGGCCGAGCACGAACAGCTCGAAGCGCTCGACGACCTCGGGGTCATCGACCTTCCGCTTCGCGAGGGGCGAGAGCTCGGTGGGGTAGTCAAAGATAAAGGTGGGCTGCACGAGGTGCGGCTCGACGAGGGCGGACATCAGGCCGTCGAGGATCGTCGCCCACGACGCCTTCGCCTCGAAGGGGACGTTGCGCGCGCGGGCGACCGCGCGCAGCGACTCGAGGTCGCGGTGCGCGCCGAGGTCGATGCCGGCGTGCTCGACGAGCGCCTGGCGATAGGTGGTGCGCGCGAACGGTGATTCGAGGTCGATCACGTGCTCGCCGTGGGGCACGTGGAGGGTGCCCGCGACCTCGGCGGCCACGTGGCGCAGCAGCTCTTCGACCATGCGCGCGACATCGTGGTAGTCGGCGTAGGCCTCGTAGGACTCGAGGAGGGTGAACTCCGGGTTGTGGCGCGTCGAGACGCCCTCGTTGCGGAAGACGCGTCCGAGCTCGAAGACGCGGTCGAAGCCGCCGATGAGCAGGCGCTTGAGGTGCAGCTCGAGGGAGATGCGGAGAAAGAGGTCGCGGCCGAGGGCGTTGTGGTGGGTCACAAACGGCCTCGCGGCCGCGCCCCCCGCCTCGGTCTGGAGGACGGGCGTCTCCACCTCCATGAAGTCGCGCTCGTGGAAGAAGCGGCGCACCGAGGCGACCACGGCGGCGCTCGTGCGCGCGATCTCCCTCGAGCGCTCGTTCGCCATCAGGTCGAGGTGGCGCTGGCGGTAGCGCGCCTCGACGTCCTGGAGGCCGTGCCACTTCTCGGGGGGCGGCCGGAGCGCCTTGACCAGCACGCGGTACGAGGTGACGGCGACGGTGGGCTCGCCGGTGCGCGTGCGGAAGAGCGGGCCGGACGCCTCGATGAAGTCGCCCAGGTCGAGGAGGTCGAGCGCGGCGAACGCCTCGGGCCCCACGGCGTCGGCACGGACGTGGAGCTGGATGCGCCCGCTGCCGTCGCGCACGTCGAGGAAGGCGGCCTTGCCCATCGTGCGCTGGGCCGCGATGCGGCCGGTGACGGTCACGGGGCGCTCGGTCCGCTCGACGCCGACGGCCTCGGAAGCTTCGAGCTCGGCGACGGCGGCGGCGGCGGTGTGCGTGCGGCCGGTGCGTGCGGGGTACGCCTCGCCGGCGGCGAGCAGGCGCTCGCGCTTCTCGAGGCGCTGGGCGATGAGCTCTTCCTCGGAGGGCATGTCGTGCCTCGCCAGGCGCCTCATTCGAGGCGCGCGGAACTGGTCGTGGGATGCCTCGATGGTAGCGCGAGCCGGGCACTGGGCCGAGCGGGGAGGCGGTGCGGCCCGCCTCGGGGGTGCGCCGCGAGGCGTGACGTTGGGCCTCAGGGGGCCGGGCGGGGCCGTGATACACAGGTGTTGCGGATTGCAGCGCCGCCAGCCGATGGCCGCTTCACCTCGAGGGCCGCGAGGGGAGGAGAGGACGTTGCATGTCCGACGAGTCCCCGCACGTGCAGCTCACGACCGCCGAGCGCGAGGTGCTGCTGCTCGTGATCGACCTCACGCCGGTGGGCGAGATCGCACGAAAGCGGCGCACGTCCGTGGGCACGGTGCGCTCGCAGATCGCCTCGATCCACCGGAAGTTGAACGTGTCCACGAACGCGGAGGCGATGCTCTGGGGCATCGCGCATCGCGACTGCTGCCTCGTACTTCCGTGGGAGCACCAGGGCGACGCCGGCGGAAGCCAGGACGATGTGTCGTAGTCAATGTTGGGTACGCGGCATACACAACACTGGGTATGCCACGTACACAATAGTGAGTACGTGATGCCGCGGGCCTCGTCCTACCGTTCCCGCCGCAAGCCGTCGCATGAGGCGGTGGCGGAGAGGGACGAAGAGGAAACGAAGTGGCGTGGAGTGCTCGAAATCGCAGAGTCGGCGCCATCTGGGTCGGATCTGTGCTCCTGCTCGCGGCGTTGCTCGGTATTGGACTTGCGGCACCCAACGCCGCGAGAGCAGACGGTCCTCCCGAGAAACCTCGGGTTGCAGGGGGTGCACAGGAGAAGGGACCAGAGGAGGGCGCGTTCACGGTCTTTACGGGCGAAGGGGATGAAGCGACCGCTTCGACCGACCCGGTAGAGACCCGAACTGTTGCCGGCACGTGCAACTACGAGACCAAAGGGGACTACTCCCACATGTCCTCGACGGGCTGGGCGGCATCAGCGCACGGGTGGTGGTTGGAGTACGGAGGATGTCCGTCAACCGCCTGGGTGACGGTCTACCTGCAGGCGTGGTACTGCACCAATGGGTCTGGCTGTTGGTGGCAGACGATAGCAACTGGGCGGCAACAGGTGGTGCCCGGCGGTGGGTCGGGCAACCGGGCGACTGCAAGACATGACTGCTCGTCGTCAACGTGGGTCACGTATCGCAGCATCGTTGACGTCGATCTAGTCGGCGTGGTGGATCCCCCGGATCAGCTGGTCACACAGGCGCAGTCCCTGCCTTGCTATCCTTCGTGACGAGTTAATCGTGGAGTGGTTGAGAGCGCGCTTCGCGTGCTCTCAACCTCCGCCTTGGTTACCTAGACTGACCTTCTGGGGGCGACCGTGTCGTTTGCTCGTCGCGGATCCGTGCCGATGGCGTCGACGGTCCTGGCTGAGGTTTTCGGTCGGCTGTCGCCCGACGGCGTTGGGACTGTCTCGGATCACGAAGATCTGTACAGCGTGTTCCGGTCGCGTGCGGAGTTGATGAGCTGGGGCACGTCCTCGGGAGAGCCGCGGCGCCTGTTGTGGGGCATGAACGAGGCAAGCCTCAGTGCCGAGGCTGGAAGTCCGCGGATGGGGTACGTGCAGGTCGGAGTCGAGCCAGACGTCGAGCCAGCGATCGCGGCCCCACCGCTTCTCCAGTGCCTCGAGGACTCGCTTCGCCGACTCGGAGCGCTCGAGCTGACTGCGATACAGCTCACTGCGATGCATCTGCGGAGCCGCCAGTCTTCGATTGGTCCACTCACCTCGTGGCTCAACTGGTTCAACCTCGGTCGTCCCGCAGCCGTGCAGGCGCTCGTGTCATTCGACGCTGATCTGATGACACGCATCCCGGCGGCTCTGGCGATCATTCAGCGACGGAATACGGGCAGCTTCTCGTTCGGCTCGCTCACCAGGGTGCCGGGGGAGCACGTCGTGAGCTCCGCGGTAGCCTGGAGCAGGATCGGCAGCGGTGGGGGCGAGGGACTTCTGGTCAACATGCCCGAGTGGACGGGGGCTGCCGCGGGGTGGGTGGTGGCGACCGTACTTGACACAACGCGGTCCGACACGGAAGACCGTGAGTGTGGGATTCGGATCACGCGCCTCGACTGAAGGTCGCCCCGGACCTGGGCAGTTTGCTCGCGCCCTCAGCTGATCGAGGTGATGGTCATCTCGACGGTGCCGCCGGGGGCCTGGATCTTCACCGTCTCGCCGCGCTTCTTGCCCAGCAGGGCCCGGCCGAGGGGTGACTCGTCGCTGATGCGGCCCTCGGCGGGGTTGGTCTCCGCCGGCCCGACGAGCTGGTACTTGCGCCGCTTGTTGTCCTTCGTCCTCAGGCTGACCGTGGAGCCGACCCGCACCTCCTTCGAGGCGTGGGCCGCCGACTCGTCGATGACCTCGGCCATCTCGAGCATCTTCTCGATCTCCTGGATGCGCCCCTCGAGGAAGGCCTGCTGGTTCTTGGCCTCCTCGTACTGCCCGTCGGTCTCGGTCATGCCGAGCTCCTGGGCGTCGCGAATCTGCTGCGCGACCTCGGCGCGTTTCACCGTACGGAGCTCGAGCAGCTCCGCCTCGAGGCGCCTGATGCCGTCCTGGGTGAGGAGGACGCGTCGCTCGTACATGGTTGCCCTCAGATCACCTTCACCCATGCGCTCATGGAAGGCGAGGGATGCGCGTGGGGTGCCCGTGCGGGCGGCGTGCTGCGTAGAAGAAGTGTTCTGAATGAACAAGGACTCGCCCAAGTGGGCAAGCCCGTGCGCAATATTCTACTTTGGGAGGAACCCGACTCGCAACGCGGGGTGATCCCTCGTTCGCGGCGGTGGTTCCCCTACGGCTTGCCGAGGCGGCAGTGTAGACTCAGGGTCCGACTGGCAGGGGAGTAAGCGCTATCGCAATTCTGGGCATGCGACTCCCGCTGTTGCTGTTGAACCTCGGCGTCGCGGCGCTCGTCGGCGGGCTGGCGGGCGGCGTGGTCGTGGCCGTGGGCTCTCGAGGGGTGGAGTCGCCTCGGACGGAGCCGTCCGCGACGGCACGCCCGGGATCGGCGGCCTCGGAGTGGGGTCCGCTCCAGGACGCCATCGACCGGACGCTCCCCGCGATCGTGACGATCATCGCGGACCTCCCCGCGACCGGCTCGGGCCCCGACGCGGTGCAGACTCGAAACCTCGGGTCGGGCATCGTGATTGACGAGGTGGGGCACGTGGTGACGAACTACCACGTCGTCGAGGGCGCCTCGGAGATCACGGTCTCGCTCGCCACGGGCGAGCAGCGGCCGGCGCGACTCGTCGGCGACGACTCGCCGTTCACGGACCTGGCGGTGCTGCAGATCCCGTCGCTGGGCCTGCGCAGCACCTCGCTGGCGACGTCTCGCGACGTGCGCCTCGGAGAGCCCGTGATCGCCCTCGGAGGGAGCGCGATCGCCGGGGCGAACTCCGCCAACTTCGGGGTTGTCTCCGGGGTCCGGCGCGCCTGGCCGAGGCCGAACGTGACCCTCGAGGACCTCATCCAGACCGACGCGGCCGTCAACCACGGTGACTCCGGCGGTGCGCTCATGGCGCGCTCGGGCATCGTGGGGCTCCTGACCACGGTGGTCCGCGAGACGCCAAATGGGCTGCCGATCGCGGGCGTGTCCTTCGCGCAGTCAACCGACTCGATCCGGCCGGCGATCGAGAGCATCATCAAGACGGGCCGCTTTCCTCGGGCGCGGCTGGGCATCGAGCGGCTGGACCAGCACGTCGAGGTGACGCCGACGCTTGCCGCACGGCAGCAGCTCCCGGCCTCGCAGGGTGCGCTGGTGACGAAGGTGGCCGCGGGGAGCCCGGCGGCCGCCTCGGGGGTGCAGGTGGGGGACCTGGTGCTGGGGTTCAACAACGTGCAGATCGACCTCGACACGCCGATGGTGAACCTCCTCAAGGATGTCCGACCGGGCGCGCGCGTCGAGTTGCAGATCGTGCGGAGCGGGCAGCCCGTGGTCGTCGGCGTGACGACCTCGGCGGAGTAGCGCGCGATGCCCCTCTGGCGCCGCGACACCAGCGGTCGAGGCCGTGACCGCCTCGAGGGCGGCCGCGCTGAGGATGATCCGCGCGCCTTCGATGGTGACGAGCTGACCGAGGACGACTTCGAGACGGGTGGGTCCGACCGCTCGCTGCTGCGCATGCTGATCGTGATCGCGGGCCTCGGCGTGCTGATCGCCGTCCTGGTGCTGCCGCCCGTGTCGATCCTCGATCGGGACGCGCCGGGGATCGCCTCCCGCGAGCGCAAGCAACTGCCCGCGCTCCCGCCAGGGCTCGCGGCGCGATCGTCGCTGTTCGACCTCGAGTTGCCGCCGGGCATCGAGGGGCCCGTGACGATCACCGTGCGCATGAACGCGGATGCGGTCGACGAGTCGGCGCTGTCGGTCTACACGTACGAGCAGGAGCGTTGGACGCGCCTCGGACCCGCGCACGTGGTGTCGCCCGGGATCGCCGAGGTGCAGGTCGACAATGTGCCTGGCGATGTGGCCGTCCTCGAGCGGATGGCGCCCTCGAAGACGCTCGGGCTGCTGCTGACGGCGGGCCAGACGCCCGACCCGGCCGCGGGTAACGCGGGTATCATCGCGGTGCCGGGTGCACGGCCTACCCTCGATGCCGAGGGGAACCCGACGGTGCTCGAGGTGAACCCGGTCTCCGTGGGGCCGGCGCTCGCCTCGGGGCGCACGGTCTACCTCGGCACGGTGATCCCGACGGACGGGGCGCGGCCCATCCTCGACACGCTGTTCGGCAACCAGAAGCTCGCCGAGCTGCACGCGCAGCGCCTCGTCGTCGCGGCGATCGAGGTCGGCGCGGACGGGGTGTACGTCGACTACGGCAACCTCGATCCCGCGCTGCGCAGCGCCTTCACGAAGTTCACCGAGCAACTCGCCACGGCCGCGAAGGCGCGCGAGCTCGGGGTGATCATCGGGGTCCCGGTCACCGAGGCGGCGAACGGGGGCGCCTACGACTGGCGCGCCCTCGCGAGTGCCGCCGACGCCGTGTGGGTGAAGGGCCCGGAGTCCCTCGACGAGTACTACCCGCGCCTCGAGGAGGCGCTGAAGACGGCGCGCGCGAACGGCACCGCGATGGAGAAGCTGTCGTTGGTGGTCGACCGGCGCTCGGCGGAGCGGACGCCCGAGGGCGTGCGCCGCGTGTCGCTCCGTGACGCCCTCGCGACGGCCAGTGACCTGCGCCCGCGACTCGGCGTGGCGATCGCGCCCGGTGACGCCGTCGCCATCGAGGGGTCGGCCATCGGCGGACCGCGCGCGAGCGGGCTCCGCTGGGACGACAACGCACGGTCGGTGGTGTTCCAGTACGAGGGACGTGGCGGGCAGCGCACGGTCTGGCTCGAGAACCGCTTCTCGCTCGCGTTCCGCCTCGATGTCGCGGGCCGGTACGGCCTCGGCGGTGCGGTGGTCGCGGGGGCCGCGGCCGACGACGGACTGCCCGAGGTGTGGGGCACCGTCGCGCAGTTCGTCGCCGAGGGCCGCACCACCCTCGAGCAGCCGTACGGCCCGTACCTCCAGCCGGCCTGGCGCGCCTCGGCGGGGCACATCGAGGGGAACGGCGGCCTCGTGACGTGGCGCGCACCGGGCGAGCCGGGTGTCTACGACATCACCCTCGTCGTGTCGGACGGGGTGGTGTTCGTGGGGCAGCAGATCTCGCTGCGCGTCGACGAGCGCGCCCCAGCGGCGCTCGCGCCCTCGAGTGGGTCCGCGGGCACCTCGCCAGCCGTCGCGCGGCGGTAACGAGTCGCGACCATGCCGGGCTCGATTCGCGTGATCGCCGGGGAGGCCGGGGGGCGCATCCTCCGCGCACCTCCGGGGGGCGGGACGCGGCCCACGTCGGGGCGGCTCCGCGAGGCGCTGTTCGCGATGCTCGAGGCGATCCCCGCCGACTTCTCGGAGGTGCTTGACCTGTACGCGGGGTCCGGCGCCCTCGGGATCGAGGCGCTCTCGCGGGGCGCGGAACACGCGACGTTCATCGAGCAGGACCCGGGCGCCCTCGGGGCGGTGCGCGGGAACCTCGGACTGGTGGGGTTCGCCGAGCGCGCCACGGTGGTCCGAGGGCGCGTCGGCGGCTGGCGTCCGCCCGAAGGCGTCACGTACACGCTCGTAGTGGCCGATCCACCGTATGATGACGCCGCCGCGTGGGGTGCCATCGAGCGCACCGTGCGCGGGCATGTCGCGCGCGACGCGGTGCTGGTGGTGGAACACTCGGCACGCCGAGTTCCGCCTCCGATGCTGGCGGGCCTCCCGCTGTGGCGGGACCGCCGCCAGGGTGAGGGCGCTGTCGCCCTGTACCGCACGAGCCGCGCGGCCGACGAGGGCAGTGGAGAGGATGGGTGATGGTCACGGCGATGTACCCGGGGAGATTCGACCCCGTCACGAACGGTCACGTCGATATCGTCACTCGCGCCGCGCACATCTTCGACAAGGTGATCGTCTCCGTCGCCGAGAGTCGATCGGCGCTGTTCTCGACAGAAGAGCGTGTCGAGCTGTTCTCGAACGCCGTGGCGCACCTCCATAACGTGCAGGTGCGGGCGCACGCCGGGCTCACCGTGGACACGGCAACCTCGGAAGAGGCGACCGTCCTCGTGCGGGGCCTGCGAGGGTTTACCGACTTCGGCTACGAGCTCGACATGGCGCTCATGAATCGCAACATGGCGTCCAACATCGAGTCCGTCTTCTTGATGACCGACGCGCGATACTTCTACTTCAGCGCGTCGCGCGCGCGTGAGCTCGCGGGCTTCGGGCGCGATGTGTCTGACTTCGTGCCACCCGGCGTGCAGGAGGCGCTGCGTCGGAAGTTCCCGGAGGCGTACGGTATCCAGGGCAGCAAGTAACGCCTGAGGGCCCGCGCTGACAGGCGTTGGGCCCGCGCCTCGAGTTCCGCGTCCGCTGGGAGGGACCCCCATGGACCTGTTACACCTCGTCGATCGCCTCGAGGAGCTGGTAGCCACCGCGCAGAAGATGCCGATCGGCAACCGCGCGATCGTGGACCGTCGGCGCCTCCTCGATGTGGTGGACCAGATGCGCATCGCCGTACCCCAGGAGGTGCGCGAGGCGCAGGACATGATCGACCGCCGCGACGAGCTGCTGCGCCAGGCCGAGGAGGACGCGAAGGTCATCATCGCGCGCGCCGAGCAGCGCGCCGAGCGGCTCATCGAGGAGCACGAGGTCACGATCGCCTCTCGGCGGCGTGCGGAGGAGATCGCGCAACAGACCGAGGCGCGCCTGATGGAGCGCGTCGAGGAGGCGAACCAGGACATCCAGCAGCGCCTCGCCGACTCTCGCCAGGTGGCGCAGGAGCAGCTGGACGCCGCCGACGACTACGCGCGCGAACTCCTCGAGCGGCTGGCGAAGCAACTGCGGTCCTTCACACGGTCCGTCGAGGCGGGGATCGCGCAGCTGGAGCCGGTCCGCTCGAAGCCGCGACGGCCGGCGTCGCAGGCCGCGGTGTACGAGGACTACTCGGAGGGCGCGCTGTCCGAGTACGACTACGACGACGCGCCGCCGGAGGAGCTGCCCGGCCGCATCGGGGGTGCCGATGACACCTCGGTGCCTGTGGGTGCGCACCGCGCGCGCGTGGTCGTCGATGACTACGACTACCCCGAGTTGGACGACGACCCCAACCAGCAGGCCGCCGCCCGGTAGACGAGGCCGGGTCCGGGGTGCCGTCTGCCTCCTTCCGGCCGCGCGCTGCCTGAACTTCAGTCTCACGCGAGCACCACTATTGACACCGTCAATGTGGTGGCGATAATGGCACCATGCCAGGCGAGGTGATCGACTGGCGCCGGGAGCTTGCCCGGGCTGGCTCGCATACGCAGCGCACGCTCATTGAACTTGCGCTGCGCGCGGGCTGGGTCGAGCGGCCGCATCGCGGCAAGGGCAGTCACCGCTACTTCGTGAAGGCCGGCGTCCCTCGAGGCGTGACGATCCAGGCGAGCATGCGCGTCTCGACCGCCCGTGCGGTCATCCGGCAGTTGCAGGGGGGACCCGATGCCTGACGCGATCGATGTGCGTGTCGCCGAGGTGCTGCGCCAGCCGTACCACTGGATCATCCAGCCCGATGAGGATGGGTACGCCGCGTCCGTGCTCGAGTTCCCGGGGTGCTACTCGGGCGGCGCCACTGCCGAGGAGGCGGTCGCCGAACTGCAGGACGCGATCGTGACCTGGGTGAGCGGTGAGCTCGAACGGGGCAACGAGATCCCGGTACCCATCGACCCCGAGCACTCCTCCGGGCGCCTCACCTTCCGGATCCCGCCGACCTTGCACTACCGCGCCCAACTCCGGGCGGCGGTCGAGGGCGTCAGCCTGAACCGGCTCCTCTCGGACGCGGTGTCGCAGTACATGGGGGACGCGTCGCCTGCGCTCACCCCGGTAGCCCTCGGGCGGTACGCCGTCGCCTCACGTGTGTCCGAGGAGCCGCCCGCATTCACGGAACACGTCGACGCCGTCGATGACTACGACGACCGCAACCAGCAGGGGGCCGCCCGCTAGACGTCAGAGGCGACCGGCGAGAGTGGTCTCGATGATCGTGAACTCGGCGAGCGCCGACTCGACAAGGGACGCGTCGATCGTCCGATCGACGTCGTACCGCGCGATCCGGGAGAGGTTCTGCAGGTTCACGTACGGGAGCGCGATCTCCGGAAGTTCAGTGCGGACGGCCCGGTTTCGAGCGAGATGCGACGCATGGTGGATGCCGCTCGCGGCGAACACTGCCTCCACGAGGTGCAGCGCTCGGTAGGCGGGCACCACGATCGCCCACTCTTGAAACTCGCCGGCCTCAGTCAGCTGTGCGACCAGATGTCCATCGTGATCGGCACGGCGGAGATGCTCTGCCTGACTCGGCACGGGGCCTACACGCTCACGTAGTCGGCGAGCTCGACGAAGTCGAGGCTGGCTCCGGCCTCGGCAGTGCGGATGTCGAACGGCGGCAGATCGTGGTCGCCCAGCGCGTCGAGGAACCGACCGATGGCCTCACGGCTCCGGCCGACGCGGTGCACGAGCAGGAAGTCGTACCCGTCGCCGTGGGGGGCGTATCGAACCTCCACGAGGTCATCGTTCAGTGACTTCCGCAGGCGTACGGCCCATCCGGCAGCCACTCGGCGTTCTGGCGCGGTCATCCCGTCACCTCCGGCGCAGCCAACTCTATCGCACCACGATGTTGAGCAACCGGCCGGGGACGTAGATCACGCGGACCACCTCGTGGCCAGTGGTGTGCTCGGCGACCTTTGGGAGGGCCTCGGCGGCGGCGCGCGCGGTGGCCTCGTCGGCGTCGGCGGGCAGCTCGAGGCGCTCGCGCACGCGGCCGTTCACCTGCACGGCGATCTCGACGACGTCCCGCGCGGCGAGGGCTGGATCGAAGGCCGGCCACGGCTGCACGTGGACCGAACCCCTCGATGCGTCCTGCCCGTGCCCGGTGCGCGTCCAGAGCTCCTCGGCGATGTGGGGGCACGAGGGGGCGAGCATGAGCAGCAGCAGCTCGACCGCCTCGTCCCAGGCGGCGCGGTCGGCCTCGCCGGTGGCGCGCGCGTCCTGGAGGGTGTTCGTCAGCTCCATCAGCGCCGCGATCATCGTGTTCATCCGGTAGCGTCCGAGGTCCTCGGTGACCCGCTCGAGCGTCGAGTGAGCGGCGCGCCGCAGCTCCGAGGCCAGCGGGCCGCCCTCGGGCCCGCCGGTGCGCGTGGGCGGGTCGACGACGAGCGTCCACAGCCGGTTGAGCCACCTCGAGACACCCACGATGCCGTCGACGTCGTAGGGACCGCCCTGCTCCCATGGCCCGAGGAACATCAAGTAGGCGCGGAAGCAGTCGGCGCCCCAGCGCGCGACCTGGTCGTCCGGCGCGACGACGTTGCCCCTCGACTTGGACATGCGGCGACCGTCGGGGCCGAGGATCTGGCCCTGGCTGAAGTAGCGCGTGAACGGCTCGTCGCCCGTGACCATGTTGATGTCGCGCGCGAACTTGTAGAAGAAGCGCGCGTAGAGCAGGTGCATCGTGGCGTGCTCGGAGCCGCCCGTGTACTGGTCGACGGGCAGCCACGCCTCGGCGCCGGCGCTCGAGAACGCCTCGATGGGGTTGCGCGCATCGGCGTAGCGCATGAAGTACCACGATGAGCACATGAACGTGTCCATCGTGTCCGTCTCACGGCGGGCGGGCCGACCGCACTCGGGGCAGGTCGTGTTCACGAACGCCTCGGAGAGCGCGAGGGGCGACTCGCCCGTGGGGCGGAACTCGACGTCGTAGGGGAGCTCGACGGGCAGCTGGTCGTCGGGCACCAGGACCGCGCCGTGTTCCTCGCAGTGCACGATCGGGATCGGCGCACCCCAATAGCGCTGCCTCGAGATGAGCCAGTCGCGCAGGCGGTAGGTGACGCGAGGACCGCCCCAGCCGCGCTCCGCGAGGTAGGCGGCGACGGCCGTCTTCATCTCCGTGTTGGGCATGCCGTCGAACTGGCCCGAGTTCACGGCGAGCCCCGGCTCCACGTACGCCTCGGTGAGGCGGGCCTTCGCCTTGCCCGTGTACGGCGCGATGACCACCTTCACCTTGAGGCGGTACTGCTTCGCGAAGTCGAAGTCGCGCTGGTCGTGCGCGGGCACGCCCATGACGGCGCCCGTGCCGTACGTCGCGAGGGCGTAGTCCGCGACCCAGACGGGGACGCGGTCGCCGGTCAGCCGGTTGACGCAGTACGCGCCGGTGAAGACGCCCGTCTTCGTCACCTCGGTGGACTGGCGCTCGATCTCGGTCTTGCGCGCGGCGGCCTGCACGTATTCCCCGACGGCCTTGCGGCGTCGAGGGGTGGTGATCTGCCTCACGAGGGGATGCTCGGGCGCGAGGACCATGAAGGTGACGCCGAAGAGCGTGTCGGGGCGCGTCGTGAACACGCGGATCTCGTCGACGCCGGTGGCCGTGGGCTCCTCGAGGGCAAACGCGACCTCGGCGCCCTCGGAGCGGCCGATCCAGTTGCGCTGCATGAGCTTGACGTGCTCGGGCCAGTCGAGGTCCTCGTTGGCGAGCAGCTGCTCGGCGTAGCGCGTGGTGCGGAAGAACCACTGCGACATCATGCGCTGCTCGGTGAGCGTGTCGCAGCGCTCGCACTTGCCGTCCACGACCTGCTCGTTGGCGAGCGTCGTGTTGCACGAGGGGCACCAGTTGACCAGCGCCTCACCTCGATAGGCGAGACCCTGGCGGTAGAGCTGCGCGAACCACCACTGCGTCCAGCGGTAGTACTCGGGAGCGCAGGTGATCACCTCGCGGTCCCAGTCGAACGAGGCCCCCATCCGGCGCAACTGGCCGCGCATGCGCTCGATGTTGGCGTACGTCCAGTCCTGCGGGTGCAGGCCGCCCTTGATCGCGGCGTTCTCGGCGGGAAGGCCGAAGGCGTCGAACCCCATCGGGAAGAGGATGTTGTAGCCCTGCATCCGGCGGAACCGCACCAGGGCGTCCGAGGGCGCCATCGCGAACCAGTGCCCCACGTGCAGGTCCCCCGAGGTGTAGGGGAACATCGTCAGGGCGTACCAGTTCTCCTTGCCGGGCACGCGATCGGCGGTCCGGTAGAGGCCGTCGGCGGCCCAGCGCTCCTGCCATTTCGCCTCGATGGTGGCCGGGTCGTAGCGCTCGACGCCGCCTCGAGGGGTGGTGGTCGCTGAGGTGGGTGCGGAGGTGGTCATCGCGAGCGCCTCTCGTGGCGATGTGGTGGGCGTGGGCACGCGGACAGGCCCGGCACGCGGGCTGCGGCGACGCCTCGGCGCTCGATGCGCCGCGACGCCGCCTAGGTAAGGGCGAGGATCGGTGAGGGCGCCGCTAGTGGCGAGGGCAGCGAGGGGATCGCGCTCGAATGCATGTGATGAGTGTGGCCGCGCGAGGGCCGGGGCGTCAACCGGAGGGCACCCGCATCGGGACGCCGAGCTCCGCGAGTAGCCCGCGCACGAGGCGCGCGACCTCGTCGCGCACGAGCCGCACCTCCGCGAGGGGACGGCCCGCCGGGTCGGGCAGCTCCCAGTCGAGGTAGCGGCGGCCCGGGATGAACGGGCAGGCGTCGCCGCAGCCCATCGTGACCACGATGTCGGCCTCGGCGAGCATGGCCTCCGACCACTGCTGCGGCTGTGCGCCGGCGATATCGATGCCGGCCTCGGCCATCGCCTCAATGGCCGCTGGGTTTACCTCGGAGGCCGGTTCCGAGCCGCCGGAGAAGATCGTGACGTGCGCGCCTCCGAGGTGGCGCGCCCAGCCGGCAGCCATCTGGGAGCGCCCCGCGTTGTGGGTGCAGAGGAAGAGGATGCTCGTCACGCGCGGACTCCCTGTGCACCGTGGACCGGCTGAGGCGCGATCGTAGCGAGGTCAGCTCACGGCGATCAGGGCGACGGCGAGCGGGACGCCGAGCGTGACGAGGCCGAGGAGGCGCTTCGCCTCGTGGAGGCGCGGGGGGCCCTCGGGGGCGCGCACGGCACGCCTCATCTGCCACGTCACGCCGAGGGCATACACGACGAACAGCGCGAGGACGGCGACGAGGGCGGGGCTCACCTCGGGAGGGTAGCGCCGGGCCTCGCTACGGCGTGGTCCGGTTCGGCCCCTGGTTGCTGACGTTGCTGACGTTCGCGGCCTCGGCCACGAGGATCGAGGCGCGGATCTGGTCGGCAATGCTCGAGATCTCGCCGGGGCTGTTCGGCAGGAAGACCACTGTCGAGCGGTTGGTGCCGGCGATCTCCTTCTGCGTGTCCATCCACTGCACGAGCAGCAGGAGGTTCATCACGTCCTGCTCGCGGATGTTGTCGCCGGCGCCGCGGACCAGCTCGACGGACTCACGGAGGCCCTCGGCGATGGCCTTGCGCTGGTTGGCGAGGCCCTCGCCCTGGAGGCGCGCGCGGTCGGCCTCGGCCTCTGCCTGCTTGACGATGGTGATGCGGTTCGCCTCGGCCATCTGCGCCGCCGCCTCGCGCTCCCGAGTCGCCGCCTGGACCTGGTTCATCGCGGCCTTCACACGGGCGTCGGGGTTGATGTCGTTGACGAGGACGTTCGCGATCTCCCAGCCGTAGCGCCCCATCTGCTCGGTGAGCTGCTCCTTCACGGCGAGGGCGATCGTCTCCTTGTCCTCGAACACCTCCTCGAGGGTCTTCTTGGGCACCTCGGCGCGGACGACGTCGAACACGTACGCCTCGATCTGGCGCGCGTGGTCGGTGAGGCGGTAGACGGCGTCGGCGATGGCGTCGATCTTGACCTGGAACTGGACGGCGATCGCCAGCTCGACGAAGACGTTGTCCTGCGACTTGCTCTCCACGCGCACATCGAGCTGCTGGACGCGGAGGCTGGTGCGCTCGCGGATGCGCTGCACGATCGGGATCTTGAAGTGCAGGCCGGGCTGGGCGATGCGGTGGAAGCGCCCGAAGTGCTCGATCACGGCCGCTGTCTGCTGGTTCACGACGAAGATCCCGGCGGCCAGGATCCAGATGACGAGCATGGCGGCGGCGAAGACGGTCATCGCGTAGGCGGCGAGCTGGGCGGCTTCCATGACGCTCCTCAGCGCTCCGAGGGCTGCTTGCTGCCGATGCTGTCGACGCGCGACGTTTTGCCCTCGGGGATGAGGGTAGCGGGCTACTGGCTCGAGGGCTGGGTCGTGGGCTGGCTGGCGATCTGGATGAGGTTGCCGCAGGTGTCGTCGAAGACCGCGGTGGTCACCGGTCCCATCTCGGTGGGGGGCTGGGTGAAGGTGACGCCGAGGGCGAGCAGGCGTTCGTACTCCGCCTCGACGTCTGCGACGGCAAAGGAGGTCCAGGGGATCCCGTCCTCGACGAGCGCGCGCTTGAACGGTGGGGCCGCGGGGTGGCCGTCGGGCTCGAGGAGCAGCTCGACGCCATCGGGGTCCGCGGGGGAGACGACGGTGAGCCAGCGGCCCACGCCGAGGTCGATGTCGTGCTTCACCCGGAAGCCGAGCACGTCGGTGTAGAAGCGGAGCGCCTTCGCCTGGTCGTCGACGAGCACGCTGGTGACGACGATGCGCAGACTCATGAGCCGGATCCCTTCGAGTCGGTGAGCCACCGGTCGAGCAGGTGCTCGAGCGGCGCCGTGTGGAGGTGGTGGAACTTGTAGCGGCCCTCGCGCCGGGTGGAGACGAGCCCCGCTTCCTCGAGGACCGCGAGGTGCTGGGAGACGGCCTGCCTCGAGGAGCCGAGCTGGTGCCGCATGGTGAGGCGCCCGCAGATCTCGAACAGCGTCTGTCCGTCGCGCTCCGTCAGCTCATCGAGGATGGCGCGCCGCGTCGGATCAGC
>JADLFF010000040.1 GCA_020845735.1 Dehalococcoidia bacterium
CCCACCGTCGTGTCGCTCCCCGCCACCTCGACGAGCAGCTCGCCCTCGGGAGCATGGACGCGCCCATCGCCGCTCGACTCCCAGCCGAGCAGGGCCAGGCAGCGCAGCGCGGCATCGAGCAGCACACGCGGCCGCTCGACCCAGAGCACGTCGCGCAGCACGGCGAGCTCGGCCTGTGCGGCCTCGGCAGCCGCGAGGGCACGCTCGGCCGTCTCGAGGTCGCGCCGTGCCGCGGCGACGGCCGCATCGCGCGCGGGCAACCCCTCGACGCTCACATCCGCGAGCCAGGCGGGCGGGGCGCCCTGCGCGCGTCCGAGCATGGCATCGCTCGCCTCGAGGATCGCCAGCGCGAGGTTCGAGGCGATCTCGCCCCCCACCTCGCGAGGCGAGGGCAGGAACACGATGCGTCCCGCGCCCACCGTGAACTCGGCGGCGATGGGCGCACCCCCCGCCGACCGCGCGAGGACGCGCGCGTTCCCGGCGAAGCCCGGCGTGCGGTCATCGAAGTGGGCGCGGTAGCGCAGGTCCTGCCGCAGCACGTCGATGACGCGCGCGAAGGGGTGCGCGTGGTCGGTCACGGCCGCCGTGTCGCCCTCGCCACCCTGGATCAGCCGCGCGTCCCAGCCGAGGCCGGGAGGGGCCGGGAGAAAGAAGTACCGGTCGAGGCCGGAGAACGTGGACACCTCGGTGATGGTGGCCTGCGGGTAGGCGAACACCACGATGAGCGCGCCGCGCTCGAGGGCTCGCACCACCTCGTTCTGGCGGCGGCGCAGGGCATCCGCGAGGCCGGTGTGCGTCGCCGTCGACTCGCCATTCGCGATCGGCAGCTCCGAGTGCGTGGCGTGCGGCGCGCGCGCCTCGAGGACATCGAGCACGGCCTCGAAGACCCCGCCGGGGTCGATGACGATCGTGTTGTAATCGAAGAGCGCGGGCGCGTTGAACACCGAGTGGTTATCCACCCGCATGTGCCGCAGCGGGTGTGCAATCGAGAGCAGGCGGGGCTGGTCGGCCATCACGTCCTCGTTTCCTGCGCCCGAGGATAGCGAGGCGGCACCCGCCGCCGCTGCCGAGGCCGGCGCCTACTCGGTCTCGGCGGCCCCCGCCTCGAGGCTGCCCGCCTCGAAGCGCACCCACCGACCGGTGGCGGTCTTGTGCACGCACTCCATCTTTCGCGCGTGCAGCAGCTCGAGGAAGTGCTCCTCGTCGCGCACCTTCTCGGCAAAGCCCGTGGCGAAGTTGCCGACGCCGGACCGCGAGTGCGCATCGCTCCCGCCCGTCGTGGGCAGCCCCGCGTACTTCGCGACCTCGGCGGCGAAGTAGTTCTCCCGAGGCGTGTTCGCCGCGTTCCCGATCTCGATCGCGTTCACGAGCTTGAACACGGGCAGCTCGGCCGCCTGCTCCGGCGTGAGGTTGAACGGCTCGCCGCCCTTGCGCATCGCCGTCACGGGGTCGAACACGTGGCGGAAGGGGTGGGCCACGATGAGGAACCCGCCCACCTTGTCCAGCTCCTCGCGCAGCTTGGGCGCGCGACGGATGCCCCCCACGTACTGCTTGAGGCCGATCGCGAGCATGTGTCCGAACTCGGTCGATACCTCGATGCCGAAGTTCACGAAGAGGTCGTCGTGCTCCGAGCGGTACGCGATCTGGCGGTGGCGCTCCCAGATCTGGTCGTGCTCCGCGAGGTTGTAGCCGGTCAGCCGAGCGGCGCGAGCCACCTCGGGAAGCTCCGTCGGGTCGAGCATGCTGTCGGACGACGTTCCGAGTGTATGCAGGTGCATGTCGACAACAGTCGCGCTCAAGCCATCGTTGAGTTGCAGGGCCGGCCCCCCGTCAGATCACCGCGTGCGCAAGTGATTACGTGATGTCGCGAGCATACGAGATGGCATTGTCACAGTGCCAGTCAGGGGACTCCCTGACTCGTTGACGAGGCGCTGCGCACCGGTGAATTGCCTGACACGGCAACCCTCGAGGCCTATCGCCCGCTGAGCGCCAGCCAGGGAAGCAGCCACCCGAACGCCACCACCGCCGAACCGGCCATCGCCAGCACCGGCCAGCCGAGGCGCCCTCGCACGAAGGCGGCCACTCCGAGGAGCATCCCGACCGATCCGATGACCACGGACGTGAACAGCAGGTTCGGGCTCGCGAGCCCATCCGCGGGGCGTGACCCCTCGAGGGCGTGCGCGGCCGCCCCCAGCGCCAGCCCGAGGGCGGTCCACCCGAGGAGGAACCCGTTCATCAGCGCCATCCCCACGAGGGGCATCGGGATGCCGACCGCCGGCATCCGTCCGAACACCAGCGCGCCTCGACGCAGCGCCACGAGCAGGACGGTGGTGCACGCGAACGCGGTGGTCGACCCGGCGATCAACCCCGCGACGAGCGCCTGCATCACGTCGTCGGGCGGCATCCCTCAGTCCGTGGGTGGGGGCGGGTAGTCCACGGGCTCGAGGCGGAGCGCGGCGCCTCGGCGCAGCGTGCGGGTCTCGATGACCTCCGCGCCCGCGTCGCGGAACGTGCGCCGCAGCTCGACCACCTTGGCCCGCTCGGCCACGAGGAGGTACGCGGCGGGCCCCGAGCCGCACAGGTGCAGCGAGGGCGCCCCCGCCGCCCGGTACGCCGCGAGGTGGGCCGTGAGCTCGGCGTCGGAGCGCTCGACCACGGCCTCGAACACGTTGAAGAGGTCGCGCGCTGGCGGCGGGGCACCCCTCGCGACCCGGTGCGCCAGGCGCTCGGCGTGCTCGCCGTATGTGAAGTCCGAGGCGCGCAGCGCGGCGTACCGCTGGGCGGTCTTCGCCTCGGCGGGCCCGACCGGCGGCACGAGCACGAGCATCCGCAGCTCGACCATGTCACGCAGGGCCTCGACGCGCTCGCCGCGACCGGTGCAGTGCGCCATGCCGCCGTGGATGAAGAACGGCACGTCCGAGCCGACGCTCGCCCCCACCTCGGCGAGGCGGTCGGCGGGCCAGCCGAGGCCCCACAGCGCGCTCAGTCCTCGGATCACCGCTGCCGCGTCGGAGGACCCACCCCCGAGGCCGGCCGGGTGAGGGATGCGCTTCGTCACCTCGATGCGGACGTGCGGCGCGCGGCCCGCTGCTCGCGCCAGCACCTCGGCCCCCCACGCCGCGAGGTCGGTGGGGTGCCCGTGGAGGCCGCGCGCGTGCGGCCCGACGTACGTCACCTCGAGGCGGTCGTGCGGCCACAGCCGCACGTCGTCCACCAGGTCGAGCGTGGTCATCACGGTATCGATGTCGTGGTAGCCGTCCAGACGGCGCCCCAGCACCTCGAGGGCGAGGTTCACCTTGGCGGGCGCCACGGCACGCACCCCCGCGGCGTACGAACCGGCCTCCGCTGGCTCAGTCGACATCGAGGGTCCGGGGGTGGCGATGCTCGATCACCCCGTGGAGGCGTCCCCACTCCTCGAGGGTGAGGTGCTGCGCGCGCACATCGGGCGCCACGCCTGCCTCGGCGAGGATCTCGAGGACGGCGAGGTCCGGGATGCCCAGCGCATTGCCGAGGGCGTTGTGCATCTGCTTGCGCGGCTCCGAGAACCCGGCGCGGAGCACGCTGAAAAACCGCGGCTCCGAGGTGTCGTCGAGCGCGAGCGGCGGCTCGTCCCACCGCTCGATCCGCACGACCGCCGAGTGCACCTTCGGCGGCGGCCAGAACGCCCCGGGAGGCAGCTCGAACAGCAGCTCGGCGCGTCCGTAGAGGCGAATCGACAGCGAGAGCAGCGACTCCTCGCCCGGCCCCCCCACCATTCGATGTGCCACCTCGCGCTGCACCATCACGACGATCCGCCGAGGCGGCACGTCGGCCTCGACGAGGCGGCGCACGACCGGCTGGGTGATGTAGTAGGGGAGATTGCCGCAGGCGACGTAATCGAGGGGTGCGTCGCCCGCGATGGGTGCGTCGCCGATCTCGACGCCGCCCTCCTCGAGGAGCTCGCGCGGCGTGAAGTCGAGCACGTCCGCCGCGACGATCGCGAGGTTGGCGTGGCTCGCGAGGCGCTTCCGGGTCACCGCCGCCAGCTCCTCGTCGAGCTCCACGGCCACGAGGTGCCCCGCGCGTTGCACCAGCTCCTCGGTCAGTCCTCCGGGCCCCGCGCCGATCTCGAGCACGACCGTGTCCCCCTCGAGGCGGCACGCGTCCGCGATGTCGCCGAGCGCAAACTCGTCGACGAGAAAGTGCTGGCCGAGGGACTTCCGCGGCGCCAGCCCCAGCCGCCTGAGGAGCGGCGGCGGCTCGACGGGCAGCGCCGGAGGCCGTGGCTTCGGCGCGCTGTGCGGTCGGCGCTTGCGCGTGGCCACGAGCGCGTCACGCCCTCGGGAGGGCGCGCGTGGAGGCGGCGCCAGCGGTCGTGTCGTCGTGTCGTGTCGTCATGGTCGTGCCCCGCCGTCGAGACGGTCCTCGGGCTTGCCACCCACCTCCAGCTCAAGCCCGGCTACCCTGCGGCACCCGATGTATCCGACGTACCGCTGCTTCCTTCCGGACCTGACGGGGTTGGTCGGGCATCGCCGCGCAGGACCTGGCTCTCAACACCAGTGATGGACGGTAGACCCCGGGGGCGCACACCCCTCGGGCGGGCATTCAGCCCCGCTAAAGCGGATTGCGGGTACAGGGCACCGCTAGTTCCCCGCCTAGCACGACCGTCAGCCATCGTAGCATGAGGCTTCGGCTCGGCCCTAGACTCCGAGGGCGACGCGGGCCTCGCCCGCCTGGGACGGACCCCCTCCTGTCAGGCCCTACTCCGCCGCGCCCCCTCGGCGGCGCGTTCCGCACGAGTCCCTACGGCCCCACCGAGGGCGAATACGTCGCGCTCGACCTCGAGACGACGGGCCTCGATCCCTCGGGCGACCGCATCATCGAGATCGGCGCGACCCGCTTCGATCGCCGCGGGCCCATCGAGGCGTTCCGTACCTTCGTCGACCCCGGCCGCCCGATCCCGCGCGAGGTGCAGGTCCTCACCTCGATCAGCGACGCCGATGTCGCCGGCGCCCCACCCCCGAGTCTCGCCGTGGCGCGCCTCGGCGCGTTCGTCGGCGGGCGCCCCCTCGTCGGGCACAACGTCCGGTTTGACCTCGAGTTCCTCGCCGCCCAGGGCTTCGAGCCGCGTTCGGACGCCCACGACACGTGGGACCTCGCCTCGGTCCTCCTCCCGAGGGCGTCACGCCTCAGCCTCGCGGCCCTGTGTGCCCACCTCGGCATCCCGCATCCGGACGCCCATCGCGCACTCGCGGACGCCGAGGCCACCCGCGATGTCTTCCTCGAGCTGCTCGAGCGCCTCGAGTCGATGCCGCGCGCCACGATCGCGGACCTCGAGGCGATCGCGCGCTCCGCGAGCTGGTCCGCCACCCGGCTCTTCGAGGAGGCGCTCGACCGCGCCGACCCCGACAGCGAGGCCACCCTCGGCGTGGGCCGCGCTCCCCTCACCGAGGCGCCCCTCGCGGCTCTCGAGGGCGCCCCGCCGGTCTCCGCGCGCGACATCGCCGCGCTCTTCGACCTCGCGACGCGGCGCGCCGATGTCCTCCCCGGCTACGAGTCGCGCGCGGGTCAGCGCGAGATGGCCTCGGCGGTGGCGGCCGCCCTCGTCCACGGCGGCCAGCTCGCCATCGAGGCGGGCACGGGCACCGGGAAGTCGCTCGCCTACCTCCTCCCTGCGCTGCTCCACGCCTCGAGGACGGGGCGGCGCGTCCTCGTCTCCACGCACACGATCAACCTCCAGGAGCAACTGCTGCGGCACGACCTCCCTGCCGCCGCCGCGCTCGTCGAGGAGTACGAGTCGCTGGCGCCCGGCGCGGTCAGCGCGGCCACCCTCAAGGGGCGGGCGAACTACCTCTGTCTCGAGCGCTGGACGCTGCGCCGGCACGACCCGCGGCCGCGCACCCTCCCCGAGGCGCGCCTCCACGGCCGCATCGCCACGTGGCTGCCGACGACCACCACGGGCGACCTCGGCGAGCTGTACATGTCCTCGGACGAGCGCGCGGCGTGGGCGTCGCTGTCAGCGGGCGACGCCGACTGCCTCTCGAGGCGCTGCGAGTTCGTCCGCGAGGGCAGCTGCTTCCTCCTCCAGGCGCGCCAGCGCGCGGCCTCGGCGCATGCCGTCGTCGTGAACCACGCCCTGCTGCTCGCCGCCTCCTCCGTGGAGTCGGGTGCGCTCCCGCCCTTCGAGCACCTCGTGATCGACGAGGCACACCGGCTCGAGGAGGTGGCGACCTCCCAGTACGGCGGCACGCTCTCCCTCCGCGAGCTGCGCGCCCTCCTCGAGGGGCTGGCCGCTGCCGAGGGCGTCGCGGGGCGGATGCGCCGCGCGGCCTCGCTTGACCCCTCGCCGCTGTCGCCGGCCGCCGGGCTCGTCCCGGACGCCGAGGCGCTGGCGACCGCCGCGAGGCGTGCTCGCGACCGCGTGGGCCCCCTTGAGCAGGCGTTGCGCGCGTACGTCGAGGAGCGCCGCGAGAGCGGCGATGCGGGCCCCGAGGAGGAGGTGGCGATCACCTCGGGACGCGCCTCACAGCCGCTCTGGGAGGAGGTCGAGGAGCGCGCCGTCGAGGTCGACTTCGGCTGCGTCGGCGCCGTGCGTGAGCTCGAGCGCTGCCGCGGCACGCTCCAGTCGATGCCGCCCGGCAGCGTCTTCGGCCTCGAGGAGCTGGTTGCCGAGCTCGGTCGCGCGACGCAGCAGCTGCAGGCCGCGCGCCAGGTCCTCGCGAGCGTGCTCGGTGGCGCGAGCGACCTCGTGCGCTGGCTGCGCCTCGGCGAGGGCGACGCACGTCTCAGCGTCGCGCCGCTCGATGTCTCCGATCGCCTGCGCGCGGAGCTCCTCGAGGGCTGCTCGACGGTCATCGCGACGAGCGCCACCCTCAGCACGGGCGACTCGTTCGACTTCGCCCTGCGCTCCCTCGGCCTCGAGGAGGCCGAGACCCTGAGCATCCCCTCGCCCTACGACTACCGCCGCGCGGCGCTCGTGATCGTCGCGAACGACATCCCCGAGCCCGACCAGCCCGGCCACTACGCGGCGCTGCACGCGGCCCTCGCGATGGCCGGCGCGGCTGCCGAGGGGCGCACGCTCGCGCTCTTCACCTCGCACGGCGGGGTGCGCCAGGCGGCCGCCGCCCTCCGCGGCATGCTCGCCCGCGAGGGCGTCACGGTGCTCGCCCAGCAGGTCGACGGCACGCCCGCGCGCCTCCTCGAGACGCTGCAGGGCGATCCGCGCACGATGCTCCTCGGCACGGCCGCCTTCTGGGAGGGCGTGGACGTTCGAGGCGACACGCTCTCGGTGGTGGCCGTGGCGCGCCTGCCGTTCCCCGTACCCAGCGACCCGATCCACGCGGGGCGCGCCGCCCTCTACGACGACGGCTTCGCGGACTACTCGCTGCCGCAGGCGCTGCTCCGCTTCCGCCAGGGCTTTGGGCGCCTGATCCGAGGCGGCGACGAGCGCGGGGTGTTCATCGTCCTCGACCGCCGCGTGCTGACGAGGCGCTACGGCGAGGCCTTCCTCGACGCGCTCCCGGACTGCGAGGTGCGGCGCATCCCGTCCTCGCAGATCCCCGCCGCCGTGCGCAACTGGCTCGCCCGATGAGCGCCCGTCACCGCAGAACACCCTCTCCCCCTGGGAGAGGGCCGGGGTGAGGGCTCTGCACCGATGACCCCTCGATGAGCGGGCTGCCCGAGGGCGCATGGGCGCGCGGCCGAGGCGTGACGCTGGTGGCCCTCCAGCCGAGCGAGGCGCTGGCGCCCGGCCTCCAGCAGGCGCTGCGCGACGGCCTCGAGCGCGGCTACGAGGGCGACACTCCGGCCCTCCCCGCCGACGCCCGCGCCTACCGCATCGAGGTGCGTGGCGAGTCGGTCGGCGTGCTCGCCGTGCGCACCTCGTGGCCCGCGCCGTCCGAGGCCACGATCGTGGCGGTCGCCGTCGACCCGGCCCACCGTGGGCGCTCAGCGGCGATGCGCGCGCTGCTCCTCGCGGAGCACGCGCTGGCCGAGGAGGGCGTCGCGCGGATCTTCGCCATCGTCCCGAGGACGAACGGGCGCGGGCTCTACTTCATGCTCCGCTGTGGCTACGCACCGGTCCTCGGCAGGCGGCCGCCCGAGGCGTCCCTCGACGTGACGTGGTTCGCGAGGCGGGACGGTCGCAACGAGGCGCGCGGCGCCTGACTCGAGGCGCGCGGCGCCTGACTCGAGGCGTGCTGGCCTAGCGGCGCACGCGTCGCGCGCGCGCCTGTGCCATCTGCCGGCGCACCCACCTCCGGTAGAGCGCGGCTCCGAGGACGGCCGTGGCGATCACGAGCAACAGCCCCACGGTCTCCTGCGCGTTGACCGGGAGCTGCGAGACCCAGCGCCCCACCCAGATGCCAATCGCGAACAGCAGGAGCCCGCCGAGGGGCCAGCCGCGCCGCTCCTCGGCGGCGCGCTCCTCTTCCTCCTCGAGGTCGTCGATCTCCTCGTCGCCGTACTCGTCACCCTCGTACGCCACATCGAGGAGCGCGTCCTCCTCGTCCTGCGCCGGCACGCCCGCCGAGGTGGGTCCGGGCGTCGAGGTGGATCCGGGCGTCGAGGTGGGCGGGCGCTCGGCAGTCACGAGTCGATACGGCGGTAGCGACGGCGCACGCGCGTGCGCTCGCGCTTGGGTGGCGGCTCGCCTCGGCGGGCGGGGGTGGGTGTGGCCAGCGTCGGCGCGGAGGGCGCCCCGGGGTAGCTCGGCGCGATCGCCTGCATCATCTCGGCGTGGCGGGCGGTCGTCGCGTCGGGCGCCCCCTGCATCGACTCCGCCTGCAGCCGGTCGATGCAGACCTGACAGTAGTACTCGAGGCCGAGCGACTCCCCGATCCACGCGTCCCCGCAGTCGATCCCCGGCACGTCGTTCCGCGGGTTGAGGTGGAAGTCGTTGCCACAGTTGAAGCACTGCTGGACGTTGCGTGGGTCCACCTCGAGCTGGCCGCACACGGAGCAGGTCGCCGGGTCGCCGGTCATGGTCATCGAGGGTTCTCCGTCCCCGCGTCGTCGACCCCTAAGGCGTCGCCGCGCTCCATCGAGTCTCGCACCAGGCGCCGAGCCTGCGCGCGCGTGTGCAGCGTGCCGAGGAAGCGCTCGCGACGCAAGCGCCGCAGCCACTCGCCCATCACGGGCCCGGGCGCGATGCCCAGCTGCTCGAGCTCCGCGGGCGTCAGCGTGGGGCGCGTGCGCTCCCACCGCCCGAGGTCGCGCTGCAACGCGCGTTGTGCGCCGGGCGCGAGCCAGCGCGCGGCCACCTTGGCCGCCCCGGACGTCCCCTCGAGGGGGGCGAGCGCCTCGGGCGTCACCCCCGCGCAGTCGAGGAGCGCGCGCGTCTCCTCAACGGCACGCACCACCTCGCGCGGCGGGTTGAACCGCTCGACGGCACGCTCGCGAACGCCAGCATCGAGGGGTGCGAGCAGCACGGCCGCCAGTACGGCCAGCGGGATCGGGCCGCGCCGTCGCGCCAGCGCCGCGTGCGTCTCGCTCGCGGGGCTGAGTCCTGCCACGGTCCCTTCGAGGCCGCCCCAGTCCTCGAGGAGCGCGATCACGCGGCCCGGCGCGGGCTCCTCGGCAAGGCGCTCGAACTCGGCCCAGAGGCGCTCCCCGCTGACCGAGGCGAGCCAGCCGATGCCCTCGGCGAGGGCCGCCAGCGTGGTGTCGTCGGGCCGCAGCCCGAGGCGCACGGCGTACCTGGCCCCACGCCAGATGCGCGTGGCGTCATCGCGGAAGGACGCGGCGTGCAGCACCCGGAGGCGTCCCGCCTCGAGGTCCGCGAGCCCGCCGTGCGGGTCGAGCACCTGGTCTTCCCGGCTCCCCGCGAGGCACAGCGCGATCGCGTTCACGCTGAAGTCGCGCCTCCCGAGGTCGGCCTCGACGCTGACCCCGAGGTGCGGGTCGGGGAGCGCGCCGGGGCGCGCGTACGTCTCGGTGCGCGCGCGCGCGAAATCGATGCGCCCCGCCGCGCCGCTCACCGAGGCGGTCCCGAACTGCTGGTGCACCTCGACGCTGCCGGCGAGGGCGTGCGCCGCCGCCTGCGCCAGCGCCTCGATGTCCCCCGTGCTGACCAGGTCGAGGTCGACGATCGGCCGCCGCAGGGCAATGTCACGCACGCCGCCGCCCACGGCCCACACCTCGGCCCCCCCGAGGGCCAGCACGGCCTCGAGGGCGTCGCGCAGCCCCTCGGAGAGCGCACCGCGCAACTCCTCGATGCTAGGGCGAGTAAGCGAATGCTCACTTCTGCGTGTTATCGTTGACACCGTTCAAAACCTGAACCTACGATCGACCGGCGAACTCGAAGTAAGACTCGTTACGCTGAGGCGTCAGTTTCAGTCGGTTTGCGGTTTCGGTCCGTTCCGCGCTCGCCGCGTTCCCTGCGGCGCAGCGCATGCAGCCCATCCTACGCGAGCAGCCGCGGGCGGATGAGCGAAGAGGTGCGCAGTTGGCCTCCGCTTCTCCCGTCCCCCCGTCCGAACCCGGCCACGCGGCTTCCCGCCGCTCGACGAACGACGTCAACGACCTCATTGCCATCGCCGAGGAGGGCATGGGGGTCAAGTTCCTCGACCCGGCGATCCTGCAGGTGGCGCTCACGCACCCCTCCTACGCCAACGAGCACTCCGGCGACACCCCCGAGACCAACGAACGCCTCGAGTTCCTGGGCGACGCCGTGCTCGGCCTCGTGGTCGCCGAGGCGCTCTACGCCCGCTACCCGCTCGAGGCCGAGGGCCGCCTCACCGAGCGGCGCGCGCAGCTCGTGATGGGGCCCACGCTCGCGCGCGTCGCTGGCGCGCTCAACCTCGGCGAGGCGCTCCTCCTCGGCAAGGGCGAGGAGGCCACCGGCGGCCGCGCGCGCGACCGCAACCTGGAACGGGTCTACGAGGCGGTCGTCGGCGCCCTGCTGCTCGACCAGGGCCTCGAGCCGGCACGCGCCTTCATCCACCGCACGCTCGGCGCCGAGGTCGACGCCCTCGATGTCGGGGCGCCCGTCCTCAATCCGAAGGGCGACCTCCAGCAGCTGACGCAGGGCATGCACGCCCGCCCCGAGTACGTCACGGTCGCCGAGGCGGGCCCGGAGCATGACCGCACCTTCACCGTCGAGGTGCGCATGGACAACGAAGTGCTCGGCAGCGGGTCCGGCGCCAGCCGCCAGCTCGCCGAGAAAGAGGCGGCGCTCCACGCCCTCGAGGTGCTGCGCGCCCGCCTCGCCTCCGCCGGCACCGGCGCCACCCGCCGAGGGTCAGCGCCATAGCCTCACCACCAGCGCGCAGGCAGGGGATGCACGGACGCACCCGTCGAGTTCATTCGACGTAACGAGGAGCAGGGATGTACCTCAGGCGACTCGAAGCGCAGGGCTTCAAGGCCTTCGCTGACCGCCAGCGGTTCGAGTACGGACCGGGGCTCACGGTCATCATGGGCCCCAACGGCTCCGGCAAGTCCAACGTCGCCGATGCCATTCGCTGGGCCCTCGGTGAGTCCTCCGCGCGGCAGGTCCGCGCGCGCAAGACCGAGGACGTGATCTTCTCGGGGTCCGACAAGCGTCGCCAGATGGGCGCCGCCGAGGTCTCGGTCAGCCTCGACAACGCCGACGGCTGGATGCCGATCGAATTCGGCGAGGTCACCGTGACCCGGCGCGCGTTCCGCTCCGGCGAGAACGAGTACCTGATCAACGGCCAGAAGGTCCGCCTCGCCGACGTGCAGGACCTGTTCCGCCGCGCACAGGTCGGCCAGAACTCGTACGCGATGATGTCGCAGGGCCTCGTTGACGAGGTGCTGGCGATGCGCCCCGCTGAGCGGCGCGACCTCATCGAGGAGGCGGCAAACGTCCGCCGCCACCGCCAGCAGCTCACGCAGTCGGAGCGCCGCCTCGTCGAGACGCGCGACAACCTTGGACGCGTGCGCATGCTGATCCGCGAGGTGGAACCGCGCATCCGCTCACTCCAGCGCCAGACCGCGCGCGCCGAGCGCTACCAGGACCTCGCCGCCCGTCTCCGCGAGGCGCAACTGGTCTTCTACGAGCACGAGCTCCGCGCGGCGAACGAAGCCCTCGCGGCGGCGCGCGCGCGTCACGACCAGCACACCGAGGAGTTCGAGGCCGCGCAACGACTCGCGACAGAACACGAGTCGCGCCTCGGACAGCTGAGCGCGCTCACCGCCGAGCGGCGCCAGGCCTTCGACGCCCTCCAGGCCCGGGAGCGCGAGCTGGTCGAGGAGGAGCGCCGGCTCCAGCAGGAGGTCGCCCTCGCCAACCAGCGCCTCGAGCTGCTCACGACGCGCATGGGGGACCTCGCGGCGGAGATCGCGCGTCTCGAGCAGGAGCCGGACGCGGTCGACAGCGATGGCGACGAGCTGACCTCGCTGGTGGCCGCCGTCGAGGAGGCCCGCAACGCGGGCACGCGCGCTCGCGAGGCGCTGCAGTCCGCTGACGAGGCGGCCCGCACGGTCCTCCGCGAGGTGAGCGAGGCCGAGGCGCGGCGTGCCCGCCTCGAGGCGCAGCTGGCCGACGCGCGCCGGCGCGTGACGGAGCTCGAGGCACGCCGCGCGGCCATCGAGGTGGAGCGCGGCAAGGCAAGCACCCGCCGCGAGGGCATGCTCAGCGAGCTGAAGGACCTCGGCGTGCGTGCGCGCGACCTCCACACCGAGGCTCGCGCGATCGAGGAGACGGAGGTCCGCGCGAAGGAACGTCGCACCGAGGCGGAGCGCGCCCTCGAGGAGCAGCTCCAGCAGACGGCGGACGCGCGGGAGGCGGCACGCGCCGCTGAGGCGCAGCTCACGCAGCACGACGAGCGCGCGGCGCTCCTCGAGCGGCTGCTCGGCGCGACCCAGGCCGGCGACAGCGGCACGCGCGCGGTCATCGAGGCGGCCACGGGCGCGGAGCCGTCGCTCACCGGTGTCGTCGGCGCGCTCACGGGTCTCCTCCGCGTCCCGGACGGCCTCGAGCAGGCCATCGAGGGCGCGCTCGGCGAGCAGCTCTCGGCGCTCGTGGTGGAGCGGGAGGCCGATGCGCTCGCCGCCCTCGCTCACCTCCGTGACTCCGAGGCGGGCACGGCGACGGTGTTCGCACTCCAGTCGGTCGGCCAGCTCTACCCGGTCAACGTCTTCAACGAGCGCGGCGTCATCGGCGTGGCGGCACGGCTCGTGCGCTGCGAGTCGGCACACCGCCCCCTCGTCGACGCGCTCCTCGGGCGCACGATCGTCGTAGAGGACCTCGCGACGGCGCGCCAGATGCTCGAGCGCGGCCTGGGCTCGGTGGTCACCCGCGATGGCATCCTGCTGCGGCCCGGTGGCTCCTACTTCGGCGGCAAGACCGGCGAGGTGGCACGCCAGTTCAGTCTCAGGCGTGAGCTCGAGGCGTTGCCCGGCCAGCGCGACGCGCTCGCGGAGGCGCTCGAGGTCGCGCGCGCACGCCTCGCCGCCCTCGATGGTGCGGATGCCGCCGCCCGCGCCGCGCTCTCCGAGGCGAGGGCCGCCGCCGATGGCCTCGACGGGCGCCGGCGCAAGCAGCGCGAGGGCAGCGAGCAGGTCCGCAGGCGCATCGCGACGCTCAGCGGCGACATGCGACTCGTGCGCCGCGCGCTCCGCGAGGCCGCCGACGAGGAGGCAACGCGCAGCGCGGTCGACCGTCGCGAGGCGGCAGTCGTCGAGCTGAACGGCGTCGCCGATCACATCGGTACCCTCCGCGATCGCGCGCAGGCGGTCACGGCCGAGCGTGACGCCGCCGCCGAGCGCTCGACGGCCGCGGTCGCTGCACTCGCGGCCGCCGAGGGCGCTCACCGCTCCGCCGTCACGCGACGCGCCGAGCGCGAGGCGGCCATCCGCCGCGCCCGCGAGCAGCTCGATGCCGCGCGCGCCCGCCTCGCTGCCACGAAGCAGGAGTCCGAGGACGTCACGCTCGCCTCGCAGGCGGCGGCGGAACGCCTCGGCACCACCACCGAGGCGCGCACGCAGGTGAGCGCCAGCATCGATCCGCACCGCGAGGCGCTCGCGGCCGCGGTCCGCGATGAGCGCGCGCTCCAGGAGCAGCGCCAGGCGGCACAGCAGCGGCACTTCGCCGCCGAGCGCGCCATGCTCGAGTCGGACAACGCGCTGCGCCAGGCGCTGTCGCAGCTCAGCCGGGTGAACGAGCAGCTGCAGGATGACGGCTTCGAGGTGGACGCGCACGGCCTCGTGCGTCCCGCGGCGCCACCTCCCGCGGACGCCGTCGACGCTGCGAACGCTGTCGAGGGCACACCGGCCGAGGATGCGCGGGCTGAGGACGGTGACGGTGACGCCTCGGACGCCGACCGGCTCGCCGCTGCCGCATTGCTCCCCGTCCGAGGCGGCACGACGGTCGACCTCGCCACGCTCCGCGAGGAGATCGCGAAGCTCCGTGGCGACATCCGCGGTCTCGGCCCGGTCAACGTCGACGCCCTCGAAGAGCTGACCGAGGAGCGACAGCGCTACGAGTTCCTCTCGAGCCAGGTCGCGGACCTCGAGGCGGCCGAGGTCGAGCTCCGCGAGGCGATCGGCGACCTCCGCAAGCTGATCGCGGAGCGCTTCGACGAGACGTTCGCCGCGGTGAACACGGCCTTCGTCGACTACTTTGCGAAGTTCTTCGGCGGCGGGGTCGCCGAGCTCAAGCTCCTCACCGAGCAGGGCGACGAGGAGCCCGGCGTCGAGATCAGCGCGCAGCCGCCCGGCAAGCGCATCGCGAGTCTCAACGTGCTCTCCG
>JADLFF010000041.1 GCA_020845735.1 Dehalococcoidia bacterium
CCATCCTCGCGACGTGCAACCGCACCGAGGTCTACCTCTCGGGTGACGCCCCTCCCGAGGCGGTGTTCGCGCTCCTCGAGACCGCCGCGGGCTTCGATGCGCGCCTCGCGCGCCAGTACGCGCGCGTGCGCACAGGCCTCGACGTCGTGCGCCACCTCTTCGAGGTCAGCGCAGGCATCGACTCGATGGTGCTCGGTGAGCCGGAGATCCTCGGACAGGTGCGCGCCGCTTACTACCAGGCCACGAGCGCCGGCGCCGACGACGCGCTGCTCGGCAAGCTGTTCCACCTCGCGATCCGCGTGGGCCGCCGGGCGCGCGCGGAGACCGGGATCTCGAGGCGCGCCGTGTCGCTCTCCTCGGTCGCGGTCCACGAGGCGCTGGCGCTGCATCCGCGTGCGGACGCCACGCACGTCCTCGTGCTCGGCGCCGGTGAGGCCGGCCGCAGCGCCGTCGAGGCGATGGTCGACCGCGGCGTGGGGCAGGTCACCGTGGTGAATCGCACGCTCGCGCGCGCCGAGGCGCTGGCGCACGACCTCGGTGGCACCGCGCGCCCCATCGAGGACCTCGTGCCCGCCCTCGGGGAGGCGGACATCATCGTCGCCGCGACCAGTGCCGCGCAGACCGTCGTGCCCCGCGCAGCCCTCGAGGCAGCGCTGCGCCGCCGCGCCGAGCGCGTTGCCGACGGCCCGCTCCTCGTGTTCGACATCGCGATGCCGCGCGACTTCGAGCCTGCCGCGCGCCACCTCGACGGGGTGGTCTACCGCGACCTCGACGACCTGCAGGCCGTCTCCGAGGCCAACGGCGCCGCGCGCAGCGACGAGATCGACGCCGTCCGCGCGCTCGTGAGCGGCGAGGTCGATCGGTTCGCGCGCTGGTGGAGCCAGCTTGGCGTCCTGCCGACCGTGGCCGCGATCAACGAACGCGCCGAGGCGATGCGCGCCGCGCAGGTCGAGCGGACGCTGCAGGCCCTCGGCGACAGCGGCCGCACCGAGGAGATGCGCGCGCAGCTCGATGCCCTCACGCGCTCCCTCGTGCGCCAGCTCCTCCACGACCCGATCACGACGCTCCGGCGGCGCGGCGACCGCGACGACTACATCGCCGCTGCGCGCACCCTCTTTGCCCTCGATCCCACGCGCGCCGAGGAGTCGGCGCAGCCGCCCACGCCCCCCAGCCGCGAGGCCTGAGGTGCCGCGCCTCCGCATCGCGACGCGCGCGTCCGCCCTCGCCCTCGTCCAGACGAGGCTGGCGGCCGACGCCCTGCGCGCCGCGCACCCCGGCATCGAGCTCGAGGAGGTGGAAGTCACCACCGAGGGCGACCGTGACCGCACCACGCCCCTCACGATCCTCGGTGGGCGCGGGGTGTTCGTGCGCTCCGTCGAGCAGGCGCTCCTCGAGGGCCGCGCGGACGTCGCGATGCACTCGCTGAAGGACGTGCCCACCGAGCAGCTCCCCGGCCTGGCCCTCGTGGCCGTCCTCCCGAGGGCGGACGTGCGCGACGCCCTCGTCAGCCGCGACGGCTCCTCGCTGAGCGCCCTCCCGAGTGGTGCACGCGTCGGCACCAGCTCCCGGCGGCGCGTCGCGCTGCTGCGGGCGCTGCGCCCGGACCTCGTCGCCACGGAGCTGCGAGGCAACGTCGACACCCGCCTCAGGCGCGTCGCCGAGGGCGACGTGGACGCCGCCATCCTCGCCGCCGCCGGCCTTGACCGCCTCGGACGCGCGTCCGAGGTCAGCGAGCTCCTCGAGGCGCGCGCGTTCCTGCCCGCTCCCGGCCAGGGCGCGATCGTCCTCCAGTGCCGCGCCGACGACGCCTCGACCGTGGACTTGCTGAGGGCGATCGATCACGCGGAGACCCACGTCGCCACCGACGCCGAGCGCGCCGTTCTCGCCGCCCTCGGATCCGGCTGCTCGCTGCCCGTCGGGGCGTACGCCACCATCGAGGGCGCCACGATCGCCCTCCGCGCCATGATTGCCACGGGAGAAGGCGCGGACAGCGTCCCCCACTTCGAGGAGGCCACGGGCCGCCTCGAGGATGGCGTGGCGCTCGGCCGCGAGGTGGGCGAACGCCTCGCCGCGCGCGCCGGAGTGCACCCGTGAGCGCTTCGAGGGCGCACGGCCACGTCTGGCTCGTCGGTGCGGGGCCCGGCGCACCGGGCCTCATCACCGTCGCGGGTCTCGAGGTGCTGCGCAACGCTGAGGTCGTGCTCTACGACCGCCTCGCGCCGCCGGAGCTGCTGCGGGAGGCGCCGGCCGGCGCCACGCTCATCGATGCCGGCAAGGCCGCCGGCAACCACGCGATGACCCAGGACGAGATCAACGCCACGCTCGTCGAGCACGCGCGTGCCGGGAAGCGCGTGGTGCGCCTCAAGGGCGGCGACCCCTACGTCTTCGGGCGGGGCGGCGAGGAGGCGCTCGCGCTGGCCGAGGCCGGGCTCACCTGCACCGAGATCCCCGGCGTCACCTCGGCGATCGCCGGGCTCGCCCTCGCGCACATCCCGATCACGCATCGCAACGTCGCCTCGTCCTTCGTCGTTGTCACCGGCCACGAGGACCCCACCAAGCCCGAGACCGCCGTCGACTGGACGCGCCACGCTCGAGGCGGGGACACCCTCGTCGTCCTCATGGGTGTGGGCCGCCTCGGCGCGATCGCCGGCGCGCTCATCGAGGCGGGACGCGACCCCTCGACGCCCGCCGCGCTGGTGCATGCTGCCGCCACCCCTCGACAGCGCGTGGTCACCGCGCGCCTCGATGAGATCGCGCGCGTGGCCCTCGAGGCGGGCATCGGCGCCCCGTCCCTGCTCGTCGTCGGCGAGGTCGTCGGCCTCCGGCCTGCCCTCGAGGCGGCGGCGAGCCCGCTTGCCGGGAAGCGCGTGCTGATCACAAGGACGCGCGCGCAGGCCTCGACGCTGGCGAGCGCCGTCCAGTCTGAGGGCGGGCACCCCGTCGTGCTCCCCGCGCTCGAGCTCGAGCGCCGCGTCGACGAGCCCGCGCTGCATGCGGCCGCCGAGGCACTGCGTGCGCGCGCCTATCGCTGGGTCGTGTTCACCTCGGCGAACGGGGTGGACGCGGGCCTCGAGGCGCTGCGCGGGGAGGGCCTCGACGCGCGCGCGTTCGCCGGTGCGCGCATCCTCGCGATCGGCGACGCCACGGCGCGGGCCCTGCTCGCGCGCGGGCTGGTCGCCGACCTCGTGCCTGCCGAGGCGGTCGGCGAGGGCGTCGTGGAGGCGCTGGTCGGCGCGGGCATGGAGGGCATCGAGGGCGCGCGCGTCCTCGTCCTCCGCGCCGAAGGCGGGCGTGCCGTGCTCCTCGAGGGGCTGCGCGCGGCAGGCGCCACCGTCGACGAGGTCACGCTCTACGTCGCGGCCGCGCCTGCCGAGGCGCCGCCCGAGGCGCTCGCGCTGTTGCGCGCGCGGCAGATCGACGCCGTGGCGTTCACCTCGTCGTCCACAGTGCGTAACCTGCTCACCGTGCTCGGTGAGGACATCGAGGCGCGCGCCGGCCTCGCGGCCGCACGCGTCGTCAGCATCGGCCCCGCCACCTCGGAGACCACGCGCGCCGCGGGCCTCGAGGTGGCTCGTGAAGCCGAGGTGCACACCGTGCCGGGCCTGGTGACGGCTCTGCGCGAGGCGCTGAGCGCCACGCGCCAGACAGCACCGCGCGAGGCGCTCAGCGACGCGCGCCAGACCGCACCCTGCGAGGCACTCGGGGCGGTCGAGGAAGGACCACAGCGATGACCATCCACATCGGACGCGAGCTCGGGAGCTTCGAGCGCACGCGCCGCACGAGACGGAGCGCCGCGCTGCGCGGCCTCGTGCGTGAGACGCGCCTCGACCCCGCGACGTTCATCTACCCGCTCTTCGTGACGCACGGCGTCGACGTGCGCCAGCCCATCACCTCGATGCCCGGGCAGTCGCGACTGTCGCTCGACCAGCTCGAGCGCGAGGCGTCCGAGCTCCGCGAGCTGGGCGTCCGCGCCGTGCTGCTGTTCGGCATCCCCGCCTCGAAGGACCCGGAGGGCACCGAGGGCTACGCGGACACCGGCATCGTCCAGCAGGCGACGCGCGTCCTGAAGCGCGCCGACCCCGAGCTCGTCGTCGTCGCCGACGTCTGCCTCTGCGAATACACCGACCACGGCCACTGCGGCCTGCTCACCCCGACCGGCGAGGTGGACAACGACCCCTCGCTCCACCTCCTGTCGAGGATGGCCGTGAGCCTCGCCGACGCGGGCGCCGACATCATCGCGCCCTCCGACATGATGGACGGGCGCGTCGCCGCGATCCGGGAAGCCCTCGACGGCGCGGGCCACGAGGCGTTGCCGATCATGGCCTACAGCGCCAAGTACGCCTCCGCGTACTACGGCCCGTTCCGCGAGGCCGCCGACTCCGCGCCGCAGTTCGGGGACCGGCGCGGCTACCAGATGGACCCCGCCAACGCGCGGGAAGCCCTCCGCGAGATCGCCATCGACGAGGCGGAGGGCGCGGACATCGTGATGGTGAAGCCCGCGCTCGCCTACCTCGATGTCATTGCGCGCGTCCGCGCGCAGACCGACCTCCCGCTGGCCGCCTACAACGTGTCCGGCGAGTACGCGATGGTGAAGGCCGCCGCGCAGCAGGGCTGGCTCGACGAGGACCGCATCGTCCTCGAGACGCTGACGTCGATCCGGCGCGCGGGCGCCGACATCATCATCACGTACCACGCCAAGGAGGCCGCACGCTGGCTCACCGAGGGCCGCGCGTGACCCTCCCGCCCGCGACCCTTGCCCACGCACGCTCCCGCGAGGTGATGGCGCGCGCCCGAGGGCTGCTCCCGGGCGGCGTCGATTCCCCCGTGCGCGCCTATCGAGGCGTGGACGGCGAGCCCGTCGTGATCGCTTCCGGAGCAGGCGCCCGCGTCACCGATGTCGATGGCAACGAGTACATCGACTACGTCTGCTCGTTCGGGCCGCTCATCCTCGGCCACGCGCACGCCTCGGTGGTCGCCGCGATCCGCGACGCGGCGGGCCGGGGCACCTCGTTCGGCGCGCCCACCGAGGCCGAGGCAGACCTCGCCGCACGCGTGATCGAGGCGGTGCCGTCCATCAAGATGGTGCGCTTCGTCTCCTCGGGCACCGAGGCGACGATGACCGCACTCCGCCTCGCGCGGGCCGCCACCGGCCGCGACCTCATCCTGAAGTTCGACGGCGGCTACCACGGCCACGCCGACGGGCTGCTCGCCTCGGCCGGCTCGGGCGTCGCCACCCTCGGGCTGCCGGACTCGCCGGGCGTGCCTGCCGCGTTCGCCGCACAGACCCTCGTCACCCCGTACAACGACCTCGAGGGCGTGCGCGCGGCCCTCGAGGCGCACCCCGCCGCGATCGCCTGCGTCATCGTCGAGCCAATCGCCGGGAACATGGGCCTTGTCGAGCCGGCGCCCGGCTTCCTCGAGGGCCTGCGCGCGCTCTGTGACGAGCACGGCGCGCTGCTCGTCTTTGACGAGGTGATCACGGGCTTCCGCGTCGGGCGTGGCGGCGCTCAGGCGAAGTTCGGCGTACGCCCAGATCTCACCGCCCTCGGCAAGGTGATCGGCGGCGGCCTGCCCGTCGGCGCCTACGGCGGCTCCCGAGCGCTGATGGAGCGCATGGCGCCCGTCGGCCCCGTCTACCAGGCGGGCACGCTCTCCGGGAACCCGCTCGCGATGGCCTCGGGCATCGCCACCCTCGACACGCTCGCGGACATCGAGGGGGCGTACGCACGCCTCGAGGAGCTGGGCGCACGCCTCGCGACCGGCCTCGAGCGCGCCGCCTCCGAGGCCGGCGTGGCGCTCTCCGTGGCGCGCGTCGGATCGCTGCTCACGCCCTTCTTCCGGGGCGCGCTACCTCGGAACTACGCCGAGGCGCGCACGAGCGACACGGCCGCGTTCGCGCGCTTCCACGCCGCCATGCTGGATCGAGGCGTGCTGCTCCCGCCGTCGCAGTTCGAGACCTGGTTCGTGTCGCTCGCCCACGACGAAGCCGCCATCGACGCCACCATCGAGGCCGCCCGCGCCGCCCTCGCGGAGGTGAGAAACTGATGCGCTGGCCCGTAGCTGCCCCGGCAGTATCGTTCGGCCGTGCCGAAGGTACGGGACGCTATTCGCCTGCTCGAGGCTGACGGCTGGTCCGTCGTCAGAGTGCGGGGTAGCCATCGCCAGTTCGGACACCCAACGAAGCGAGGTCTCGTGACGGTTGCGGGAGCTCGAAGCCACGACCTTCCGCCTGGAACGTGGAGGAGCATCCTCCGTCAGGCCGGTCTCTGGGAGGGTCAGACATCGTGAAGTACGCAGTCGTGTTCGAGGAGGCCGGGACGAACTTCGCCGCCTACGTGCCGGACCTACCGGGGTGCGTGGCCACCGGGCGCACCCGCGCCGAGGTCGAACGACACATTCGCGAGGCGATCGCGCTCCACCTCGATGGGATGCGCACCGACGGCCTCCCGATTCCACGTCCTTCCTGCTGGACCGACATGGTCGAGGCCGCCTCGTAAGTCGCGGAGCGAAGTCGCAGGCGCCCGGATTCCCCGCCGTCCCTGGACCTCCGCGGAGGGTCGCGCGTCTCCCGTTCGTGATGAGCCTGTCGAACCACACGGCCGTCATCGTGAGGTCCGAATCGAGCGCCCCCGGGCTTGCGCCGGAGGTGCGCTCGAACCGCTGAGGTCGTCCGCACCGCCCTCGGGAGCGGGCCGAACGGCTAGAGCGCCATCAGCACCAGCGGCGTCCCCACGAACACCACGAGGAAGGTCGCCAGCCATCGACGCTCGCTCGATACCAGGTGCGCGCTCGCCAGGATGAGCCGCGCGAACGGCCCGTACGCCACGCCGAGGATCACGAGCGACACCAGCGTGACCGACAGCATCTCGGCGAGGACGACCGCGGGCGCCTCGCGCGCGTTGACCAGCAGTGCCGCGAACAGCGTGTCGATGAAGGTGGTGATGTTCGCGCCCATGACGTAGGGGACCACGTACTCGCGGCGCACGATCCGCTTCAGGGCCAGCGGCACCAGGATCGTCACCGACAGCGACACCGACATCGTGATCGAGGTGACGAGCGCGCCGAAGAGGAACATCGAGCGCGGCGCCGCGAAGTGCCGCGACATCCGCTCGAACCTCGGTGACGGCGGGTCGAGGTTCGGGAGCAGCCGGTCGAAGAGCGCGAACGCGCCGAGGAGCGTCGTGACGCCGAGGATGAACACGAGCGCACCCGGGAGCCGCGCGTCGATCGCGTGCACCACCGGGTTCACGAGGGCGCTCGGGGCCTCCGTCCAGCCGTTCGGAATCGCGCGCGCGGGTCCATCGAGGACCCCGCTCGCCAGCAGCTCGACCGCGACGAAGGTGGCCGGGATGTAGATCGCGGCTGTCGTGAGCAGCGCCACGACGCCGATGTAGATGCCGTCCGGCCGCCGCCTCCCGAGGAGGTAGGAGACGAACCCGACCACCAGCACCACCATCGAGGCGCCGAGCCGCGACCCGGCAAGCATCGCCAGCGCCTCGGAGGGGCTTGCCGCACCACCATCGAGGAGCGACAGCGACAGGGCCGCGACCGGCGAGCCGGACAGCGCTCCGTAGGCGAGCAGCCAGCCGAAGCCCACGAAGTTGACCACGCCCTCCACCTCGAACTGGCGGAGCACGGCGCTCACGGCGGATGCCGAGGCCGCGAGCAACTTGAGTGCCAGCACGAAGAGCAGGAGGACCAGCACCCCACCGAGGGCTGTGCGCAGCCATGCGACCGCGAGCGTCGCGGCGTGCGGGCGCGCCGCGACGGGGGCAGGCTCGGGGAGCACGGCCTCGGGGAGCGCAGGCTCGGGGTTCACTGCGGCCGTCACCCCACCCATCGTGGGGTAGGCGGGACTCGGCAGGCGCGTCTCGTTCGGGGGCATAAGACCTATTAATTGGAGGGGAATAGTCGTGTTCGGCTGATGCAGGGTACCCCTCGAGGGGGTGCCGTGCCACCGTCCGAACGTCAGTCCGCCGCGATGACCGCCAGCAACTCCGCGCCGAACCGGGCCACCCTCGAGGAGCCGAGGCCCCAGGTCTGGAGCAGGCCGGCCACGTCGCGAGGGCGCGTCGCGGCCAGGTCGCGGAGCGTGCGGTCGGAGAAGACCGTGTACGCCGGGACGCCCTCGGTGCGAGCGCGCTCCGCACGCCACTCGCGGAGGCGGCGATACAGCTCCGTGGCGGCCGGGTCGTTCGTGCGAGGTGCCACGCTGCCGCGGTCCCGCTCGAGGAGGCGCGGCGTCCTCGGCGTGGCGCGGGTGGGCCTCGGTGCGTCGGGGTGGGCCGCCTCCCACGCGGTCACCGCCGCGAGGACCTCCCGGCCGAACCAGCGCACGCGGGCCGGTCCCATCCCCCACACCTCGAGGAGTGACGACTCATCGGCGGGGCGGCGCGTCGCGATCTCGCGGATCGAGCGGCTGGTGAGCACCGTGAGTGCGTCACGCTCGCTGCGCGCGGCGGTGCGATCACGGATCGCGGCCAGCGAGGCGTACAGCTCCTCGGGGTACGCCGGCTCCTCGTCGGTCAGGCAGTTGTCGCAGTTCTCGCATCGAGGTGGTGGCTGCTCGCCGAAGTAGCGGCGGAGCAGGGCCCGCCGGCAGCCCGGCGTCTCGGCGTACTCGATCATCTCCGCGAGGCGTGACTCCGCCTGGTGGCGCCGGTCCTCGATGGCCTGCGTGTCGATTGGTGCCATCGGGTCCGTGGAGAGCAGCGTGAAGCCCGTCGGCGCCAACAACCCCGAGTCGCGCAGTGCCCCCACGATCGCGCCGTACCCCTCCGAGTCGCTGTCCGCCTGGAGCCGGTCGCCCTCGGTGGCCAGGTCACCGCCGCGGTCGCGACTCGCCTCGAGCCAGCGCTGCCACGTGTTCCGTACCGCGCGCTCGTCGGGGTAGGCCTGGTCGATGAAGTGCTGCTGGCGCGCCCGGTCGCGCGAGGAGAAGAGGAGGCAGCACTCGGCGGGGTCGCCGTCGCGTCCCGCGCGGCCCGCCTCCTGGTAGTACGCCTCGGGGCGGGCGGGGAGGTGGTAGTGGATCACGAAGCGCACATCGGGCTTGTCGATGCCCATCCCGAAGGCGTTCGTGGCCACGATCACCGGCGTGGTGCCGAGGGTGAAGCGCCGTTGCGTCTCCGCGCGGCGCTCGCGGTCGAGGCCCGCGTGGTAGGCCTCGGCGCGCACGCCCACACGACGTAAGTCGGCGGACACATCTTCCGTCGCCTTGCGCGTCCCGACATAGACAATCCCCGAGGCGCCCTCGCGACCAACGACGTAACGGCGCAGCCACGAGTCGCGCTCCGCGTCGTTTGGGACGTGCACGACGGAAAGCCGGAGGTTGGGCCGGTCGATCGGGCTCACGATCTCGATCGCGTCCGCGCCCAGCCCGAGGCGGCGGCGAATGTCCTCGCGCACGCGCGCGTCCGCGGTGGCCGTGAGCGCGAGGGTGCGCGGGTTCCCGAGGCGTTCGCGGACCGCGCCCAGCGCCAGGTAGTCCGGGCGGAAGTCGTGGCCCCACTCGGAGATGCAGTGCGCCTCGTCAATCGCGAGGAGGTGCACGCCCGCCCGACGCAGCCCCTCGACGAAGCGCTCGTTCGCGAAGCGCTCGGGCGCCACGTAGAGCAGCGCCGAGTCGCCACGGATGAACTCGAGGTAGCGCGCGTTCTGCTCGTCGCGGCCGATGTGCGAGTTGATGAATGCGGCGGGGACGCCCGAGGCGCGCAGCCCCTCGACCTGGTCCTGCATCAGCGCGATCAGCGGCGAGACGACCACCGTGCGGCGGACCTCGAGGGCAGGCAGCACATAACACAGGCTCTTGCCGCTGCCCGTCGGCATGACCGCGAGGACATCGTGATCCGCGAGGGCGTCCAGGACATCGCCCTGCGACCCGCGGAACTGCGAGTATCCGAAGGTGCGTTGCAGCCGCTCGCGGTACGCATCGAGCGTCCGCGGGAAGTCCGGCGCGTGAGCCGTGGTCGCCAAACGGATCCTTCCGCGGCAGGGGAGACCTCGGCGAGGTGGACTGATCCTAGCGCCTACGAGCGCGTACTAGCGCGCTTGTTCGACTG
Organism: Dehalococcoidia bacterium; assembly: GCA_020845735.1. Classification (GTDB taxonomy): domain Bacteria; phylum Chloroflexota; class Dehalococcoidia; order UBA2979; family UBA2979; genus RBC038. The sequence continues at coordinate 10,062 of JADLFF010000041.1, forward strand.
GCGGTTGAACCGGGCCTGGAGGCGGCATGACGCAGGCCTAAACTGGAGTTAACAAACGGGTCCCAGTGGGGCCGTGCTCCCTCGCTACACTCCGAATCGAGGTGGGGAGGGAACCAGTGACCACACTTGAGTCTCGAAGCAACCTCGAGTCGGAGATCGAGATGGTCGAACGGCAGCAGCGCGAGGCGGCGATCGGACTCGCAGCGCCCGTCGACGAGCCCGTCCAGGATGCGGCGGTCGAGCTCAAGGGCGTGAGTGTCTGGTACGGGCAGAAGCAGGCCGTGGGGGACGTGAGCCTGCGCATCCCGAGGAACAAGGTGACGGCGCTCATCGGACCGTCAGGGTGCGGGAAGAGCACGCTCCTGCGCACGATGAACCGCATGACGGACCTGGTGCCGAGCGCGCGCGCGAGCGGCGAGATCAACATCAACGGCGTGAACGTCCTCGGTGATGACATTGATCCGGTGCAGGTGCGTCGTGCCGTCGGCATGGTCTTCCAGAAGCCCAACCCCTTCCCGAAGTCGATTCGAGAGAACATCGCCTTCGGGATGCGGATCAACGGATACCGAGGCGACCTCAACCCGCTCGTCGAGCACGCGCTGCGGCAGGCGGCGCTCTGGGACGAGGTGAAGGACAAGCTTGATGAGTCAGGCCTGGCGCTTTCCGGAGGCCAGCAGCAGCGCCTCTGCATCGCGCGGACCATCGCGATCGAGCCCGAGATTGTGCTGATGGACGAGCCCTGCTCGGCGCTGGACCCGATCGCGACCCAGCACATCGAGGACCTGATGCGCGACCTCGCCGCGCGCTTTACGATTGTCATCGTGACGCACAACCTGCAACAGGCGGCGCGTGTCTCGGATCGGACGGCGTTCATGCTGGCCGAGCACGACCTCGTGGGGCATCTCGTTGAGTATGGCGAGACGGACCGCGTGTTCCGCAGCCCGCGCGATGAGCGCACCGAGGCGTACATCACCGGCCGTTTCGGCTAGCCAGCTGAGTCCCCGTAGCACGTCGGAGACCCGATGCCCCGCGAGGAGTTCCACCGCCAGCTAGCCGCACTTGAGCAGGGCATGCTCGAGATGGGGGCGATGGTCGACCGCCAGATAGAGCGCTCGATGCAGGCGCTGCTCGAGCGGGACGCACCCCTCGCCGAGGCGGTGATCCGCGATGACACCGAGGTCAACCGGGCCCGCTTTCGCCTCGACAATGACTGCCTGCACATCCTTGCGTCGCAGGCGCCGCTCGCGACGGACCTGCGCGTGGTCGTCTCGGTGATGGCGATTGCCGCCGAGCTGGAGCGGATGGCAGACCACGCCGAGGGCAATGGCTCGATCGTGCTGCTGATGCGCGATGAGCCCTTCGTGAAGCCGCTGGTCGACATTCCGAGGATGGCCGACATCGCGCGCCAGATGCTGCGCGAGGCGCTTGCCGCGTTCACGGAGCGCGACGTCGACGCCGCATACCGGATCGGTGAGCGTGACGACGAGGTCGATGGGCTCCAGGACACCGTGTACCACGACCTGGTCAAGATCATGATCGCGGACCCCTCCACCGTCGAGGCGTGCACGCACCTCCTCTGGGTCGCGCACAACCTCGAGCGGATCGCCGACCGCGCGACCAACATCGCCGAGCGCGTCGTGTTCACCGTCACCGGCGCCCTCCCCGAGATGGACGTCTCGAGCTACTAACCCGCCAACCCTCTCCGACTTCCGTTCGCCCTGAGCCTCCCCCTTCCGTTCGCCCTGAGCCTGTCGAAGGGCCTCCCCTTCCCTCTGAGGCCGTCCCTCATCCGTTCGTGGTGAGCCTGGCGAACCACCCTCGCCGTCATGGGCGACACGAATCGAGGATTCCCACCGTCCGTGCGCCGCCATCCGTTCCCCCCGGCCCGCATCGAAGGGCCCGTTCGAGGAGCGAACGCGCGCAGGCACGCGGCCCCTCGAGGGCTGACCGCGCCTCGAGGCGCGTGACTCCGCCGTCCGATGCGCCTGCTACGCTCGATCCATGGCGCGGCTCAAGCTCGGCACCGCCTCGTGGACGGACAAGCCGCTGATCGAGGCCGGCACGTTCTACCCTCGAGAGGCGCGCACCCCCGAGGCGCGCCTGCGCCACTACGCCACGCAGTTCCCCCTCGTCGAGGCGGACACCACCTACTACGGCCTCCCCACCGAGCAGCTCACCCGCTCCTGGGTCGAGCGCACGCCACCCGGCTTCCTCTTCAACGTGAAGGCCTACTCGCTGTTCACCCAGCACCCGACGCCCACCATCCGCCTGCCGAAGGCCATCCAGGAGGTGCTCCCGGAGCGCCTCGCGAAGAAGCGCCAGTTCTATCGAGATGAAGCGCCGCCCGAGGTCGTCGACCTCTGCTGGTCCACCTTCGTCGACGCCCTCAAGCCGCTCCTCGATGCCGGGCGCATCGGCGTCGTCGTGCTCCAGTTCCCGAAGTGGGTGTTCCCCGGATCCGACACGTTCACCTACCTCGAGGAGGTGCGCGACCGCCTCGGGCCCTACCGCGCCGCCGTCGAGTTCCGCTCGGACCTCTGGATGGACGCCGAGCACCAGGAGAGCACGCTCGCCCACCTCGGCGAGCTGGGCTTCGCCTACATCTGCGTCGATGAGCCCCAGGGCTTCCACTCCTCGGTGCCGCCGATCGCCGCCGTCACCACTCCCGAGCTGGGCTTCGTGCGATTCCATGGTCGAAATGCCGATACATGGGAGGCGCGCACGAACACCTCCTCGGAGCGCTTCGACTACTACTACAACTCGTCCGAGCTGGACGAGTGGGTCACGAAGATCCGGCGCATGGCTGAGGAGGCGGAGGAGATCCACCTCATCATGAACACCAACAACTACGACCAGGGTCCCGTCAACGCGCGCATGCTCGGTGAGCGGCTGCACGCCGCGGGCCTCGAGGTGGTCTCGCCGCCGCCGACGCCTGCGGCCCCGGAGCCGCCGCCGGCCACCGCCGAGGAGCCTCGCGGACAGGGACGCCTCCTGTGAGCGCGCTTTGCGATCCCCGGCGCCCGTCGAGGCGGGATGCGCTGCGGATGCTCGGCGCGGGGCTGGTCGGCCTCGGCGGTGCGACGCTCCTCGGCTGCAGCGCCCCGGCCACCGAGGGGTCCTCGATCCTGGCGCCCGTCGCGCCCTCCGAGGCCACCCCCACCGAGTCGCGCGTGGACGTCCCGTCGACGCCCACGCCGCCAGCCGGACCGCCCCCGCCGCTGCCTGCGGGCCGCGAGCGGCGTCAGTTGCTCGCGGACACCCTCTGGCAGACGCCGCTCGTCGCCACCCACTCGGGCCGCGAGGGCCCTCGAGTCCTCGTGCTCGGCGGGGTGCACGGCAACGAGCCCGGCGGCTGGCTCGCCGCGGAGTCGGTGGCCGACTGGGAGCCGGCGGCCGGGAGTCTCCTCGTCATCCCGCGCGCCAACGTCGTCGCCACGCGCATCTTCGAGCGCACCCTTCCCGACCTCGGCGACCTCAACCGCTCGTACCCCGGAGCGGCGGACGGGCTGCTGCCGATGTCGCGGATGGCCTCGGCGATCATCGACGTGGTGCGCGAGTTCCAGGTCGACCTCGTCCTCGACATGCACGAGTCGTGGGGCTTCTACCTCGAGCGCGGCGCGAACTCGGGCACCGCCTTCATCGGGCAGACCGTCACGAAGGGCGACGGCCCGCTTACCGAGGTGTTCGTGCGTGACGCCGTCGAGGCGGTGAACACGCGCATCACGGCGCGCGAGGAGCTGACCTTCCGCGGACGCCTCCCGCAGCCCGCGCCGAACGCCACGCCCCCGCCAGGCCTCGGCGGGACGCAGCCCGGAGGCCGCAGCACGTCGTCCCTCAGTATCGGCACCCACGTGCCGGGGACGACCGCGATCCTCGTCGAGATGGGGCAGATGGAGCAGCCCGAGTACCGCCGCCGCGACCTCCACCTGCTGCTCGCGACGGAGCTGCTGACGCGCCACGGGGTCCTCTAGTGGCGACGGGCGTCCTCGGGCGCACCGCGCGTCGAGGCCTGCCCGGCGTCCTCGCTGCCCTGGTCCTGCTGCTTGCCGCCTGTGGAGGCGACACGCCGCCCGAGGGCGCGTCGGTCACCCCTGCCGCGGGGGAGCAGGCGGGCGGCTCCTCGGCCTCCGCCACGCCCTCGCCGACCCCACCGCCGTGGCCTGTGGCCGCTGCGTACCCAGTCGTGGCGCGCGCGCGGATCACGACGGACAACCTCAACGTCCGCGCCGCCCCCTCGACGACCGGCGCCGCGATCGGCCTGCTGCAGCCGGATGACGACGTGGGCATCGCCGGTCGATCGCCGGACAGCCAGTGGCTCGCCGTCGCCGACACCGGGTGGATCGTCCACCGTGCTGAGTGGGTACAGCTCAGCGCGGACATCCGAGGGCTCCCCGCCATCGAGCCGCGCACGTTCGTGCCGGCGATGCACCCGCCGGTCACCACCAGCGGCTACCCCGTCGTCGACGTGGTGGTGGAGACGGTCCTCGCGCAGGACATCGCGCGCATCCGCCAGATGGTGGTGCCCCTCACGACGCAGTGCCAGAACGCACCCGGCATGGGCGGGCCGCCGCCCTGCAGCGTCAAGCCCGGCGCGACGCCGAACACCCCCATCGAGGTGTTCCCCACCTCGGTCTGCGAGGGTGAGCACGTGCTGCCGGAGCGCCTCGCCCAGTTCCTCCCGAGGCTGTACCAGTCGGGCAGCGTGCCGAACGTGGCGAACGTGCCGCTGCGCCTCTACGCCGTCATCGAGGGCCCGAAGGAGCAGTCGCAGTACTTCCCGGACGGACGCTGGGTGGCCGTGTTCGCGCAGCCCGACGGCACGGGCCGCGCGGTCGGGATCACCGAGCAGGGCATCGTGCGCATCGACCTCGGCTGCGACGCGCCGGCGACCGCGCTGGTGCAGCGCCGCCCCTTCGAGGCGACCCTGTTCACGCTGCCCCCCGTCCTCGCGACCCCCGTGCGCCCTCGGCCGTGACACCCTCCGAGGACCCCGCCGGCGTCGAGGTCGCCCTCGTGCGGAGCGCCGAGGAGATGGCGCGCGCCCTCGAGATCCGGCGGCGCGTGTTCATCGAGGAGCAGCGCGTCCCGGAGGCCGAGGAGATCGACCGCCACGACGGCGACCCGGCGCGGGTCACCAGCGCCGTGCACGTCCTCGCGAGGCGGGACGGGCGACCCGTCGGTACCGGCCGCCTGCTGCTCGAGTACGCCCGGGACGAGCACGCCCACATCGGCCGCGTCGCCGTCCTCGCGGAGGAGCGCGGCCACGGCGTCGGCCGCGCCGTGATGCGCGCCCTCGAGGCGGAGGCGCGGACGCGAGGCTTCGGCGGCATCACCCTCGGCGCGCAGCTGCACGCCATCCCGTTCTACGAGCGCCTCGGCTACCGCGCCCGCGACGCCATCTTCCTCGACGCCGCCATCGAGCACCGGTGGATGGACCTCGTGTTCCCCCGTTCGCCCTGAGCCTGTCGAAGGGCCCGCCGACCTCGAAGCCCCCGAACCCACCACCCTCCGAGCACACCCAACCCCCGCCCTCACCGTTCGTGGTGAGCCTGGCGAACCACACACGCCGTCCTCCTGGAGTCCGAATCGAGCCCTCCGAGCCGGCTTCGCCGTCATCCGTTCGTGGTGAGCGTCGCCTTCCTCCGTTCGCCCTGAGCCTGTCGAAGGGCCCGCCGACCTCGAAGCCCACGAATCCACCACCCTCCGAGCACACCCAACCCCCGCCCTCACCCGTTCGTGGTGAGCCTGGCGAACCACACACGCCGTCATGGGCCGGCCCGAATCGAGGACTCCCACCGTCCGTCCGCCTCATCGGTTCGTGGTGAGCGCCGCCTACCCCCGTTCGCCCTGAGCCTGTCGAAGGGCCCGCCGTCCACAGCCGACCCACGATTCGTGCCTCTCGAGGACGGCGGATGTGGTTCGCCAGGCTCACCACGAACGGATACAGGCGGAGGCTCGGAGGCGGGATCCTCGATTCGGGCTTCCCGAGGACGGCGTGTGTGGTTCGCCAGGCTCACCACGAACGGATGACGGCGGGGCTCACCACGAACGGATGACGGCGAAGCGAAGCACCACACCGGGGAGCGCGAGGGGCGCAGCCCCGCGCATGAAAAGGGGTGGGCGGGCGGGTAACCGGCCCGGGGGCCGTCCACCATCCGAGAAGGGCCGTGGGTACCCGTCGATGCGCGAACGCAGATCCGATGAACCGACGCCCGCCGGCCTCGAGGAACGGGCGCTAGATCAGCGCCCCGGACAGGCTCTGGAGGAACTCGCGGATGGTCAGCGCCAGCATCGCCGGCTGATCCGTCGGCACCGAATGCCCCGCCTCCTCGATGAGCGACACGCGCGAGCCCGGGATGCGCCGGTGCAGCCGCTGCACCGCCTCCGAGGTGAGCATGTCGGTCTCCGAGCCGCGGACGATCATCACCGGGCACTGGATCCGGTCCACGCTGTCCCAGAGGTCCGAGAGACGGCGCTGCCCCGGGTCCGGCTCGGGGGGACGCGCCGAGGAGTCGCGGAACACCGGGTCGAAGTCCCACACGTACGCGCCGTCCGGGGTCGGGCTGATCGAGGCGCGCGCACGGCGGTCGGCCTGTTCCTGCGACGTGTACGGGTAGGCCTCGCGGATGAGGCCCGCGACCTCCTCGACGGAGTCGAAGGCGCTGGGCGCCGTGACGAGGAGCCGGCGCAGGTTCTCGATGCCCGAGCGCAGGACCTCGGGGGCGGTCTCCACGAGGATGAGCGCGCTGACGATGTCGGGGTGTTCCGCCGCGTAGCAGATCGCGTTGGCGCCGCCCATGCCGTGCCCCACGATGGTCACGCTGCGCAGCCCCAGCGCCCCGATGATCGCCTCGAGGTCCTCGACCTGCGTGGCGCGCGAGTAGTCGCGATCGGGGGCGCGCTGGCTGCGTCCATGACCGCGCTGATCGAGGGCGATCACGCGGTACTCGCGAGCGAGGTCTACCGCGGTCTCTTCCCACGCGGCCTTGGTCTCGGCGTAGCCGTGCAGCAGGACCACAGCGTGGCGGCTGCGCGCGTCGCCCCACTCCTGGTACTGGAACTGGAGGCCATTCGCCTCGATCGAGGTCTCGTTCATGCGATGTGCGCCAGCCATCGATGTGGCGTCCTTCAGGGCTGAGAGGGCGAGGTGGGATGAGACACGCGAGGTGCCTCGTGAGTGGCGAAGTGTAACAGCGGCATTCCCTACACCCTAGCCCCTGAGTACGCACGTAGTGTCGAGGTGTATCGAGCTGTATCGAGGTGTATCGAGGTGTGGGCGGGGACCCCTCGAGGGCTGCTGCGGGCCGGGCGCACGTGCCTAGAGCGCACCCACCAGCACGTGCGCCCGGCTCGGCAGTCCCGAGGCGAGCTCGAGCCAGCTCTTGCCGCCGTCGTGCGAGCCCCAGCACACCCCCTCGGCGAGGGCGAACAGCGTGTCCTCGGAGTCCCACACGCGCGTCACGAGGGGTGCGCGCGCGAACTCGTCGCGCTTGCCGAGCGCCATGCGCTCCCAGCTCAGCCCCGCGTTGATCGAGCGGAACAGCGCGCCCTCGTCGCCGTTCGCCTTGCGCGCCACGCTCAGGATGAGGTGGTCCGGGGCCCCGGGGATCACCGCCATGTCCACCGCGTGCGAGCGGTCGAGACCGTTCACGGACTGCACCCAGGAGAACCCGCCGTCATCGGTGCGGTAGTAGCCGGAGTCGGCGACCGCGTACAGGCGGTCACCCCGCTCCGGGTGGTCCCAGAGGCGGCGCACCATGGGGTCGAGGCCGTCCGCGCGCCGCATCCAGGTCTGGCCCACGTCTCGCGAGCCCCACGCGCCGGCCCCGGCGATGCCCGCCACGACGCCCTCGTCGGGGAACACGATGCCCGAGACATACGGCGCGCTGGCGCCCGGGGGCGTCTTCACGCTGCGCTCGTGCTTGAGGAGCGCGCGCACCCCCTCGATGCTGACCCACGACCCCCCTCGGTCGCGCGAGACCAGCAGCCCGGCGGGCTCGAGGCCGAGGTAGAGCTCGCCCGCCTTGCCGATGCGCACCGCGCGCACGCGCGCCCCCTCGGGAGCCAGCGCGGGATCGAGCTCGAGCCTGGTCCACGCCTTGCCGAGGTGCAGCCACGCGCCTGCCTCCGGCCCGGCCGCGAGGGCCATGTCGCCGCGGTAGTCGATCGCGTCGATGGCGCCCTGGATCCGCCGATGGGGCGTGTCGCCGGGGATGAGCTCGAGCAGTCCCTCGGGCGTGCCGATCAGGATTCCGAGCATGAGACTGGTCACGAGGTGTCCTTCCGAACGGGTCCGTCGAACGGCACGCTAGCTGTGTGAGGTCTCACCGCCACGGGCGCGAGCGTCGCGTACGGCCTCCACGAGGGCAGGCAGGATCGCGCCGGAGGCCCCACGCAGGACCACGGCAGCGAGGGGGGTGAGGGGCGTGGGCTCCGGGTTGATCTCGATGAGCGGGACGCCTCGCTGCGCGGCCGAGATCGGGTACTGGGCCGCCGGGTAGACCACCGCCGAGGTGCCCACGCTGAGGAAGAGGTCGGCCTGCGCGGTCTCGAGGGCGCACTGGTGCAGCGCCGAGGGCGGAATGGGCTCCCCGAACATCACCGTGTCGCCCTTGACGATGCCTCCGCAGCCGGGTTGCGCGCAGCGTGGCGGCAACGCCTCGGGATCCACGGGGAACTCCGCCCGAGGCCAGCGCGTCTCGCAGGAGACGCAGCGCATCCACATCCGGTTGCCGTGGATCTCGGTGAGCGCGCGCTGCCCGGCGCGCCGGTGCAGGTTGTCGATGTTCTGCGAGATGACGTGGGCGACCGCGCCCAGCGCCTCGAGTTGCGCGAGCGCGACGTGCCCCGGGTTCGGCTCGGCCGCCTCGATGGCGACCGCGAACTCGTCGGCGTGGCGCTCCTGCTCCAGGCGGCGTTCCCACCAGCGCCGGGGGTCCATCGAGAACGTCTCGTACTGGTTCAGCGGCGGCTCGCCGCGGACCGTCCACAGCCCACCGTCGCCTCGGAAGGTGGGGATGCCGGACTCCTTTGACATCCCCGCACCCGCGAGGACGACCGCGTGGCGCGCGTCCGCCAGCAGCGTCGCGGCTCGGGCGAGCGCGGACCCATCGATGTCGGCAGCCATGCCCACGAATCCTAAGCGGCGGCGGTGTGCGAGGGGTAGTGCCGCGGTGGCCTGTTCTCAGGCGCCGCGGAGCGCGATCATCGTGGGCGGACGTGAGAGGGCAACCGTGCTCGGATACGACCGCAACCGCCTGATCCGGCACACGATCGCCGCCGCGTTCGTGATCGTGGTCGTGGGGCTGTTCGCGCGCCAGCAACTCGCGAGGTCGGGCGGCGACCTGCCCGGACGGCACGCGCTCGGTCCCCTCGACACCCTCAGCGTCGAGGTCGGTGGGCCCGCCCCCGACTTCGTGCTGATGGCGAGGGGTGAAGTGCCCCCCGTGCAGCTCTCGGCGTACCGTGGCCGCGTCGTGGTGCTCAACTTCTGGGCCTCCTGGTGCGGGCCGTGCCGCGAGGAGATGCCCGAGTTCCAGCGCGAGTACGCCTCGCACGCGGCCGGGCAGGGCCCGGTGATCCTCGCGGTGAACGTGCTGGCCCTCGATGCGCGCGCGCCGGCGGAGGCGTTCATCAACGAGATGGGCGTCACGTTCCCGGTCGCCTTCGACGAGACCGGCGAGGTCGCCGAGCGCTACCGTGTCCGCGGGCTCCCCTCGACGTTCTTCATTGACCCGGAGGGGGTCGTTCGGCGCGCGACATACGGCCCCGTCTTTGGGAACATCCTTGCCGAGGGCATCGCTGCCGCCGAGGCGCGCAGCACCGCCTCGTGACCGCGCCGTCCAGTCCGCCCGTAATCGATTCGTACCGAACCTGTCACGGCTGGATCGTGAACGACCGCGGAACGGAGCCTGGCGCCGTGGATACGATGGCTGACGACCATGTGATCTGACCGGGCTCGAACGACGGGCGATGACGGGCGAGGAGTGCCCCGATGTCCACGCAGCGGATGCGAACAGAGACGCGCAGCGAGCTGCGCCGGCGCGTGAGCCTGGCGGCTGCCATCGTGGTGGCCGCGGCCGTGCTCGGTGCGTGCGTGAGCCCGCCGATCGCGGGGACCACCGTCAGCGGCACTCGCGAGATCACGCCGACACCCCCGGTCCAGGCCGCGGGCCCGCCACCGTCTCCCGAGTTGACCGTGGAGCCCTCGACGCCCACGCCCGAGGCGACTCCGACCGCCTCGCCCACCGCGAGCGCCACACCCCGGCCACCGACCGCCTCCCCGAGTCCCGCGCCTACGCCCTCGCCGGCCGCGACCCCTGTTCCGACGCCGGTGCCCACGGCCCCGCCGACGGCCTCGCCCACGCCGCCCCCGACGCCTACGGTCGCGCCCTCGAGGACCATCGCGATCCGCAGCCAGTCGTTCCCCGTCGAGGTGGAGATCGCCGCGACCGGGTCCGTCACGTGGGTCAACATGGACCCGCAACCCCACACCATCACCTCGACGGCCGGGCTGTTCGACTCGGGCTACGTCACCGAGGGGCTGGCCTGGGGGCGCACGTTCAACGAGCCGGGCACGTACGGGTACTCGTGCCGCGTGCACCCGTGGATGCAGGGCGCCGTGATCGTGCGCTAGCGGCCCGCGGCGCCCTCGATGAGTGACGCGCTCTCGAGGTCAAGCGCGGCGATCGCCGAGCGGTGCACGAGCTGGGACAGCACCTGCCCCGGGCGTCCGCCCCCGCCCTCGGCGTGGCCGCGCACGAGCAGGAAGAGCATGCGCATGAACGGCTCGAGGAACGCCAGGCGGTACGCGTCCCGGCACCACCCGAGGTCGCCCTCGACGCCCCCGGCCCGCAGCCCCTCGAGGTAGCTCGCGAGCAGATCCTCCTCGAGGGCGCGCCGGCGTGCCGGCGGCAGACCGACCGCCAGCAGGTACGCGAGGTCGTACGGGCCGGGCCCCTGCATCGCGTTCGACCAGTCGATCGCCGCCAGCGGCGAGCCGTCCGGCAGGTCGAAGAACAGGTTGTCGAGGCGGAAGTCGCCGTGCAGCAGCGTCGAGGGGGCGCGCGCCAGCCGCTCGTACACCTCGGCGCCCCGCCTCACGAGGAGCTCCGCGACCGGCCCGCTGCCCGGCGGCAGCACCCCGTAGAGGTCGGGCGACTCTCCGTCGCGCACCTCGCGCCATGCGAGGGTGAACAGGCGCTGCCACGTGCCGGCGCGCGCCGCGATCGAGGGCAACCACTCGATCACCCCGAGCGCCGGGCTCTCCCACCAGGCCGCGTGCAGCCTCGCGAGGGCGCGCACCGCCGTGCGCACATCGTCGTCGCTCACCCCGAGGAGGTCGTCCCCCGCCCGCGCGCCTCCGAGGTCCTCCATCAGGATCACGAAGGCGTCCCCGGCGTCATCGACGGCGGCGAACGTGCAGTGCGGCGTGCGGAGGGGCAGCCCGGGCGCCAGCTCCGAGTAGAGGCGTACCTCGCGCTCCGGCAGGCGCAGGAAGCGCCCGCCCCCGCGCGTCACGTCGAGGGCGCTCGGCAGCTTGGCGACGAGCGTCGCGGGCGCGAGGTCGGCGTTGCCCTCGTACACCGGGGTCAACCGCGCGACCTGTCCGCCGATGCCGCGGTCCGCGCCGAACACGCGCACCTCGAGGGCGGCCACGCGCGCCGCCACCTCGAGCTGGCCCGTGGCGTGGAGCACGCGCGTCAGCCACGCGGCCGTGATCGCCTCGGGCCCCTCCGGGATCTCGATGCCGGCCAGGTCGTCCGCCATGCCCGCCTCGCTGCGCTGTCCCTCACTGCGCTGCGCCTCGCTGCGCTGCCCCGCCGTGGTGGATACTATCCGAGCCGCTACGACCGAACGCCTCACCCCGGCCCGCCGAGGGCAGGCGGGCAGGAGGGCACCCTGAGCAACATCATCCGGACGGTCGCACTGCTGCACCCCGGCGCCATGGGCACGAGCGTCGGCGCGGCCGCGGCGGGCAACGCTCGAGTCGTATGGGCCTCCGAGGGGCGCAGCGCCGACACCCGGGCGCGCGCCGTCAGCGCGGGCCTCGAGGACATCGAGAGCCTCACGCGCGCCCTCGAGGTGGCCGACCTCGTGATCAGCGTCTGCCCGCCCCACGCCGCCGAGGACGTGGCGCGCGAGGTGGCGACGCGTGGCTACGCGCGGCTCTACCTCGACGCGAACGCCATCTCCCCCGACCGCACGCGGCGCATCGCGGACGTCCTCGCCGAGGCAGGCGCGCAGCTCGTCGACGGCGGGATCATCGGAGGCCCCGCCTGGCGCGCGGGCACCACTCGCCTCTACCTCTCCGGTGAACGCGCCGCCGAGGTCGCCGCCGTCTTCGAGGGCAGCCCGCTCGAGACGAGCGTCCTCGACGGACCGGTGGGCGCCGCCTCCGCGCTGAAGATGGCGTACGCCGCCTACTCAAAGGGCAGCGCGGCCCTCGTGGCCGGCATCCTTGCCCTCGCCACCCACGAGGGCGTGCACGACGCGCTCCTCGAGGAGTGGGCGCGCAGGGAGGGTCGCCTCGCGCGCGACCACGAGCGCATGATCGGCGCGGCCGTGCCGAAGGCCTGGCGCTACGTCGGCGAGATGGACGAGATCGCCGCGACCTTTGCCGCCGCCGGGCTGCCCTCCGGCTTCCACGAGGCGGCGTCGGCCCTCTACCGGCGCCTCGAACGGTACAAGGACGCGGCGCCTCCACCCCCCACCGCCGAGGTCATCGCGGAGCTCCTCCGCGAGTAGCCCGCGCACACACCGAGCACACGAGCACCCGAGAGGGAGCCCACCCGATGGCAGAGATGACGCGCGACGAGGTCAACGCCTACCTCGACAAGGGGCCCCGCTGGGGCCGCCTCGCGACGAACGGACGCAACGGCTATCCGCACGTCGTGCCCCTCGGCTACTTCCGCGTCGGCGACCACGTCTACCTCAACATGCGCGGCCAGCGCCTCGCGAACGTACGCCGCGACGCCAAGGTGTGCTTCGTCATCGACGAGGGCGAGGGCATGCGGGACCTCAAGGGCGTGGTTATCGAGGGCGACGGCGAGCTCGTCGAGGACCAGGCGCAGGTCCTCGAGCTCCAGCGCGAGGCCGCTCGCAAGCGCGGCGTCCCCGAGGCCGAGCTCCCCACGGAAAACCGAGGCGGCCGCCCGCTCCTCCGCATCACCCCGCGCCACATCGCGAGCTGGGACAACTCGAAACCCTAGCGCGGAGCACCGGCCTGCCGCCTACCCCGTTCGCCCTGAGCCTGTCGAAGGGCCCGCCGACCTCGAGCGTACGAACCGAGTTCCCTCGAGGCCCGAGCGCGCGCTCCCATCCGTTCGGGGTGCCGTCATCCGTTCGTGGTGAGCCTGGCGAACCACACTCGCCATCGAGGAAGGACCGAATCGAGCACGACCGAGCCCGCCTACCCCGTTCGCCCTGAGCGAAGTCGAAGGGCCCGCCGACCTCGAGCGCACGAACCGAGATCCCCTCGCGATCCCTCGAGGCGCGCAGCCCCGAGGCGCTAGAGCCAGCCCTGGCGCGTCGAGTTCCGGCTCTCGTAGATCCCCACCGGCCAGTTGCGGCCGAACTTCATCCCCTTGTCGATGTCGTCCTCCGAGGCGATGCCCTCTTCGAGGATCTTGTCCGCCTCGCGACGTGCGGCGGCGTAGATGCGGTTCACGAGGAACCCGTAGGTTCCCGGCGTGTCGCGCACCATCGAGACGATCTTGCCGGCGCGCTCACCGACGCCGCGCACGCACTCCGTGGTCTCCGGCGTGGTCACGTCCGGGATGAAGATCACCTCGAGGGCCTTCATCGCCGGCACCGGGCTGAAGTAGTGCATGCCCGCGAACTGCGTCCGGCGCTGGTCCGAGACGTCACGCGCGATCTCGGAGATCACGTAGCCCGAGGTGTTCGAGGTGAACACCGCCTCCGGCTTCACGATCGCGTCGAGCTCCTTGAACACCCGCTGCTTCAGCTCGAGGTTCTCCGGGACCGCCTCGATGATGAAGTCGCACTCCGCGAGGTCGTTCACGTTGGTCGTGAAGTTGAGGTTGGAGATCGCCGCCTCGGCCTGCGTGGAGTCGAGCTTCCCGATCTCGACCGCGCGGCGGATGCCGAAGCGCGTGTTGAGGATCGTCTCGCGCGTCTTCGCGAGCACCTCGTCGCCGATGTCGCGGCAGATCACCCGGTACCCGGCGAGGGCCATGACCTGGCTGATGCCCCCGCCCATGACCCCGCCGCCGACCAGTCCAATCGTGTGCACATCGTCCAGGCGCATCGCAGACCTCCTGTTGCGGGCGAGTGCGGCTCGCCCTGCTGAGACTCCCGTGTGACTACGCGCAGATCCCGCGCACCGTCTCGAACAGGATCTGCATCCCCAGGCGCAGGTTCGCGATCGACAGCCGCTCGTCGTTGCCGTGCGCCCGTCCCATGTCCTCCGGCTCGAGGAGGACCGGGACGAAGCCGTAGGCGGGAATGCCGAGGCGGCGGAACACCCTCGAGTCCGTGAACCCCGTCGACACGCCCGGCACGACGATCGCGTCCTCGACGAGTGACTTCGTCGCGCGGGTCATCACCGCGAACAGCTCCGTGTCGAGGGGTGACGGGGGTGTCGAGGAGCGGAACACCTCGTCGATGACGACGCGCGGGTCATCGATGACCGCGCGCAGCTCGTCGATGAAGCGGTCGGGGTCGTAGCCCGGGACCAGCCGCACATCCAGCGTCGCCGAGGCCTCGGCGGGGATCACGTTGTGCTTCACGCCCGAGTCGAGCGTCGTCAGCGAGATCGAGTTCGTTTGCATCGAGTGGATGCGCGGGTGCTCGGCGGCCAGCCGTTGGAGGAGGGCGCCCGTGACCGCATCGCGGAGCACACCCCCCGCGTGCAGCTGGTGGAAGTACTCGAGCACCTCGGCTGAGGGCATGAGCGGCCGCTGCCACTGCAGCACCTTGCCCAGCGCGCGCACGAGGCGGTCCGCCGCGTTGTCGTCGTGCGGCACCGAGCCGTGCCCGGGCCGTCCCGTCGTCGAGAGCTTGAGCCAGAACGGCCCCTTCTCCGCCACGCCGATGGTGAACGTGGGCCGCTGGACGCCGAACACCTCGGTGGAGCCCGTGCCGCCCTCGTTGATCACGTAGTCGCACTGCAGGAGGTCGGGGTGCTCGCGCGCGAGGAACTCGACGCCGAAGGCCGAGCCCGCCTCCTCGTCGGCGACCGCGATGAACGTGAGGTCCCGCTCGAGGGGGAGCGCGAGGCGTTTGTGGAGCAGGAAGACCATGAGTTCCATGATCCCCATGCCCTTCATGTCGGAGGCGCCGCGGCCCCAGATGTAGCCGTCGCGCACCTCGCCGCCGAGGGGTTCCACCGTCCAGTGGTCGCGCTCGAAGGGAACCACGTCCGTGTGGTTCAGGAGGATGAGCGAGCCGCCTCGGGCGCCGGTGCCGGGCAGCGTGGCCACGAGGGTGGCGCGCCCGCGGCCCGGGTCGACGAGGCGATACGGGATCCCCTCGCGGTCGAGGATGGGGCCGAGCCACTCGCAGGCCCGCGTCTCGTTGCCCGGTGGGTTCACCGTGTCGACGCGGATGTAGGAGGAGAGCAGCTCGGTCGCCTCCTCGGTCAGGCGGTCCCAGTCGAGGGCCACGCTGCTCGTCATGCCTGCCGCCCCTCGCTGGTCCCGAGGCCGCTACGGTCCCAGGCATCCTTGAACGTGCGCATCGCCTCGATGTGCGCGCGCGGCGCATCGAGGCCCGCGCCCATCGTGTTGAGGGTGAGGTGCGACCAGCCCGCGTCCTGCCAGCCGCGCGCCGCCTCGAGCTCCGGCCCCAGGTCCTCGCGGTTGAAGTTCACCCGGCTCTCGAGGCCGATCGAGGCGGGGTCGCGTCCTGCCTCGCGGGCCGCGGTGTGGATCTTCGCCAGGTACTCCCGTGCGAGGGGGAAGTTGCTCCGGAGGGCGGGCGCGGCGAGCCAGCCGTCGGCCAGCCGCCCCACGCGCGAGAGCACGCGGTCCTCGCCGCCGCCCATCCAGATCGGGATCGGCGAGGGCGGCAGCGGGTTGATCCCCGCGCGGCTCACCCGGTGGTAGCGCCCTTCGAAGGAGATGGAGGTGCGCGACCACAGCTCGCGGAGGAGGGCGATCTGCTCCTCCATGCGCCGGCCGCGGTTGTGGAAGTCCTCGCCGAGGCCCTCGTACTCCACGGTGTTCCAGCCGATGCCCACCCCGAGGACGAAGCGCCCCGGCGCGAGCACGGCCACCTCGGCCGCCTGCTTCGCGACGAGCACCGTCTGGCGCTGCGGCAGGATGATGATGCCCGTCCACAGCTCGATGCGGCTGGTGAGCCCGGCGAGGTAGCCGAACAGCACGAGCGGCTCGTGGAACACCGAGTCGTGCGTGTACGCGCCGCGGAAGCCGCCCGGCCGATCGGGGTTGGCTCCCAGCACGTGGTCGTACGCGGTGAGATAGGCGTACCCGAGGCCCTCGGCGGTCTGCGCGTAGTCGCGGATCACGATGGGGTCCGTGCCGATCTCGAGCTGCGGAAAGACCACGCCGAGCTGCATCGCGCCCCCATGCTCCGATTCGGTTGGCGCATCTTTCGAGGTTCGCGCGAGCGTGTCAATCGCGCGGCGGCCCCCCTCGAGACCCCCTCTCCCCCGGGGAGAGGGCCGGGGTGAGGGCGTCTTGACCCGCTAGGCTGCGGGCGTGTCCACCTCGCAGGTGCTCGCCCTCGTCGTCGGCGTGCTCGCCGTGTCGTGGGCGGCGCCCCTCATACGCCTCGCTGACGCGCCTGCCGAGGTGATCGCGACGCTCCGACTCGTCATCGCGGCGCCGCCTGTCGCGATCGCCGCGCTGCTCTGGCGACGCGCCGAGCTCGCGGCCGTTCGCCCTCGCGAGGTGGCCCTCGCAGCGCTGGCCGGGGCGGCGCTCGCCGCACACTTCCTCGCCTGGGTCGCCTCCGTCCAGCAGACCTCCGTGATCGCGAGCGCCGTCCTCGTCACCACGCAGCCGATCTTCGCGGCCCTCGGTGGCTGGATCCTCCTCGGTGAGCCGCCCACCCGAGGCGCGCTCGCGGGCGTCGCGATCGCTACGGTCGGCGCCGCGCTGCTTGCGGGCGCGGACCTCGATGACGCCTCCTCCCTCCGAGGCGATGCGCTCGCTCTTGCGGGTGCCGTGTTCGCCGCGGCGTACTTCCTCGCGGGCCGCCAGCTGAGGCGGTCCCGGTCCAACCTCGCGTACGTCGGGGTGGTCTACCCGATGGCCGCCGCGGTCCTCCTCGGCGTCGCCGCCGTCCGAGGCACCCCGCTCACCGCCGCCCCCACCGAGGCGTACCTCTACATCGCGCTGCTCGCGCTCGTCCCCCAGCTGATCGGGCACACCTCGCTGAACTGGGCGCTCGGGTCGCTGACGACCGTCGCGGTCGCCATCGCCGTCCTCGGTGAGCCCGTGGGCGCGACCCTCCTCGCCGCCACGCTCCTCGATGAGCCGCCTACACTCGTGCAGACGAGCGGCGCGGTGATCGTGCTCGCCGGTGTCTTCGTGGGCCTCGCGAGGCCGGGCGCAACACCGAGGCGGGACGCGCGCGCCCTCGAGACGGCCCGCGGGCAGCATGAGGAGCAGGCGTGATGGTGGAGCAGACTGGGGACCCCCGGGGCCGCCGAGGACCCCTCGTGGGGTTGCGTGTGCTCGACCTGACGTGGGTGCTGTCCGGCCCGTACTGCACGATGACCCTCGCCGACCTCGGCGCCGAGGTGATCAAGGTCGAGCGGCCCCCCTACGGCGACGTCGCGAGGACGACCGGCCCGCTCATCGGTGGCGAGTCCGCCTACTTCCACTCGGTGAACCGGGGCAAGCGCAGCATCTCCATCGACCTCAAGACCGCGGAGGGCAAGGACCTCTTTCTCCGGCTCCTCCCGCACGTCGACGTGGTCGTCGAGAACTACACGCCCGGCGTGATGGCCGGGCTCGGCCTCGACTATGACGCGCTGTCGAGGGTCAACGAGCGCCTCGTGTACTGCTCGATCTCCGGGTTTGGCCAGACCGGCCCGATGCGCAGCCAGCCCGCGCTCGACATCGTGGTCCAGGGCGCCGGCGGCATCATGTCCGTGACCGGTGAGCCCGGAGGGCGCCCCGTGCGCCCCGGCCTCTCGCTCGGCGACATCGCCGCGGGCCTCTACGCCGCGATCGGCATCCTGGCCGCCCTCCACGAGCGCGAGCGCTCCGGCCGGGGCCAGTACCTCGACATCTCCATGCTCGACTCCCAGATCGCGATCCAGGAGAACGCGTTCCTGCGTCACCACCTCGGCGAGGACGTGCAGGCGCTGGGCACGAGGCACCCCGCGTCCGTGCCGTTCCAGGCGTTCCCCACTGCCGATGGCTACATCGTCGTCGCCCTCGCGTGGGGCGTGCCGAACCAGTGGCACCTCTTCTGCGCCGAGCTCGGCGTGGTCGCCATTGCCGACGACGAGCGCTTCTTCTCCGCGCAGGCCCGCTCGAGGAACCACGCGGCGCTCGAGCCCATCCTCGAGGCAGCCTTCCGCACCAGCACCACCGCCGACTGGGTGGAGCGCCTCCAGCGCTACAACATCCCGTGCGGCCCCCTGAACACGATCGCGCAGGCCGCCGTGCTCCCCCAGCTCGAGGTGCGCGAGATGTTCGTCCCCGTCGAGCACCGCACGATCGGTACGTTGCCCCTCGTCAACACGCCGGTGAAACTCAGCCGCACCCCCGGCGGCATCCGCGAGACCTCCCCCGACATGGGCCAGGACACGCGCGACGTCCTCCACCAGCTGCTCGGCGTGGACCCGGCCACCCTCGACGACCTGATCGCGCGCCAGATCCTCTGGGATCAGCGCCCCGAGGTCGACCTCGGCTGACAGTGTGCCCTCGGCACCTTCATCCCTCGGGGGTCCCCGCACCCTCATCCGTCAGAGGTGCCGCCGCCCTCACCCGTCCGAGGTGCCCCCGCTCTCATCCGTTCGTGGTGAGCCTGTCGAACCACACGCGCCATCGAGGACAGGCCCGAATCGAAGACGAGAACGAGAACCGGGGAGCGCGAGGGGCGCCGCCCCTCGCATGGAAAGGGTGGGTGGGCGGGTAACCAGCCCGGAGGGCTGTCCACCCTCCCCGCGCATGAAGGAAGGCGGAGGCCGTGCAGCCAGCCCGGCGCACCGTCCACAGGCGCCTTCGCGCCCTTGATGCACCCTTTACAGATTGTGAAGGAACGCGCAATATACGCACCTCGACCGTGGGGGTAGACAACCCGGCTATGCTGGGTGCTTCCCGGAGGGCGTAACCAATGAGGCGCACCAATCGGGACAGCCACCGTCACGTCGAGTTCACCTCCCCACGTCCTTCTAGCGTAGTCAGCCCGAGTCGAGCACACAGAGGAGGCGGCCTATGAGCGGCGCCTACCCCGGCCTCAGCACCAGCTCCTTCGCCCCCTACGCAACAACGAGCGTGGCTCGCGGGATTGCCGTCCGCACGGAGGCGCAGCGATGAACGCACCAGGCATGCCCCCCGCCCAGGGCCTCTACGACCCCGCGCACGAGCACGACTCGTGCGGCGTCGGGTTCATCGTCCACCTCAAGGGCAAGCGCTCACACCAGATCGTCCGCGACGGCCTGCTCGCCCTCGAGAACCTCAACCACCGAGGCGCATGCGGCTGCGAGGTGAACACCGGCGACGGCGCCGGCATCCTCATCCAGACGCCCGACGAGTTCTTCCGCCACGAGTGCGCCCGGCTCGGCATCCACCTCCCCGAGGCCGGCGACTACGGCGTCGGGCTCCTCTTCGCCCCTCGTGACGAGGCCGACCGCCGCCGCGCGCAGGCGCTCTTCCTCTCCATCGTCGCCGAGGAGGGCCAGCTCTTCCTCGGGTGGCGCGACGTGCCCACTGACTCCACCGCCGCCGACGTCGGCCCGAGCGCCCTTGCCGTCGAGCCCGTCATGCTCCACGCCCTCGTCGGTCGCGGGCCCACGATCCCGGACCAGGACGCGTTCGAGCGCCGGCTCTACGTCATCCGCAAGCGCTACGAGAAGGCGATCGAGCGCTCCGACATCGATGGCGCCGCGTCCGTCTACTTCCCGAGCCTGTCGTCGCGCACCCTCGTCTACAAGGGCATGCTCACCGCGACCCAGCTCGACGCGTACTTCCCGGACCTCAAGGACCCGCGGATGGTGAGCGCGCTCGCGATGTTCCACTCGCGGTTCAGCACCAACACCTTCCCGAGCTGGAAGCTGGCGCACCCCTACCGCTACATCTCCCACAACGGCGAGATCAACACCCTCCGCGGCAACATCAACTGGATGACCGCCCGCGAGGCGCTGTTCGAGTCGCCCCACTTCGACGACGTGAACAAGATCCTCCCGATCGTCGACGAGACCGGCAGCGACACCGCCATCCTCGACAACGCCGTCGAGCTCCTCGTCATGGCGGGCTGGCCCCTGCCCCAGGCGATGATGATGCTCATCCCCGAGGCGTGGAGCGGCCACGAGTCAATGCCCGCCGACAAGCAGGCCTACTACGAGTACCTCTCGACGGTCATGGAGCCGTGGGACGGGCCCGCCTCTGTCGCCTTCACCGACGGCCGCGCCATCGGCGCCGTCCTCGACAGGAACGGCCTGCGCCCCTCGCGCTACGTGGTGACGAAGGATGACCTCGTCCTCATGGCGTCCGAGGTCGGCGTGCTGCCCATCGAGCCCGAGCGCATCCTCCGCAAGGGACGCCTCCAGCCCGGCAAGATGTTCCTCGTCAGCCTCGAGGAAGGCCGCATCATCGACGACACCGAGCTGAAGCTCGGCCTGTCGCAGTCGCAGCCCTACGCCGCGTGGCTCGCCGAGCACGTGCACCCGCTCGCCTCGCTGCCCGCGGGCACCGCGCCCGCCGCCATCGAGGGCGACGAGCTGCACCGCCAGCAGCAGGCCTTCGGCTACACCGTCGAGGACCTTAAGTACATCCTCGCTCCCATGGTGAACAACGGTGAGGAAGCGATCGGCTCGATGGGCACCGACACGCCCGTCGCCGTCCTCTCGAGTCGTGCTCAGCCGCTCTACAACTACTTCCAGCAGCTATTCGCACAGGTCACCAACCCACCGCTCGACGCCATCCGCGAGGAGCTCGTCACCTCGGTCGACACGCTCGTCGGCCCCGAGGGCAACCTGCTCAGCCAGGACCTCACCGACGTCCACCTCGTGAAGCTGCCCACGCCGTTCATCGGCAACGCGCAGACGGCGCAGATCAAGGCGCTCAGCGAGAATCCGCTGTTCAAGACGGCGGTGATCCCGATGCTCTTCGACCCGTCCACGGGCCCCGAGGGCCTCGCGCCCGCCATGTCCGAGCTGTTCGCTGCCGCGGACCGCGCGGTCGCCGAGGGCTCACGCATCCTCGTGCTCTCTGACCGCGGCGTGGACCGCGACCACGCCCCGATCCCCGCGCTGCTCGCCGTCGCCGGCCTCCACAACCACCTTGTGCGCGAGAAGAAGCGGACCCAGGTTGGCCTCGTCCTCGAGACGGGCGAGCCCCGCGAGGTCCACCACTTCGCGCTGCTCGTCGGCTACGGCGCCAGCGCCGTCAACCCGTACCTCGCGATCGACTCCCTCCCGAGGCTGCAGGCGGATGGCTACACGCCGGCCGCCATGACCTCCGCCGAGGCCGAGGAGCACTACCTCAAGTCGCTCAAGAAGGGTGTCGTGAAGGTCATGTCGAAGATGGGCATCTCCACGGTGCAGTCGTACCGCGGCGCCCAGATCTTCGAGGCGATCGGCCTCGCGCCGGACTTCATTGACCACTACTTCACGAAGACCGTCTCGCGCATCGCTGGCATCGGCATCGACACCGTGGGCCAGGAGGCGCTCGCGCACCACGAGCGCGCCTTCCCGACGCGCGACGGTGGCGAGGACGACCTCGACTGGGGTGGCCAGTACCAGTGGCGCCGGGACGGCGAGTACCACCTGTTCAACCCCGACACCGTGTTCCGGCTCCAGCACGCCACACGCACCGGGCGGCAGGACATCTTCCGCGAGTACACCGAGATGGTGAACAACCAGGCGGAGCACCTCGCGACCCTGCGCGGCCTGTTCGAGCTCAAGCCGGCCGGCCCGCCCATCCCCCTCGAGGAGGTGGAGTCCGCCGAGGAGCTGTTCAGGCGCTTCAAGACCGGTGCGATGTCCTACGGCTCAATCAGCGCCGAGGCGCACGAGACGCTGGCCATCGCCATGAACCGCATCGGCGGCAAGAGCAACACCGGCGAGGGCGGCGAGGACCGTCGACGCTTCACGCCGGACGCCAACGGCGACTCGCGCCGCAGCGCGATCAAGCAGGTCGCCTCGGGCCGCTTCGGTGTGACTTCCGAGTACCTCGTCAACGCCGACGAGATCCAGATCAAGATGGCGCAGGGCGCCAAGCCCGGCGAGGGCGGCCAGCTCCCCGGCACCAAGGTCTACCCCTGGATCGCCGAGGTGCGCCACGCGACGCCGGGCGTCGGCCTGATCAGCCCGCCTCCGCACCACGACATCTACTCCATCGAGGATCTCGCGCAGCTCATCCACGACCTCAAGAACGCGAACACGCGCGCCCGGATCAGCGTGAAGCTGGTCGCCGAGGTCGGCGTGGGCACCGTCGCCGCCGGCGTCGCCAAGGCGAAGTCGGACGTGGTCCTCATCAGCGGCCACGATGGCGGCACGGGCGCGAGCCCGCTCACCTCGCTCAAGCACGCGGGCGCCCCGTGGGAGCTCGGGCTCGCCGAGACCCAGCAGACGCTCGTGCTGAACCGCCTCCGCGACCGTATCCGCGTCGAGGTGGACGGCCAGCTGAAGACCGGCCGCGACGTCGTCATCGGTGCGCTCCTCGGCGCTGAGGAGTTCGGCTTCGCGACGGCGCCCCTGGTGGTGATGGGCTGCGTCATGATGCGCGTCTGCCACCTCGACACCTGCCCGGTCGGCATCGCGACGCAGAACCCGCTGCTCCGCGACCGGTTCGCGGGCAAGGCCGAGCACGTCGTGAACTTCTTCCGCTTCATCGCCGAGGAAGTCCGCGAGTACATGGCGCAGCTCGGGTTCCGGAAGCTCGAGGACATGGTCGGCCGCAGCGACCTGATCGACATGCGCCGCGCCGTCGACCACTGGAAGGCGCAGGGCCTCGACCTCTCCGCCATCCTCTACCGCCCCGACGTGGACGAGTCGGTCGCGACCCACTGCGTCACGACGCAGGACCACGGCCTCGAGGCCGCCCTCGACCAGCAGCTCCTGCAGCTGGCCGCGCCTGCCCTCGAGCGTGGTGAGGCCGTCCGCATCGAGATGCCGATCCGCAACGTGAACCGCACGGTCGGCACCATCCTCGGCAGCGAGGTGACGCGGCGCTACGCGAACGTCGGCCTGCCCGACGACACCATCGACATCCACTTCACCGGCTCGGCCGGGCAGTCGTTCGGCGCGTTCGTGCCGTCCGGCGTCACCCTCCGCGTCGAGGGCGACACCAACGACTATGCCGGCAAGGGCCTGTCGGGCGGCAAGCTCATCGTCCACCCCTCGAGGAACGCCACGTTCGTGCCCGAGGAGAACATCGTGATCGGCAACGTCGCGCTCTACGGCGCGACCAGCGGCACGGCCTTCTTCCGAGGCATCGCGGGTGAGCGCTTCGGCGTGCGCAACTCCGGCGCCATGGCCGTCGTCGAGGGCACGGGCGACCACGCCTGCGAGTACATGACCGGCGGCCGCGTCGTCATCGTGGGGATGACCGGGCGCAACTTCGGCGCCGGCATGAGTGGCGGCGTCGCGTACGTGCTCGATGTCGACGGCAACTTCGCGAGTCGCTGCAACATGGAGATGATCGGCCTCGAGCCCCTCGAGGAGCCCGAGGACGTGGACCTCGTCCGAGGGCTGCTCGAGCGGCACTTCGAGTACACCGGCAGCACCGTGGCGGTGGCCCTCCTCCAGGACTGGGCGGCCACGCAGCGCCGGTTCGTGAAGGTGATGCCGAAGGAGTACCGCCGCGTGCTCGAGGAGCGGCGGGCTGCCGCGCAGCGCGAGGCCGTGATGGCGGGGGACGAGTAGTGGCTAAGCCGACCGGATTCCTCGAGTTCGGCCGCGAGCTCCCGCACCGCCGTCCCACCACCGAGCGCGTCCACGACTGGCTCGAGGTCTACGAGGACTTCCCGCAGACCTCGCTGCAGGCGCAGGCGGCGCGCTGCATGGACTGCGGCATTCCGTTCTGCCACCAGGGCTGTCCCCTGGGGAACATCATTCCCGACTGGAACGACTTCGTGTACCGCGACCGCTGGCAGGAGGCGATCGAGCGCCTGCACGCGACGAACAACTTTCCCGAGTTCACCGGCCGCCTCTGCCCCGCACCCTGCGAGGCCGCGTGCGTCCTCGGGATCAACCAGGACCCGGTCACGATCAAGCAGGTCGAGCTCACGATCATCGAGCACGCCTGGCGCGAGGGCTGGGTGAGGCCTGAGCCGCCCGCCGTGAAGACCGGCAAGAAGGTCGCCGTGATCGGCTCGGGGCCCGCGGGCCTCGCTGCCGCGCAGCAGCTCGCGAGGGCGGGCCACGAGGTCACCGTCTTCGAGCGCGCGGACCGCATCGGCGGCCTGATGCGCTACGGCATCCCCGACTTCAAGATGCAGAAGGAGTTCCTCGAGCGCCGCCTCAACCAGATGGAGGCCGAGGGCGTCACGTTCCGCCCCGGCGTCAACGTTGGCAATGACGTCGACGCCAACACCCTCCGAGCGCTGTTCGACGCGATCGTCCTCGCGGGTGGCTCCACGCAGGCGCGCGACCTCCAGGTCGAGGGCCGCGAGCTGCAGGGCGTCCACTTCGCGATGGACTACCTGCCGCTCCAGAACAAGCGCGTCGCCGGTGACGAGATCCCCGCCGAGTCGTTCATCAGCGCGCAGGGCAAGCGCGTCGTCATCCTCGGTGGTGGCGACACCGGCGCCGACTGCCTGGGCACGGCCCTGAGGCAGGGCGCCACCGAGGTGCTCCAGTTCGAGCTGCTGCCTCGCCCGGCCGACTCGAGGCCGCCCGAGAACCCGTGGCCCACGTGGCCCAACATCTACCGCGTCTCCTCGGCCCACGAGGAGGGCGGGGTGCGCGACTACAGCATCTCGACGCAGCGCCTCTCCGGCGAGGACGGCGTCCTCAAGAAGCTGCACGCCGTCAAGGTCGAGTTCGTCGCCGAGGACGGTCGCCAGGTCATGCGCGAGATCCCCGGCTCGGAGTTCGAAGTCGACGTCGACCTCCTCCTCCTTGCGATGGGCTTCGTCGGTCCTGAGCGCGCCGGCATGATTGAGCAGCTCGGCGTCGAGCTCAACGCTCGAGGTAACGTCGCGATCGACCCGGTGACGAGGATGACGAGCGTCCCCGGCGTGTTCGCCGCCGGCGACATGGCGCGCGGCCAGTCCCTGATCGTGTGGGCCATCGCCGAGGGCCGCACCGCCGCCCGAGGCGTGGACGAGTACCTCATGGGCGAGACCGTCCTCCCCGCCCCCCTCTAGCAGTCGCCGCTCCCATCCGTTCGCCCTGAGGCTGTCGGGGCCAACCCTCCGAGGCAGGCGCGAATCGAGGATCCTCGAAGCCCCCCGCCCTCATCCGTTCGTGGTGAGCCTGGCGAACCACACCGCTACTCGAGGTAGGCGCGAATCGAGGATCTCCGAAGGCCCCGCCTTCATCCGTTCGCCCTGAGCCCGTCGAAGGGCCCGCCCTCCGAGGCGTCCCCGAATCGAGGATCCCGAAGGCTCCTCGCCCTCATCCGTTCGCCCTGAGCCTGGCGAACCACCCCGCGATCCGAGCACCACGAATCGAGGATCCCGAAAGCGCGCGCGGTCCCGTGGAGATCCTCGATTCGTGGGTGACTCGAATGGCGGGGTGGTTCGCCAGGCTCACCACGAACGGATGAAGGCGGCGGCCGCGAGGGACACGCGCAACGGGGAGCGCGAGGGGGCGAAGTCCCCTCGCACAGAAGGGGTGGGTGGGCGGGTAACAGCGCCGGAGGCGCGACCTCAGCTACTCGTAGCGCAGCGCCGCCGCCACCGGCACCCGCGAGGCCGCTCTCGCCGGCAGCAGCGTCATGAGGGCGCTCGCGCCGTAGGCGATGCCCGCGATCACGCCGAGGCGCATCCAGGGCACGCGGAAGACGATGTCCGTGCTCGCCGCGAACGCCGGGCCCGTGAGCAGGTTGTAGGACAGCGCCACCCCGAGCACGATCCCCATCGCGATCCCCGTCCCCGCGATGAACGACGACTCGAGGAAGAACGACAGCGCCACGAGGCGCCTCGAGTAGCCGATCGCCCGCAGCATCCCGATCTGCTGCCGACGCTCGACCACCGTGCGGAACGCGATCACCCCGAGCGCCGCGATCCCCACGATCAGCCCGAGGCCCATGAACCCCTCGAACAGGAGCTGGAACGACAGCGCCTGCTCCGAGGCGCGCCGCACGGACTCGGGGATGGACTCCGCCTGGATGCCGCGCTCGTAGAGCGCCGACTCCACGCGCCGCGCCACCTCGAGGGCGGCCGTGTCCCCGCCTCGCACGCCCAGGACGTGGGACGTCGCCCCTCGCCCCGAGATCAGATGGCGGGTCGTGCGGTCCGAGGTGACCAGCGCCGCCATCCCCTCCAGCACCGAGGCCTGCTGTGCGTCGAGGATGGCGATCACGCGCAGCGCGGACGTCGCGCCGGTCGCGGGGTCGCGCACCGTCACCGGGATCGGCTCCCACGGCTGCTCGATGTAGCGAGCAGCTTCACCGACAAGCCCGAAGCGAGCGGGCGCCCCCCCGCCACGGGGTGGCCCCATCGCACCCACGTACGAGGCGTGCACGATCGCCGTCGTCGGGTCGGTGCGCAGCGCCTCGAGGACCGCGGCGTCCGAGGCGTACCCGCGCGCGCGACCCAGCATCGTGAGGTTGGTCGCGCCGAGGAATCCGTCGTCGGCCCCCGTCAGCGCCAGCATCCCCGAGACGCCCGCGCTCGGGTCGACCGAGGCCTCCGCGCGCGCAGTCGAGATGCGCCCGATCGCCGTCACCTCTGCGAGGACGCCGGGGTCCGCTGCCTCGAGCTCCGCGCGCAGGTCGTCGAGGCGGTTCGCCTCGTTCGACTGGACGACCACATCGAAGCCCGCCCCCGCGTCGGCGCCGAGGAAGAGCTGCGTGAAGTTGTAGTTCAGCGAGGCCATCACCACGAGGCTGAACACCACCAGCCCGAACATCGCGAGGGTCATCCCCGTCCGGAACTTCGCCGCGAGGGGATACGCGATCGCCGTCCGCACGGCCGGGGTGAGCCCGCTCGCCACCCGCCCGAGGAGCGCCACGACGCGCAGGAACCACGACGCGTTGAACACCACCACGAGGGTCGCTGCCGCGGTGATGCAGATCCCCGAGACGAAGAACATCTCGATGCTGGCCGCGATCGGCAGTGGCATCGGCCCGCCCACCGCCTCGAGGGCGGCCCGCAGTGGGTCCGTCCACCCCTCGGCATCCTCGAGGAACAGCGTGAAGGGCAGTGGCAGCAGCCAGTACCAGACGAGGGCAAGCCCGGCCACGGTGAACGCCGGACGCCCCGGCACCCCGAAGTACACGCCCAGCATCGCAACCGCGAGGACGACCAGCGTCACGCCCGACTGGTACGCGAACGCCTGCCCCCACACCCAGCCGCCGACGTACACCGCGCCCAGCCCTCCGAGGAGCAGCACCAGCGCCCAGCCTCCGCCGTTGCGATGTCGCGCCGCCCACGCGCGCGTGCGCACGAGGAACCACGTCGCCAGCGACAGCGGGAAGAAGCCCACCCACCACACGAGGTACGCGCCGCGGCGCCAGCCTCGAGTCTGTGCGAAGCCCTGCTCGGCGGCGCGGATGCTGAGGACGAACCAGGCCGCGAGCGGTAGCCCGAGCACCGCCCCGAGGCCGTAGAACCCCAGGCTCGCGATGAAGAGCGCGATCCCCGCGGCCACCCAGGTCGCGCCGAGGGCGAGCCACCCGAGGAGCAGCAGCGCACCGAGCGCCGCCTGCACCAGCCCGGGAAGACTCGCCCTCGAGGGCCGGAGCGGATTGGGCTCGGGCAGGTCGCGGATCGCGCGCACGATGTTGAGGCTGGACGCGCGCCACGAGGAGTACGCGACCGTCCCAAAGGTGAGCACCACGCCGAGGCCGTACGCGATCACTACGCCCGCCGGGTTCACGTTGAACGCGATCTGCAGGTTGACCTCGTCTGCCACGATCGAGCGCAGCGTGGCCACGAGGAGGTACGCGACGCCCACACCGAGCCCGGCGCCCAGCGCGGCCGCCCCGAGGTTGTACGTCATCCCCTCGGCGATGAACGCCTGCGTGACGTGCCCCCGCCGCATCCCCACCGCGCGCGCGATCCCCATCTCCGTCCGCCGCTCGGCCGCCAGCATGACGAAGATGAGGAAGATCAGCAGGACGCCCGCGGCGATCGAGAAGAGCCCGAACAGCACGAAGAACGAGACGAACGCCGAGCCGACCAGGTTCGCGATGTTCACCAGCGCGCGCTTGGAGAGGTCGGCGCGGGCGGGGACGCCGCTGGACGCGAGGTAGGCCTCGACCTGCCGCTCGACCGCCTCGGAGCGTTCGGCCGTATCGCGCACGCCTCCGGTCACCGAGATCGCGATCGAGGAGAAGCCCGGGCGGCCGCTGATCTCCCGCACCGTCTCGAGGCGTGCCACGACCTTGCCGCCGCCGCCCCCTCCACCTCCGCTGGCGCGGCCCTGCGTGAAGTCGTTGAGCCCCACGTCCTCGATCACACGCGCGACCACGAAGTCGTGCGCCGTGCCCTCGAGGAAGACCGTGACGGTGTCGCCCGCCCGCGCATCGAGGCTCCGCGCGAGCGTCCGCGTGACGAACGCCTCCCCCGCGCGCAGCCCGGAGACCGACAGCACCTCGCCGTCCGCGCGCAGCCAGCTGAACCCGGAGGCGGTCGCCGGGTCGATCCCCAGGAGGCGCGCCTGGGGCTCCGAGAGCCGGTGCGCCCGAAGCACTGCCGGCGCCGCCACCTCGAGCTGCCCCGAGATGCCATCGATGTCCGGGTTGGCGCCCAGGTCGCGCTGCAGCCGCTCGAGGTCGCTGTCGACCAGCAGCTGAGGGCCGTCCGGCTGCCCCGTCCCGGAGTCCTGGTCTCGCCCGGAGTCCTGCCCCCGCCCGGAGTCGTAGTGCAAGGTGATGTCGGTCTCGCGGAGGTTGTTGTAGATCTGGCCCGCGATCGAGTAGCCCACCGTGTCGCCCGTCGCGAACGCCGCGCTCATGATCAGCGTGGAGAGCATCAGCCCGAGGACGATCAGCGCCGTCTGCCCCGGCCGCCGTCCGATGTTGCGCAGCCCCATCCGCACGAGCACGGGCTGCCGCCAGGCGATGACCGCGAGCGTGGCCAGGCACAGCCCGAGGAGCACGAGCACCCCGTACATCACCCGCTCGATCGGGACGCCGAACAGCTCGGTCATCGGGGACCAGTCATCGGAAGGCGGCCCGCGCGGGCTCCCCGAGGCGTTCCTCGCGCTCGATGCGCCCGTCGCGCATGTGCACCACGCGGTGACATCGCCCCGCGATCCCCGGATCGTGCGTCACGATCACGAACGTCTGGCGCTGCTCACGGTTCAGCTCCTGCACCAGGCGCATCACGTCGTCCGCCGTCCCGGAATCGAGGTCGCCCGTGGGCTCGTCGGCCCACACGATGGCCGGACTGTTCACCAGCGCCCGCGCGATCGTCACGCGCTGGCGCTGACCTCCGGAGAGCTGTGCGGGCCGCCGCGACGCCCAGTCGCGCAGTCCCACCCGGTCGAGGGCGGCCATCGCCAGCTCGCGCGCCCGTTTCGAGGGCGTCCCCGAGACCAGCAGCGGCAGCTCCACGTTCTCGATGGCGGTGAGCACCGGCAGCAGGTTGTAGAACTGGAAGACGAACCCCATCCGCCGCGCGCGATACGCCGTCCGCGTGTTGTCATCCATCGAGGCGAGGTCCACCCCCTCGATGCGCACGCCCCCCGAGGACGGGTCGTCGATGCCCGACAGGCAGTTGAGCAGCGTCGTCTTGCCGCAGCCCGACGGCCCCATGATCGCGACCATCTCGCCGCGCTCCACCGTGAGCGAGACACCCCCGAGGGCGGGCACCGTGCTGCCGTCGTAGACCTTGGCCACGTCGCGGGCCTCGATGATCGGTGGCTCCGCTGACGTCATGCGCACCCTTTCGAGGCCGTTGCCGCCTCGATCGAGGCGTCATTCCATGGTCAGCCTCGGGCTGACGCTTGGCAACTCGCAACCACGTGACGCCGTGACCAGACGGTAAGATGGGCAGGGAGAGTGCGCGATGGCAGTCGGGCTGGTGCTCATCATCATCGGTGGGATATTCTTGCTCGAATCGCTCGGCATCACCACGCTCGGGTTCCGCGAGTTGTGGCCGCTGATCCTGATCGCCCTCGGACTGCTGATCATCTACCAGCGCGCGCGCCACTGGCGCCGCACGCGCTGACGCCGTGTCCCCAATCGTCCAGCCCCCGAGGGCAGCGCGCCCTCGATGACCTCCCGCCTGGTCGATGTGCTTCCGATCACGCTGGGGTCCTACCTCGCGCTCCTCGGCGCCGTGTTCCTGCTCGACAGCACAGGCGTGGTGGGTCTGAGCGCGTGGGGTCGAGTGGGAGTCGCGTTCGGCCTCGCGCTCATCGTCCTCGGCGTCCTTGCCGTCCTTGCCGCCTGGCGCGTGCGCCGCTTCTCGAGGCGGCTGCGACGCCTCGTCGGGCACGTGCAGGCGGGCAGCGGGATGCGCGTGCAGGACGGCGTCATCGCCACCGCCTTCGGCGACATCACCCTCGACCTCGATAGCGCCGGACTGCCCGAGGGCGAGACGGAGCTCCAGCTCCTCTGCTGGCTCGGCACCATCGTCGTGCGCGTCCCCGCCGACGCGGGCCTCGACGTCACCGCGCAGTCGCTCCTCGGCGCCGTCCGCCTCCTCGACGAGCGCGAGGAGGGCCTCGTGAACGACCTCCACTACGTGAGCTGGGACTACCCCGCGCGTCCGAGGCGGCTCAAGATGCGCGTCTCGTCCCTCGTCGGCGAGGTCGCCGTCATCGCCGCCCCACCCCGCCCCTCGACGTAGCTCTTCCGATTCCGTTCGCCCTGAGCCTGTCGAAGGGCCGCCGACCGCCGTTCGCCCCGATCCTCTCCAACCCCGTTCGCCCTGAGCCTGTCGAAGGGCCCGCCGGCCTCCTCCCGCCCTCCGAGGCCCCGCCTTCATCCGTTCGTGGTGAGCCTGGCGAACCACACCCGCCCGCCCCCGCACCCGCGAATCGAGGACCCCCGAGCCCCCTCCTACCCCGTTCGCCCTGAGCCCGTCGAAGGGCCAGCCCTCACCCCAACCATTGCCCGACGACCTCCGAGGAACCCCCGGCCCGCCGAGGAGCCGCGCAGCGGCAAGGCGCTACGCCGAGGGCGCCCCGAACCACCGCTGCATCGAGGGCAGGAGCGAGCCCTGGTCGTCGCCGACCCACGCCACATGCCCGTCGGGCCGGAGCAGCGCCGCCGGCACCTCCGAGGCGGGCAGGCCCTCGAGGTGGTCGACGACCCGGTCCACCCGGTCCGCCCAGCCCTCCACCGAGAGCGTCCCCGTCTGGTCGAGCAGCATGCCGCGGCCCGCGTGCATCAGCCCGTAGAGGTGCCCGCCGCTCGCCAGGTCGAAGTCCCGCATCCGCCGTCCGAGCAGACGATGGCCCTCACCGAGGTCGTAGCGCACGCCGATCGCCGTCACCTGCTCCGCCAGGTACCGGTTCACCTCCTCGAAGTCCATCAGCTGCGACAGCAGCTCCCGCACGGCGAGCGGGCCCGGCTCGGTGGAGAGGAGCTCCATCTGCGCGCGCGTGTTGACCAGGACCGCCGCCCCCACCCGATGGCGCTCCGCCTCGTAGCTGTCGAGCAGGTCCTCGGGCGCCCAGCCCTGCACCTCGCCCGCCAGCTTCCATCCGAGGTTGAACGCGTCCTGGATCCCGAGATTGAGCCCCTGTCCGCCCGTCGGCGGGTGGATGTGCGCCGCGTCGCCCGCGAGGAACACCCGGCCGACGCGGTACCGCTCGGCCTGCCGCGTCGCATCGCCGAAGCGGGACAGCCATCGAGGCGAGTGCACCCCGAAGTCGGTGCCCGCCGTCTTCCGGAGCTGCACGCGGAACTCCTCGAGCGTGGGCGCGACACCGCGGTCCTCGGCGAGCCCTTCCGCCGGGACCAGCACCCGGTAGATGCCACCGCCGAGGGGTCCCAGCCCGAAGCGCTTCTCGGTCCGGCGCACCTCCGTCACCCTTGCCGTGACCGCCTCGACCGGCATGGTCGCCTCCATCTCCCCGAGGAGCAGCTCGACCCGGCTGGGCTCGCCGGGGAACGGGATACCGAGGACCGTGCGCACCGTGCTCCGTCCCCCGTCGCACCCCACGAGGACGCGCGACCGCAACGTCGAGCCATCGGCCAGCTGCACCGTCACGCCCTCGGCGTCCTGGCTCAGCCCCACGAGCTCCGCGCCGCGCCGGATGTCCGCGCCCAGCTCGGCGGCGCGTTCCGCGAGCAGGCGGTCCGTGACCGGCTGCGGGATGCCGAGGACATAAGCGTGCGCGCTGTCGAGGACGGGCGACGGCTTCTCGATGCCCCCGAAGGAGACACCGGCCGGGTACCGCTGGCCGTGCTCGAGGAACCGCTCGAGGATCCCACGCTGGTCCATGATCTCGATGCTGCGCACGTGCAGACCGAGGGCGCGCACGAACGGCGGCGGCACCGCCTCCTTCTCGAGGACCACCACGTTCACCTCGTGGAGCCGCAGTTCGCTGGCGAGCATCATCCCTGTCGGCCCGCCCCCCGCGATGATCACATCGACCGCAGGACGCTCGTTCATCCGACACCTCCGATGACTGGTGACCGCCTGCGTGTGCGCGCAGGCCCGGGCCGGCGATTCTGCCTCGTCCCCCCCGTCTTGCGGCAATCCCCCCATCGCGGTAGACAGTAAGAGTGGGGAGCGAGCCTCCTCGCGCCCGCCCGAGGCCCCCGAGCTCCCGCCCCCTACCCCGTTCGCCCTGAGCCCGTCGAAGGGCCCGCCTGCCCCCTCCGAGGCCCCGGCCGCCTTCATCCGTTCGTGGTGAGCCTGGCGAACCACCCCGCCTGCCTCGACACCCACAAATCGAGGATCGGGCGCGCCCACCCCGAGCCCCCGCCTTCACCCGTTCGCCCTGAGGCTCTCCAAAGCGAAGACGAAGGGCCTGTCGAAGGGCCCGCCGTCACCCCAGCCCACCGCACGCGCCCCTCCTCCGAGGTGACAGCGCACCCTTGAGACCCCCAGCGGGAGCGCGAGGGGCGCAGCCCCTCGCTTGAAAAGGGCGGGAGGGCGGGACAGCCGCGCGCAGCGCGTCCACCTCCGAGGGCCCCCGCCGACTCGAGCCTCCGCGCGTCAGCCCGAGGTGCGCCCCGCCTCGGGGCACCCCGCACACCGAGGCAGGGAAGGGGCCCCGGCCTCGACGCCCACCTCACCGAGGAGCCGCCGCACCGTCCAGAGCGGCAGCCCCACGACCGAGCACACACAGCCCGTCGTCGCCTCGACCGGCGCGAACACCGCGTCCTGGATCGCGTACGCGCCCGCCTTGTCGAGCGGCCCGTCCGCGTCCCAACCCCTCGAGACGTAAGCGCCGACCTCGGCCTCGGAATATGTGCGCATCCGCACTTCGGTCGTCACCGACGTAACGAGCGGCGCGCGATCAGCAGACAGAACCGCGAGGCCCGTCGTCACCTCGTGGGTGCGCCCCCGCAGTGCTGCGAGCATCGCGCGCGCGTCCTCAGCGTCGGTTGGCTTCCCGAGGATCCGCCCCTCGAGGACGACCACCGTGTCGGACCCAAGCACCACATCGGAGGGGTGGAGCGCCTGCACCGCGCGCGCCTTCTCGAGGGCAAGCAACTCCACGAGGGCGCTCGGCGACGGGGCGTCGCGCGCCTCGTCGATGTCCGCGGGCACCACCTCGAACGGCACGCCGAGGAGCGCCAGCAGCTCGCGCCGCCGCGGCGACGCCGAGGCCAGCACGAGGCGTGGAGGTGGGGCGGACGGCAGGTCCGTGTCGCCCTCGACAGAACCGGCGGGGTTCACAGGCTGAGCGCGGTCAGGCTTGCGAGATGGCGCATTCGCACCACTCACCAGCGGCCGTGACTCCTTCGGCGAGCGAAGGCAGGAGGAGCATCGCCGCGACGCTCGACCGCATCCTCTCGCCCACCCCCGCAGGATGCGGCCCACGGCCGGGGAGCGCGAGGGGCGGAGCCCCTCGCTGAGAAAGGGTGGGTGGGCGGGTCTGCCGCGCCGGAGGCGCGTCCTGAGCCGGGCGAAAGGGCGCGTCCGCGGGCGGCCCGAGGCGGGAAGCGACCGCGGAGGTCATCCCCGGCCGTAGATGCGCGGGTCCGGCCGGTCGAGGACGGCGACGCACTCGATGTGCTGCGTCTGCGGGAACATGTCCACCGGCTGCACCTCGAGGAGCGCGAACCCCGCGTCAACGAGGATGCGCAGGTCCCGGGCCAGCGTCGCCGGCTCGCACGAGACGTACACCACGCGCCGCGTCGTCGACTCGATGATCGCGTGGAGGACGGCGCGCTCCACCCCCGCTCGAGGCGGGTCGATCACGAGCGCGTCCGGCGACGGGTCCATCCCCGGCAGCACCCGCGCCACATCGCCGACCGTGCGCGTCACGTTGCGCAGCTGCCCGAGGTTCACCTCGGCGTCATCGCCTGCGGCCGTCTGCGCCTCGATCGTGATCACGCGGTCCACGTGCGGCGCGACCAGCGCCGCGAACGTCCCCACCCCCGAGTACGCATCGACGACCACGTTCGGCTGGCGCTCGAGCAGCCGGTCGAGGGCGTACGCGACCAGCACCTCGGCCTGCCGCGTGTTCACCTGGAAGAAGGCCGATGCCGAGACGCGGTACCGCTGCCCGAGGAGCTCCTCGCGGAGGAACGGCTGCCCGCTGCGCACCCGGCGAGTGCGCCCCGGCCGCCACTGCAGCGTCGGCTGGATCAGCTCGTCCTCGGTGTGCTCGCCCACCCGGACGGACAGCTGCCGAGTGCCGAACGTCCGTCCCTGCACCCCGGCCAGCGCGCGGTTCACCTGCGGGAGGGCGATCGGGCACAGCTCGATCTTCAGGAAGCGGTGCGTGCCGCGTTGCATGAACCCCACGTCGCCGTCGCGGCGCACCGTGAAGCGCATGTGGTTGCGGTACTCCCACGGCCGCTCCTGCCCGAGCATCGGCAGGACCGGCGCGTCCTCGAACTTGCCGATGCGGCGCAGCTGGTCGCGCACCACCTCGGTCTTCAGGCGCACCTGTTCGCCGTACTCGATGTGTTGGAGCTGGCAGCCGCCGCACTGCTGGCCGTAGCCCGGCCCGAAGTACTGGCAGCGCGCGGTGACTCGATGCGGCGACGCCTCGAGGACCTGCACCACGGTCGCCTCGATGTACGAGGGCGCCTCGGCCGTGATCTCCGCGACCACGCGCTCGCCGGGCACCCCGTACGAGGCGAACACGATCCGCCCGTCCGGCGCACGCCCGAGGGCGTACCCCCCGTGGGCGAACCCCGTCAGCTCGAGCGTGATCGGCACCCGCGGCTGGTCGACGAGCCGTCGCTTCCGACGCCCGCGGCCCGCGCGGTCACGCCTCGCGGGCCCCGCGACCGCATCATCCGAGGCGTCGGGCGCCCCCGGATCGAACGCCGCCGGCTCATCGACAAGTGAAGTGGTCATCCACCCATCCTACCGCCCCCCGCCCCCTCCGAGGCCTCACCGGCCGCCGTCACCCATTCGTGGCCCCGCGAGCCGTTATCCGTTCGTGGTCCTCGAAGCCCGCGCCGTGATCCGTTCGTGGTGAGCCTGTCGAACCACACCGCCGTCCTCGGACGCCCCGAATCGAGCACCTTCCGAGGCCCCCCGCCCGCCTCCATCCGTTCGTGCCCTCGAGGTCCGCGCGCCTTCATCCGTTCGTGGTGAGCCTGTCGAACCACACCGCCGTCCTCAGCAAGCCCGAATCGAGCACCCTCCGAGGCCGGCTCGCGAGCGCCCGAGGCGCCCCGTACGATCCCCCCACCCCAGCCCCTTCCGAGGAGCCCACGATGCCCCGCGCCACCCCAACCCCTTCCCCCACCGACCTCGCCACGATCGCCCGAGACCTCCTCTCGAGGCCCACCACCTCCTACCTCGAGCAGCACGTGCGCGACTACATCCGCGAGTTCGCCGACGCTCGAGGCCTGGAGTACGCCGAGGACCGCTACGGCAACGCCTACGTCGCCTATCGCCGGGCGGCAGGCCGAGGCGCGCCGCGCCGACCCCTCGTCCTCGGCGCGCACATGGATCACCCCGGCTTCGTCATCGACGGCGTGCGCGGTAAGCGCCTCGACCTCACCTTCCGCGGCGGCGTCTCCTCCGAGTACGGCACGGGCGAAGTCCTGAGGCTCTACGCCGCAGCGAGCGGCGCCACCACCGGCCGCGCCGTCATCGAGGCGATCACCGCCGCGAACGGCCGCATTGCCGGTGCCCGCGCCCGCCTCGAGGAGGGCGTCGCCGCGGCCGGCGACATGGCGCTCTGGGACGTGCCCGCCTTCTCCCGCCGCGGCGACATCATCCACGCGAGGCAGTGCGACGACCTCGGCGGGTGCATTGCCGTGCTCGCGACCCTCGACCGGCTCGCCGCTTCGAGGACGGCCGCGCATGTCATCGGCCTGTTCACCCGCGCCGAGGAGGACGGCCTCCGCGGCGCCGCCGTCGTCGGCCGCGAGCGCCTGCTCCCCGAGGACTCCATCGTCCTCGCGATCGAGACCTCCTCGATGGCCGGGGGCCGCGCCGTGCAGGGCGGCGGCCCGGTCGTCCGAGTCGGCGACGCCATCCACGTCTTCTCGCCGCGCGTCACCCAGTGGATGACCGCTCTCGCCCAGGAGCTCCGCGCCGAGGACCCCACGTTCGCCTACCAGCGCAAGCTCATGGACGGCGGCGTCACCGAGGCCACTGCGTACGACCTCTACGGCTACGAGACCGGCGCCGCCTGCGTCGCCCTCGGCAACTACCACAACGCCGGCCCTCGAGGGCGTATCGCCGCCGAGACCATCCACCTCGGCGACGTCGAGGGGTTGGCGCGCCTCTGCGTGCGCATGGCCGAGACCACCCCGCGCTTTGAGTCGTACCTGCCCGGCCTCCGCAAGCGCTTCGACCGCCTCGGCCGCGAGGCCGCCACCATCCTCCGGGCCAGCGCCCGCTGATGCCGAGCCCCCACCCTCTGCCGCTCGCCCCGCGTCCGACCCGCCCGCACTCGCCGGCCCCGACCGCGCCGTCTTCCGTTCGCCCTGAGCCTGTCGAAGGGCCAGCCGTGCAGAGGGGACCCGAACCGCCCTCGTTCCCCACCGGTCCCAGTGATCACCACCCGCACGCCCTGGCCCGCCGCCCCCCGCTCGCCGTCGGCCTCCCCCATCCGTTCGCCCTGAGCCTGTCGAAGGGCCAGCCGTGCACCCGGGTCTCGAAACGCCCGTTCCGCCCGCCGTCCTCGGCGGCCGCCAGTGATCGAGGGCCGCTCCTCTTCGGCGTTCCGACCGGGGAGCGCGAGGGGCGCAGCCCCTCGCATGAAGCGAGGGTGGGTGGGCGGGTGACCGGCCCAGAGGGCCGTCCTCAGATCGCCCGACTCCGTTGCACCCGAGGCGGGTCGACCCGCCGGCTCACCTGCCGCGGGCGGTCCCCCCGATGACTACCGAACCGCACGCCCTGCAGTCCGCGGCGTTCCGCATGACCGAGCGCGTCCCCCTCGCCGCGCCCGGCGACACCGCCGAGGCGATGCGCGCCGCCCTCGCCGGCCGCCGGTTCGAGTCGGCCGCGGACATCGCCGTCCTCGAGGGCGACCGCCTCGTCGGTCTCGTGCGCCTCGAGGACCTCCTCGCCGCCCCGCCCGAGGCGACCGCGGCCTCCCTCATGGACGACGACCCGCCGGTCGTCGCCCCCGGCGTCGATCGCGAGCTCGCCGCGTGGAAGGCGGTGCGGCACGGCGAGGGCTCGCTCGCCGTGACTGACGAGGCCGGGCGCTTCCTCGGACTGGTGCCGCCGCCTGCCCTGCTGTCCGTGCTGCTCCAGGAGCACGACGAGGACCTCGACCGCGTGGCCGGCATCACCCGTGCCGCCGAGGGCGCACGCTCCGCCAGCCTCGAGCCCGTCGCCAGCCGCCTGAGGCACCGCCTGCCGTGGCTCATCGTCGGCCTGCTCGGCGCCGTCGTCGCCGCCGAGATCGTCGGTGCCTACGAGAACGCCCTCGAGGCGAACGTGGCGCTCGCCTTCTTCCTGCCGGGCATCGTCTACATGGCGGACGCTGTCGGCACGCAGACCGAGACGCTCGTCGTCCGAGGGTTCTCCGTGGGCGTCCCGCTCGGCCGCATCCTCGTTCGCGAGCTGGTCACCGGCCTCGTCGTTGGCGCCGTGCTCGCGCTGGTCCTGTTGCCCGTCGTCGTGGTGCGCTGGGGCGAACCCCGAGTCGCGCTGTCGGTCTCCCTCGCGCTGCTCGCCGCCTGCTCCGTCGCCACCGGCATCGCGATGACCCTCCCCGCGGGGCTCTCGAGGCTGGGCGTCGACCCTGCCTTTGGCAGCGGGCCGCTGGCCACCGTCGTCCAGGACCTGCTCTCGATCCTCATCTACTTCGCCGTCGCCTCGGCCCTCACATAGTCCCGAGGCATCGCCGCCTGCCGAGGACAGCTCCGCCCGCCGAGGGCAGCTCCGTCCGCCGAGCCCCCGCTGTCCCCCGCTCGCCCTGACGCGCCGCCGTTCACCGTTCGCCCTGAGGCCGTCGAGCCCCCCGGCCACGGCTCGTCCTGAGGCGGTCGAAGGCACGCCTACCCCGTTCGCCCTGAGCCTGTCGAAGGGCCAGCCGTGCACCATCGAGTCGAAACGCCAGCACCGGGAGCTCGAGGGGCGAAGCCCCTCGGTGGAAAAGGGTGGGCGGGCGGGTAACCGCGCCGGAGGCGCGTCCTCACCCTCGAGGGCTACGAGCCGTCCTCGACGACCGCCCACACCGCCTCTTCGGTCGCGTGCTGCACGCGGCCCTCGCGGAGCAGGCGCGTGAGCAGGCGGTTGTCGAACCCGTAGAGGGAGAAGTACGCCTGCAACTCCTCGATGCGTGACCGCTGCTCGAGGATGACGGCGAGCACCAGCTCCCACTCGAGAGGCAGCACCGGCACCTTCACGCCCGCCACATCGAGCTGCACGCGCGCGTCCCACAGCGACGGCACATCGAACGGAGAGATCGACTCGTAGCGTCCGTGGAAGGTCGGCCGCCCGAAGACGAAGACCGGCACCCCGTAGCGCATGAAGTGGAGGCGTTCCGCGGCCATGTACGCCCCGCGGCCCCACTTCTGGGCCACGCCGAGCATCTGTGACATCGAGGTCAGCGTCTCGGTGGTGACCACGAATTCGAGGTTGGGTGACGACGCATCGAGGTCGCGCAGGGCGAGCGACACGGCGCCGATGAGCGCCCACGGAGAGCCGCCCGCAGCCTCCTCGACGACCCGCACGAGCGGGCCGAGGACTCCACGTTGCGCCTCGAACCGGTCCTGAAGCTTGTCAAGCGTGGCAGGCTCCCCCAGTACCGCCGCCCCGGCGCGGCAGCGCCCCCGCTGACCGCTCGCACCATCCTAGGAGGCCACTGCGTTACGCGCCTTATGCCTGCGCGCCGTGCGTCCGAGGAATGAGATCATCGACCGCATGACATCCCCATCCCCCGCGCCCGCACCCCTCGAGGGCCCCTGGCTCCGCCTGCGTCCCGTCGCGGAGCCCGACCTCCCCACCATCCTCGAGTGGTTGCGGGAGCCCGAGGTGCTCCACTGGTGGGACAACGAGCTCGGGAGCCTCGAGGAAGCCCGCGAGGAGTTCCTCGAGCCCGACCCGCGCGACCCCGGCGCCGGCTACCTCATCGAGGAGCAGGGCAGCGCGCTCGGCTACATCCAGTGGTGGCAGCGCTCCGACGACGAGATGGACGCGCACTGGGCCGGCATCGACATCTTCATCGCCGACCCCACCGCTCGAGGCCGCGGCGTGGGCACCGAGGCGGTGCGCATGCTCCTCGCCTGGCTCTTCGAGGAGCGCCACCTCCACCGGGTCACCATCGACCCCGAAACCGGCAACGCGAGGGCGATCCGCTCCTATCAGAAGGCCGGCTTCCGCCTCGACGGCGTCCTGCGCCACAACGACTTCATGCGCGGCGCCTGGGTCGACACCCAGATGATGTCGATCCTCGAAGACGAATGGCCCGAGGCGAAAGCCGCCTGGGACGCCGAGCGCGCTCTCGGCTGACGGGCGCCACACGCCTCGCCTCCCCCCGTTCGCCCTGAGCCTGTCGAAGGGCCAGCCGTGCACCATCGGTGCGAATCGAGCTGCTCCCCGCGCCGTCATCCGTTCGTGGTGAGCCTGGCGAACCACCCCCGCCGTCATCACAGACCCCGAATCGAAGGCCTCCCGGCCCCCCGCCTACCCCGTTCGCCCTGAACCCATCGAAGGGCCCGCCGTGCACCGTCGGTGCGAATCGAGCCGCTCCCCGCGCCCTCATCCGTTCGTGGTGAGCCTGGCGAACCACCCCCGCCGTCGTCACGGAGCCCGAATCGAAGGCCTCCCGGCCCCCCGCTTACCCCGTTCGCCCTGAGCTTGTCGAAGGGCCCGCCGTCGGCAGCCGGTGGAGTCGAGCACGGCCTCCCGAGCTGGCGCGCACACTCCCGGACCCTCGATTCACAGCACCGAGGCAGGCCCGCGCTTCGACAAGCTCAGCGCGAACGGAGGACAGCGCGGGCTCATCGGTGACCGGGGAGCGCGAGGGGCGAAGCCCCACGCGGGGAAGAAGGGTGGGAGGGCGGGTAACCGGCCCGGAGGGCCGTCCTCAGATCCGCGCCGGCGCCGCTCGAGCACTACCGGACCTCGAGGACCAGGCACGCGAGGCTGCGGGCGCGACCCGGCGTCCGGGGCGCCCCCGCAGCTCCGAGGCGAGCTCGCCTAGAGCGCCGCGCGCAACTCGCGTGCCGCCGCCACCATGTGCTCCAGCGCCGGCACCGTCTCCTCGTACCGCCGAGTCTTGAGCCCGCAGTCCGGGTTCACCCAGACCAGGTCCGGGTCCAGCACCTTCATCGCCTCGCGCAGCCGCCCGCCCATCTCCTCCGAGGGCGGCACGCGCGGCGAGTGGATGTCGTAGACCCCCGGCCCGATCTCCTTGTCGTACTTGAAGTCGCGGAACGCCTCGAGCAGCTCTGCGTCCGAGCGCGAGTTCTCGATCGAGATCACGTCCGCGTCGAGGTCCGAGATCGCCTCGATGATGTCGTTGAAGTCCGCGTAGCACATGTGCGTGTGGATCTGCGTGTCGTCACGCACCCCCGAGGCCGACAGCCGGAAGCACGGCACCGCCCACGCGAGGTAGCCCGTCCAGTCGCTCTGGCGGAGCGGCAGCCCCTCGCGGAGGGCCGGCTCGTCGATCTGGATCACCTTGATCCCCGCCGCTTCGAGGTCCACCACCTCGTCGCGGATCGCCAGGGCGATCTGCCGGCACGTCTCCGCGCGCGGCTGGTCGTCGCGCACGAACGACCAGTTGAGGATCGTCACCGGCCCGGTGAGCATCCCCTTCATCGGCCGCGCGGTGAGCGACTGCGCGTACGTCGACCAGCGCACCGTCATCGCCTCGGGCCGCGCGACATCGCCGAAGACGATCGGCGGCTTCACGTAGCGCGAGCCGTACGACTGCACCCAGCCGAAGCGGGTGAAGGTGAACCCCGCAAGGCGCTCACCGAAGTACTCCACCATGTCGTTGCGCTCGGGCTCGCCGTGCACCAGCACATCGATGTCGAGCTGCTCCTGGAGGCGCACCACGCGCTCGATCTCCTCCTCGATCACCCGCTCGTACTGCTCCTCGGTGAGCTCCTTGTCCGCGAGGGCGGCCCGCGCCTCGCGCAGCTCGCTCGTCTGGGGGAAGGAGCCGATCGTCGTCGTCGGGAAGGCCGGCAGCCCGAGGCGTGCACGCTGGGCCGAGCGCCGCTCGATCACGTTGCCGTGGCGGCGGTAGTCCGCCTCGGTGGTCGCCGCCACGCGGGCCCGCACCTCTGCGTTGTTCGTCCGAGGCGACGTGCGCCGCGACTCGAGGGCCGCGGCGTTGGCCGCGAGGGCGTCCGCGACCGCGTTCCGGTCCTCGAGCGCCTGCGCCAGCGTCCCCACCTCGTCGACCTTCTGGTTCGCGAACGCCAGCCACGAACGCACCTCGGCGTCGAGGCGGTTCTCGCGCTCCAGCTCGATCGGCGCGTGCATCGTGGAGCACGAGGTCGACACGATCACGCGGTCCGGCCCCACCAGCTCACCCAGCTCTCCGAGGAGCTTGAGCGACGCCTCGAGGTTGTTGATCCAGACGTTGCGCCCGTCGACCACGCCCGCCGCGAGGAACTTGCCCCCCGGCAGCCCGTGCTTGCGCAGCTGCTCGAGGTTGCGCTGCCCTCGATGCAGGTCGAGGCCGATCCCGGCCACCGGCAGGTTCGCGAGGGCAAAGAACGATTCGTCGACGTCGCCGAAGTAGGTCTCCACGAGGAGCTTCGTGCTCCCGGCCGCCCCCGCGAGCGTCGTGTACGCCCGCGTCAGCGCCTCGAGCTCCGCGGGCGTGCGGTCCTCGACCAGCACCGGCTCGTCGAACTGCACCCACGCGGCGCCCGCGTCGCGCAGCAGGCCCAGCATCTCGACGTAGACCGGCAGCAACGAGGGCAGCAGCGACAGCCGGTCGAAGCCCTCGGCGTCCGGCGACTTGCCCTGGAGGAGGTACGTGAGGGGCCCGACCAGCACCGGCACCGTCTCGATGCCCGCCGCGCGCGCCTCGAGGTACTCGTCCAGCGGCTTCCTCGAGGCCAGCCGGAACGTCGACTCAGGCCCCAGCTCCGGCACGATGTAGTGGTAGTTCGTGTCGAACCACTTCGTCATCTCCATCGCCGTCACGTCGAGGCCGTCCGTCTGGGCGCCGCGGCCCATCGCGAAGTACGTGTCGAGATCCACGTCCGCCTCG
The DNA here is from genome assembly GCA_020845735.1 of Dehalococcoidia bacterium. GTDB lineage: Bacteria > Chloroflexota > Dehalococcoidia > UBA2979 > UBA2979 > RBC038. The sequence continues at coordinate 53,071 of JADLFF010000041.1, forward strand.
AGGGGCTGTCGGTAGCGGGCGGGCACCGCGCCCACCATCGCCGTCGTGTCCAGCACCTGGTCGTACAAGGAGAACGTGTTCGAGGGGATCAGCGCGATGCCCGCGTCGCGCATGCGCGTCCACGCCTCGAGGCGGAGGGTGCGCGCCGTCTCCAGCAGCTCCTCGCGGGAGACCTTGCCGTCCCAGTACGCCTCGGTGGCGCGCTTCAACTCGCGGCGAGTGCCGATGCGCGGATAGCCAACGACGTGTGATAGCGCCATCACGGAGCTCCTCGGAACGTGCAAAGCAAAGGTGGAGACGACGGTCGTTAATCGTACCCCCCGCACCTCCGAGGCGGGAG
>JADLFF010000042.1 GCA_020845735.1 Dehalococcoidia bacterium
ATGAGCCGACGACGGGCCTCGATCCGCTGATGCAGGAGGTCGTGCTCGAGATCGTGAAGGAGGTCGCGGCCGCGGGACGAACCGTCTTCTTCTCCTCGCACCTGCTGCACGAGGTGGAGCAGGTCTGTGATCGCGTCGCGGTGCTGCGCGCGGGCCAGCTCGTGGGTGTGTTCGACCTCGCAGCCGAGCGCCGCCTCGTGTCACGGCCGGTGACCGTGACGTTCGATCAGCCGGTGCCGCCCGAGGCGTTCGCGGGGATCGAGGGCGTCACGGTCGCCAGCTCCGACGGGCCCACGACCATCTTCAGCGTGACGGCGGGCATCGGCGAGCTGGTGAAACGCCTGGGCGCCTACACCGTGCTCGACCTCGAAGCGCACGAGCCGACGCTGGAGGATTTCTTCTTCTCGCTCTACGAGACCACGGGCACCTCGAGGGGTGGAGCGCCCTCGGAGACCGCGCCCCCGCCGACCGGCGCTGGCGGCGGCTGATGGCGCTCTTCTTCCACGCCGTGCGCGGACTGCGAGGTCAGGTCCTGGCCTACGGGCTGGGCCTCGCGTTCTGGGGGGTGGTCGAGGCGGCCCTCTTCCCGACCGTCCGCGACACACTGGCGGCCGTCGAGTATCCGGAGGAGCTGCTCAAGGCGTTTGGCGCGACGAGCAGCAACCTGTCTGATCCGCGGACGTTCATGGACGTCGAGTTCTTCTCGCTGGGCCCGCTGGTCCTCGCGGTGTTCGCGCTCTTCGCCGGCACGGGCGCGCTGGCCGGAGAGGAGAGCCGCGGCACGATGGAGGTGCTGGCGGCGCTGCCCGTCAGCCGGCGGCGCATGTTCTTCGAGAAGGTACTCGCAGTGACGACGGCACTCGTCCTGACCTGCGCCATCGTGGCCCTTGGCTGGGTGCTGGCGATGCCGTTCGCGGAGTTCGGACGCCAGTTGCCGCTCTGGCGGCTGACCGCGGCCACGTTCGCGATGCTGTCCTTCGCCGGGTTCGTCGTGGCCTCGGCGCTGCTGCTGGGCGCCGTCGCGCCCTCGCGAGGGGCGGCGGGGGCATGGGGCGCGGCGCTGCTCATCGCCTCGTACCTGATCGTCGTGATCTCCGGCGTCACCGAGTCGGTGGAGGACCTGCGCTACCTGAGCCCGTACTACTACTCGGACCTCACGGGCATCCTTGCGCAGGGAGCGGAGTGGGAGCACCAGGTCGCGCTCTGGTCGGCCACCGTGCTGACCGGCTGGCTGGGGTTGCGCGCGTTCGAGGGGCGTGAGCTGGGAGCAGAACGCTGGCAGTATCTCGCGCCGCTGAGAGGGGGGCCGGGAATGGTCGCCACCACATCGATGCCGGTAGCGGAACGGGCGTCCGCGTGGCTCGGGCGCCGCAGCCGCCGATGGTGGGCGGGAGCGGTGGCAGCCCTCGTGCTGCTGGGAGCCACGGGCGGCGCCGTCGCCGGTGCCATCTCGGGCGCGGGCAGCGACACCCGCGCCGTGGTCGCGGACGGCTGGGTCGAGGCGCCGAGCGCGCGCGTGCTCGCTCCGGTGAGTGGCACGATTCGATCGATCGGGGTGCGCGACGGCGACGACGTCAGCGCGGGGCAGGACATCGGCTGGGTCGAGAACGCCCTCGACGGCAGCCTGGTGCCGATTCGGGCGCCGCTGGCCGGGCGGGTCTCGCAGGTCTCATCGAACGCGGGGGAGTTTGTCGTGGCGGGCACGCCGATGACCACCGTGCACCAGCTGGACCGGCTGTACGTGCTCCTCGAGGTGGGGGAGCGCGACATCGACGCGGTCGCGCCGGGACAGCGGATCAGCGTGACGCTGACCGCCCCCGGCACCGAGTTCGACACCTACGTCGAGAGCGTGGGCCGCGTGGCGCTCACCGGGGACGGCGTGCGCTCGAGGGATGAGCCGAAGTACGAGGTCCGGAGCACGGCGCTCGATGTCGATGGCGGCGTGGCGCCGGGGATGGTCGTCGACGCGCGGATCCACGTCCCGGCGCGCTAGCCCTCGAGGGCACTCTCTCGCACCGGCCGCGGGCGCCCAGGACGTGGACGTCTCGACTCAGTGGAGCGGGAGCAGATCCGCCCGAAACCCCCGCTGCCGCACGGACTGGATCGTGAGGCAGGTGATCGGCTGCAGCTTCCGGCGCAGGCGATAGATGTGTGTATCGAGGGCGCGGCGAGTCATCGGGATGCCGGTGTGGTCCAGCGCCCGCAGGTCCGCATCGGGGACCACGACCCCGGGATCGCGCAGGAGCCGCGCGGCGATGCGCGCCTCGGTCGACGACAGGTGCACGCAGACCTCGCGCCAGCGCACGCCCTCGATGTCGACCTGCGGGCGCGCGGGGCCCTCGACGAGCGCGCGCTTCCTCAGGAGCGCACGCCGACCTCGCATCACGAGCTCATCGATGTCCGCGCGAGGCGTGACCACATCGTCAATCCGCGGGTCGACCGGCCCTCCATCGCCCGCACCGCCCGAGTCGCGCGGGTCACCCGGATCAACGACCGCAATCGCGGCAACCCCCGAGTCCGCCGCCGCCAGCTGCAGCAGGTCGCTGCACGGTGCACGAACGACGATGACCGCGGGACGTACGATGCATGACGGCCGTGGCATCGCGATGAGCGCGCGCTCGACGGAGGCGTCGAGGATGCCCTCGATGCCTCCGGCGCGATAGAGCGTCAGATCCTCGAAACCCACGTTTCATGTGTACCACCGGACCCGGGGACTTCAGGCCTCGGTTGCTTACAGCGCGAAGAAGAGCTTGTTACGAGGTGACCTCGTGATGCTCGCCGGCTCGAGGGCGCCACCCGCCGACCCGATGCCGCACCACGCGCGTGTGATGCGTGGAAGCTGCGTACTCCCCGACACCGCGGTTTCATCGAGCCGTCACTCCTCCGTCATCGCCGATCCCGAACATGCCGACATCGCGAACCGATGGAGGGATGACGATGACGACCGCTGTACTCGAGCGCCCCACGCGTGACTCGGCCGCGACCGCGGACGCCGCACCGCCCGTCCTCGATGTGCGCAACGTGCGCACGGAGTTCAAGACGCACGGCGGTCCACTGATTGCCGTGAACGACGTGTCGTTCACCGTGGGCCGCGGACGAGTCCTGGCGATCCTCGGGGAGTCCGGATCCGGCAAGAGCGCGCTGCTGCGCACCATCCTCGGGATCCAGCCGCGGAGCGCGACGATCACCGGGCAGGCGCTGATGAACGGCGTCGACCTGATCACGATGAACGAACGCGAGCGCGAACAGACGCGTGGCTCGTGGCTGTCGATGATCTTCCAGGACCCGATGACGGCGCTCGATCCGCTGTTCACGGTGGAGCAGCAGATCGTCGAGACGTTGCGCCGGCACACCGATGTGAGCCCGGCGACGGCGGCAGCGCGCGCCCTCGAGCTGCTGCAGCTGGTGCAGATCCCGTCGCCGGAGCGGCGGCTCAAGGCGTACCCGTTCGAGCTGAGCGGTGGCATGCGGCAGCGCATCGTGATCGCGATGGCGCTCGCGTGCAGCCCGAGCCTGCTGCTTGCCGACGAGCCCACGACCGCCCTCGACGTCACGGTGCAGGCGCGCGTCCTGGACCTCCTCAAGGAGCTGAGTCGAACGCTGGGGATGAGCATCATCATCGTCACCCACGACCTCTCGGTCGCGGCCGCGATCGCGGACGACGTGGCGGTGATGTACGCGGGTCGCATCGTGGAGCAGGGGCCGATCCGCGAGGTGATTCGCGACCCGCAGCACCCGTACACCCGAGGGCTCCTCGGGGCGAACGTGCGGCCCGGCCAGCGCGAGCGCCTGGCGGCGATTCCGGGCTCGCCTCCCAATCTTGCACGTCTGCCAGCGGGCTGCGCGTTCGCGCCTCGCTGCGATGTGGCCATCGAGCGGTGTGCCGGGGGGATGCCTGAGCTGCAGCTCACGGCGCCGGGGCACCTGGCGCGCTGCTTCCTGGTGCAGGAGGTAGGTGCGATGTCGAAATAGCGCCTCGCTCACTCTGGTGTCCAGGAGGGAACGGATCTCATGTTTCGACTTGATCGACTCATAGCGGGGGCGACGGTCACGCTGGCGATGGTGCTCGCGGCGTGTGGGAGCGGCCAGGGCCCGGCGAGCTCGGGGGCCGCGCCGCGCTCGGAGAGCGGAGACAGCGCAGCCGCAACCGATGCGAGTGGCAGCGGCGGCACGCTGCGCATCGCCATGTCCGCGGGCAACATCCCGATTCCGGACCAGTTCCAGACCGAGGGCGGCGAGGGCCGTCGCTTCGTCGGGGTCAACGTGTACGACGGGCTGCTCAACTGGAAGGCGGACCAGGGGGACGCGCCGCCCGAGCCCATCCCGGGGCTCGCCGAGAAGTTCGACCGCTCCTCGGATGGCCTGACGTGGACCTTCAGCCTGCGGCAGGGCGTGAAGTTCCACGATGGCAGCGCGTTCACGGCGGACGCGGTCGTCTTCGCGTTCGACCGGATCATGAACAAGGACTTCGAGTTCTACTCGGAAGCACAGCGCAGCGCCGGCGCGAGCGCGGTGGCGCAGATCGCGTCGTACAAGAAGGTCGATGACTTCACGTTCCAGATCGTGACGAAGAAGCCGTGGGCGTTCCTCACGTACGACCTCGGTGGGTTCAGCATCCCGAGTCCTGCCGCGATCAAGCAGTGGGGCAACAAGGACTACCCGCTGCACGCCTCGGGGACCGGCCCGTTCAAGGTCGAGAAGTACGTTGACGGCCAGGTGATGGAGCTGGTGCCGAACAAGGAGTACTGGGGCACGAAGGCGAAGCTCGACAAGCTGGTGCTGTTCCCGATTCCCGAGCCGGCGACACGCCTCGCGGCGTTGCAGTCCGGCCAGGTCGACTGGGCCGAGGTCCCGCCGCCTGACTCGGTGGAGCAGCTGCAGGCGCAGGGGTTCAACGTCCTGCTCAAGTCCTACCCGCACGCGATCATCTACATGGCGAACATGTACCGAGCGCCGTTCAACGACGTGCGCGTGCGCCAGGCGATCGCCTACGGCATCGACCGCGAGGGCATGGTCGCCCTCATCCGAGGCGTGGGCCAGCCCGCGACGCAGTACTTCTACGAAGGCCACCCGTGGCGGGACAAGAGCTTCGCGGGCTACACCTACAACCCCGCGAAGGCCAAGGAGCTCCTGACCGAGGCCGGCGTGGCGAGCGGCCTGAAGATCAGCGTCGCGTACCCGACCGGTGGATCCGGGAACATGTTCCCGGGCCCCATGAACGAGAAGTTCCAGCAGGACATGAAGGCGATCGGCGTCGATGTGACGCTGGTGCCACTCGAGTGGAACAACGTCATCACTGCCTACCGCGCAGGGTTCGCGAACCCTGACTACGCGAAGTACGACCTCCTGTACTTCTCACCGAACACGCAGACACCACTGGCGGCGTACCAGGCCTACCTCACCGAGCGCATCCCACCTGCCGGCTGCTGCAACCCCACGGGGTTCAGCAACAAGGAGGCGGACGCGATCTTCGACGAGGCGGCGAAGACGACCGACACGGCGAAGCGTGACGAGCTGCTGACGAAGTTCCACGGCACGTTCATCCGCGAGGCGCCGAGCATCCCCGTGGTGCACGACCTCAACCTGCGCGTCCTCTCGCCCAAGGTCCGAGGCTGGGTCCAGCCTCAGTCATGGTGGGGTGACTTCCGCAGCGTGTGGATGAAGGGCTAGCGCGATGGGACTGCTCATCGCGCGGCGACTCGGGATGGCAGTCCCGACCCTCCTGGGGGTCACGGCCATCATCTTCCTGCTCATGAGTGTGCTGCCCGGCGATCCACTCGCCGGGCTCCTCTCCCAGGAGGCGACGGCCGAGGATCGCGCCCGGCTGGAGGCGAGCCTGGGCCTCGACAGGCCGTTGCCGGTTCGGTACGTGACGTGGCTCGGCGACATCGCGCAGGGGGACTTCGGCTACTCGCCGTACCGCCGTCGTGACGTGGCCGAGTTGCTGGGGACGGCGTTCAAGAACACCCTGCGGCTCGCGCTGCCGGCGGCGGCGCTGGGGGTGACGTTTGGGGTGGCCCTCGGTGCTGCGGCCGCGGCGAATCGAGGCCGGGCGATCGACCGCGCGGTCTCGATGATCGCGATGGGAGGGATCAGCGTCCCGTCGTACTGGATCGCGATCCTGCTGATCATCGTCTTCTCCGCGAACCTGCGCTGGTTGCCCGCCGGAGGGATGGGGGGCCAGGAGGGCGGAGTCATCGATGCGGTGAAGCACCTCATCATGCCCGCGGTGGCGAGCGCGTTCGTCTCGGTGGGTCAGACCGCGCGCATGATGCGCGCGAGCCTCGTGGAGACGTACGGGCAGGACTTCGTGGACACGCTCCGTGCGAAGGGGCTGAACAGCCGCCAGATCCTGTTCCACGTGGGCAAGAACGCGCTGTCCCCGGTGCTGACCGTGATCGGCCTGCAGGTGGGGTTCCTGCTCGGCGGGTCCGTGCTCATCGAGACCATCTTCTCGTGGCCGGGCCTCGGCCAGCTCATCTTCCAGGCGATCGCAGCGCGCGACTTCAAGGTGATCCAGGCGGGCATCGTGGTCATTGCGACGACGTTCGTCCTGATGAACCTGACGGTGGACCTGCTCCAGATGCTGGTCGACCCGCGCCTGCGCAAGGCGACGTAGCGAATCGAGAAAGGAGAGCTCGATGAC
>JADLFF010000043.1 GCA_020845735.1 Dehalococcoidia bacterium
GGCGCGACGAGCGCGCGATGATCACCGACAGCAGCTCGGGGGGCGCGGTCATCGAGGCGAGCGCGTGCGCGTTCCGCTCGAGCAGCCCCAGCAGGTCCTCGTCGAGGATGAACGCGTGCTTGATCACTTCCGCCCACCCCTCGAGGTATGAGCGGCGCGGCAGCGAGACGAGCACGTCGATGTCTGAGATCACGGCGGCGGGCTGGTGGAACGCCCCCACGAGGTTCTTCCCCGCCGGGAGGTCGACAGCCACCTTGCCGCCGATCGCGGCGTCGTTCATCGCGAGGACGGACGTGGGCACCTGCACCACGGGCATGCCTCGGAGGTAGGTCGCTGCGACGTACCCCGCGAGGTCGCCGACGACGCCTCCACCGAGCGCCACGATCACGTCGCCGCGCTCCGCCCGCTCCGAGGCGAGCCAGCCGTACAGCTCCTGCGCGACGCGCAGCGCCTTCGAACGCTCACCGGCGGGCACGACGTAGGACGCGCCCGCCATGCCGGCTGCCTCGAGCGCCCCGGCCATCGAGGCGCCGTGCTCCTCGATCACGTTCGCGTCGGACACGAGGAACACCCGGCCGTTCAGTCCCAGCTCGCGCAGCCGCTCGGGCAGGCGGAGCCGCTCCCCGGAGCCGACCCAGATCGGGTAGCGCGCGACGCCGGTGTCGACGCTGGCCGCGGGCATCGAGGGCGGGTCGGCCTCACCCAGCCGCGCGATGCGCCCCGGCGCCTCGACGAGGCGCGCGCCGTCACTCGCCCAGCGCAGGAGGATGCGGCCCGCGATCTCGGCAGGCGTCAGCCCGAGGCACGGCACCCACGCATCGGCCAGCGCGTAGAACGGGCGGCGCTCCCACTCGAGCTCCCGCAACCGCACCTCGAGGTCGCCTGCGAGCAGCGGCCGGTCGCTGCCACCGGGGTCGGCGCGCAGCCGCCTCGCGATCTCGCCGGGCGGGGCGTCGAGGTAGCAGATGAACCCCCGCTCACCGAGGGCGCGCCGGTTGATCGGCGCCTGGAACGCCCCGCCTCCCGTCGCGATCACGGCGGGCTCGTGCGTGGCGGCCTCGGCGACGACGCGCGCCTCGATCTCCCGAAACGCGGGCTCCCCTTTGCCGGTGATCAGCTGGGCAGGCGTCTGGCCCGTGCGCTCACGCACGAGGTCGTCGGTGTCGACGAGCGGCCACCCGAGGCGCGCGGCGAGCTCGGCGCCCACGGAGGACTTGCCGACGCCGCTGAGCCCCACCAGCACGATCTGCCGCACACGCCTCGGTTCAGGGGGCGCCGGGGCCTCAGCGGCCTCGCCGTTCGCGGGCATCGAGGGCGTCGCGGGCATCGGGTGGGGCGACGTCAATCGCGCACGACGCGCGGACCGACGGTGGCCTGGAAGCCCTCGAAGTTGCGCCGGAACTCGTCGACGTGGTCACCGCCGAACTTCTCGAGGGCCGCGGTCGCGAGCACAATCGCGAGCATCGCCTCACCGATCACGCCGGCGGCCGGGACCACGCACGCATCGGACCGCTCGTAGAAGGACATGGTCTCGTCGCCGGTGAGCAGGTCCGCCGTCGCCATCCGCTGAGGCACGGTCGAGATCGGCTTGAGCGCCGCGCGCACCACGATGTCCTCGCCGTTGGTCATGCCGCCCTCGAGGCCGCCCGCGCGATTGCTCGCGCGCTGCCACGGCCGGTCGGACCACTGCTGCCTCGGGAGGATGATGTCCTGCACCTGCGAGCCGCGCTTCGTGGCGTTCTCCCATGCGTCACCGACCTCCACGCCCTTGACGGCGTGGATCGCGAGGAAGGCCTGCGCGATGCGGCCGTCGAGCTTGCGGTCCCAGTGCACGTGGCTCCCGAGGCCGAACGGCACGCCCGAGGCGCGCACCTCGAAGATGCCGCCGATGGTGTCGTGGGCGTCCTTCGCGGCGTCGATCTCGTCCTTCATCCGCTGCTCGACCGAGGCGTCGGCGACACGCACCGGCGAGGCGTCCACGGCCGCCCAGTCGATCTCCGCGAACGGCGGCGGGCTCGCCTCGACGGATCCGACGCGCAGCACGTGCGAGCGGATCGTCACGCCCAGCTCTCCGAGGAGCGCGCGCGCGATCGCTCCGACGGCCACGCGCGCCGCCGTCTCGCGCGCGCTCGACCGCTCGAGCACGGGCCGCACGTCATCGAGGCCGTACTTCTGCGTGCCGGCCAGGTCGGCGTGCCCCGGCCTCAGGAGGGTGACCGGCTCGACCTCCTGGTCCACCGGTCCCACGGACATGCGGACCTGCCAGTTGGCGTTCTCCCAGTCGGCGTTCGCGATCCACATCGCGATCGGGTCGCCCATCGTCTTGCCGTGGCGCACGCCTGCGGTCAGCTCGGCCCAGTCGACCTCGATCTCCTGGCGCTTGCCGCGGCCGTAGCCCTTCTGGCGCCGCGCGAGGTCGGCCCGGATCAGCTCCTCGGTGATCCCGAGGCCGGCCGGCACCCCCTCGACGATGGCCGTGAGGCCTCGTCCGTGCGACTCGCCTGCCGTGAACCAGCGCAGTTGTGTCATCGCGAGGCCCTCCGCAACGTCTCCTCGGCGGCCTGCACCGCCGCCTGACCCTCCGGCGCGATCAGCGCGTCCAGCTCGGGGTCCAGCGCCTCGCCGGGCCCCGCCTCGCGAGCATCCCACTCACGGAGGATCTCCGCGTCGCTGCCCGTGTCCCACGGGGCGATCGAGGCCTCGTACCGGTCGGTGCGCACCGCGAGGATGCAGTCCGACTGCGGTCGTCCGGAGGGTGTCACGTACGAGTTGTACACGTCGACCTGCACCTCGTCGAACCGCACGTGCGGGATCTCGTACAGCAGGCGCTCGACCATCTTCACAGCGGCGCGCCGGCCCACATCGAGGGGCGTCCCGAACTCCTCGCGCTGGTTCTTCACGACTCGGATGTCCGGCGTCGCCAGGATCGAGACGCGGCAGCGCTTCATGTCGAGCGCCACCACCGCCGCCGAGGTCAGCGCCTGCCAGTCGGCCGGTGGCATCCCCTTCGGAGGCTTCTGCCGCTGCCAGGCCTCCGTGGCGTTCATCACCGCCTCGCGGAGGACGTCCATGTCCCCGGCCGCGATGGCGGTCCGCCAGCTCCTCGCTGCGTACGTCGCCTGGAGGACGATCCCGCCCAGGACGAGGCCCAGGACCGTAAACAGGAGGATGCCCCACTCCACCTCGCTGCCCCTTTCCGCGCCTGGCACGCCACGGCCGAGCGGCCCATGCGGCGCCGAGCACGCCTCGGAAGCTCCCGGTGACGACGGAGCCTCCCGGTGACTACGAATCTAGCGTGCGCGGGCAGCCAGTGCGGCTCTCGCCGCCTCGAACATCACGTCCACCGGCGGCTCGTAGCCCGTCCAGAGGCGGAACGACTCGGCGCCCTGGTGCACGAGCATCGCCAGTCCGCCCACGGGGCGCGCCCCGGCCGCCTCGGCAGCCTCGAGGAACGGCGTCCGCTCCGGTACGTAGACGAGGTCGAACGCGACCTGTCCGCCTCGGAACATCCGAGCCGGCACGGGCGTCGCGTGCTCGTCGGGGCCGTGCGTCATCCCGAGTGTGGTCGAGTTGACCACGAGGTCGGCGCGCGCCATCGCGGCCTCGAGCTCCGCGTCGTCCTCCTCGAGGCCGCACGTGGTGACCGGCATCGCCTCGCCACCAAGCTCCACGAGGTCCTCCGCCCGTCCGCGCGTCCGGTTCGCCACCACCACCGAGGCGGCCTCGGCGACACGCATCGCGACCACGACCGCCCTCGCCGCCCCGCCCGCGCCGAGGAGCACGACGCGCATGCCTCGAGGGCTGGCGCCCGCTGCCTCGAGGGCGCGCAGCACGCCGGACACGTCGGTGTTCGTCGCGTGGAGCTGCCCCTCGCGGTGCACGATCGTGTTGAGGGCCCCCACCCGCTCGACGAGGGCGTCGGGGCGATCGATGAAGCGCAGCATCGCCTCCTTGTGCGGCACCGTGACGTTCGCCCCGAGGAGTGCCGCCGACCTCAGTCGTTCGGCAGCCATCGGCAGCTCCTCGGGGAGCAGGTCCCACGCCTCGTAGCGCGCGTCCACACCGAGGGCATCGAGCGCGGCCTGCTGGAACGCAGGCGACAGGGAGTGCGCCACGGGGTGCCCGATGAGGGCGATCGTCTGTGTCATGTCTGCGTCATGTGCGCCAACCTCGAGGCCTCTCGGCTGGTCTCACGGCTGGTCTCACGGGTCGCGCTGGTACGTCGCGACGTTGCGGCTGTGCTCGGCAAAGGTCCGCGCGAAGACGTGCGACCCGTCGCCCTTCGCGACAAAGTAGAGGTACTCGGTCTGCTCCGGGCGCACCGTCGCGAGGATCGCATCGAGACCCGGCGCGGCGATCGGGCCCGGTGGCAGCCCGACATGGACGTACGTGTTGTACGCGGACCGGTTCGCGAGGTCCGTCACGGTCAGCTCGCGCTTCCACCAGCCGTTCTTCGCCACCGACTCGGGCGTGGCCACCGCGAACTGCACGGTCGGGTCTGCCTGCAGGCCCATGTCGTCATCGAGGCGGTTCAGGTACACCGAGGCGATCGTGGCTCGCTCGGCCTTCTGCACGGCCTCGCGCTCGACGATCGAGGCCAGCGTCACCACCTCGTGAGGGGTGAGGCCGACGCGCTGCGCGTCGCGCAGCGCTGCCCCCGCACGCTCCGAGAACGTGCGCACCATGGCCCGCACCAGCGACTCGGGCGTCGTGTCGCACTCGAGGCCGTACGCCGCGGGGAACAGGTATCCCACCAGCGAGGAGCCGGCGTCCCGCCCCACCGGGCCGGGCTCGCTGTCGACCTTGCTCAGCGCCGCGCTCCAGTCAGCGGCCGTCCCGATGCCTGCCGCCACGCCGCGCTCGGCGACCTCCTCGGGGCGCAGTCCCTCGGGAATCACGAGGGTGCGACCGGTCGTGATGCCCTCGCGCATGCGCCGGATCACCTCGAGGGCCGGCGTCCGCGCGTGCAACTCGTAGCACCCCGCCTGCAGCTCGGACGCCGCCCCGCTGGTCGCGAGGAGGGTGCGGAAGCGCTGCCCATCCGACAGGACTCCATGGTCCACCAGCAGGTCCGCGATCGCCTCGCCAGAGCTCCCCTGCGGGACCACGACCCGCACGTAGGCGGAGGCATCCATCTGCTCGCTGGCGGGAAGCGCCAGCTCACGCAGCCGCGAGGCGGCACGCGTCGCCGTGTCCGTCATCAGCCAGCCCGCAGCCGCGACCGCCAGCACGGCCAGCCCGAGGCGAATCGCGCCTGCCCTCGACACCCGCATTCGAGTCACGGCGCCTCCTGCGCTCCGTCATCGCGCCCTCCGTCGACGCGTCCATCCCTCGCCGGGTCGCCCGATCCTGCGTCCGGTAGTGCAGCACGGCGACGCCGGTCGATGAACTGCTGCAGGATCAGGGCCGCCGCCACGTCGTCACGAGGCGCCCGCGATCGGCCTCGAAACGGGTCGCGCTCGGCGGCCGCCGAGGTCAGTCGCTCGTCCTCATAGGCTACCGGCAACGACAGCGCACGTTCGAGTCGCGCTCCGAGCCGCCGCGCCCGCTCGGCCTGGGGCCCCTCGGTCCCATCGAGGGACACGGCGAGGCCAATCACGATCCCGCCCACCCCCTCTCGAGCGGCGATCGAGCGGATCGCGGGAAACGCGGCCGCCTCGGGGACCACCTCGATCGGCACGGCCACGCGCTCCTCGGCGTCACACGCCGCGATCCCCACGCGCGCCTCACCCGGGTCGATCCCCAGCCACCTCACGAGGCCCCACCTCACGAGGGCCCCTCGCGGGTCCTCGGCTCCGGAGATCCCTCGGCTCTGCAGACCATTGTGTCACGCGCCGCGGGCGCGCCTGGTCCCGATGGGCGGGGGCACGATCACTTCGCGGTGGCGCTGCCGGGCGCGGCGGGGGTCGGCGCGGCCGCCGGTGCGAGCGTGAACTCGATGCGGCTCGCGCGGCTCGGAAGCCACGGCCAGGGCAGCCACGCGGGCCCGATCGTCACCTGGGGCGCCGAGGTCAGCTTGAGCCGCTGCCGCAGCGCCGCCTGGGCGTCGGCGGCATTCTCGCCCGCCACCAGCCCGGCGAGGCCCTCGCGGTCCAGGCGCGCGACGCTGGCGCCCTGCAGTGCCACGCGCGCCGCAATGCGCCCACCATCCATCGAGGGCTCCCCGAGCAGGTGTGCGCTCACCGCGCCCGGCACGATCTCGCGACCGCTGCCCGCCTGCGCCTCGAGGTACCGCTCGGCGAAGGCGTGCATCGCCTCGGGCGGCACGACCAGCACCGAGGCCCGCGCCACGTACTCCGCGACGAACACCTCGGTCGCCTCATCGAGCTGGTACAGCGGCTCCGAGGCGATCACGGCGATCGACATCGACTCCCCGACGACCAGTCCCCCGGCGTGCTCGGACGCGATCTGGCGTGCCGCCACCTTCTGGAGGACGCCGTGCGCCAACTGCTGGGCGCGATCGACGTCGGCCTGGCTGACGCCCGGTGCAGGGCGGTCGGTACCACCTCGTGCGGGGCCGGCGTTCCGCGCAGAGAGGCCGCGAGGCGAGTCGTCAATGTGCGTGAGGGAATCGGGACCCACGTTGCCGCCGGTCCCCGGACGCAGCGCGATCGCGTCCACGTCGGTGATGCCGCCGGGCTCGACGAGGATGGGGGCGACGGTGCTGAACCCGATGCGCGCGTCGTTCCGGACGATCGTGCCCATCGGCACCTCGACGGGTGCGGTCCCACCGTTCTTGAACTCAAGTCGCACGCCAGCGGGCCGGTCGCCCACCCGCGCGGTGCCCGTCGTGGGCACGCTGATCGAAGCGCGCACGGTGCGCTGCACCTCGGTCGCCGGCAGGGTCCGGCTGCGCACGTCCGCCGCGGGCGCCAGCGGGTTCACACGGACCTCGACCGTCGCCTCGAGCGGCTCGGCAGGCGGCGCCACCTCGATCTGCGCGGTGGGCACGACGTACCCGACACCCAGCACGAGGACCACCGCCCCCGCGATCATCGCCAGCGCCGGCCGCCAGACCGTGGCGCCGAGGCCCGGGATCAGGCGCGGCCGGGCCCCGGGAAGCCCGCCCCACGTCCGCGCGGCAACAAACCCGGTCTGCGCCGCGTAGTCGCGCACCTCGTGACGCGAGGCGACGACCATCAGCGACACCCCTCGACGGCGCACGTGTGCCCCGAGGCGCACCCAGGCGGCGGGCGTCCTCAGCGCCGCAACGCTCCGAGGAACCACAAGCACGACCTCGGGCCGCTCGGCAGCGTCAATCCGCCCGAGGATCGTCGCGAGGTCGTCCCCGCCCTCGGCGGTCACCCGAGCACCAACGTCAGCCCTCGGACGGCGCCCGGGGATGCTCGCGCCGAGCGCACGGCCCGCCGCAGCAAGGTCGCTGCCGAGGCGTCGCGACAGCGCTCCTCCGGCGCGCGCCCCCGCTCGCAGCCCTCGATCCGCGGCGCTCCCCGCAGGCCCGAGGCGGCTCGCGGCCGCACCGAGGCGACCGCCCGCGATCACACCCAGGTCCGATCGGAGCAGCCGGGTCGCGTCGCGCAGGCGCACGCGCGTGGCCACGAGGAGCGGGCGTACCCCCTCGATGAGCCGGGACCACCAGCTACCGGCGTCCTGCCACGCGCGGCTCAGCCCGCGCGTCGCCTTCGTCGAGGCGGTGCGCAGCGCCGCGCCGCCCACCGAGAGTGCGCGCTGGGCCGCAAGCTGCGCGCCCTGCGCTCGATTCCGCCAGCCCGCAGGTGACGTCGCCATAGATCGAGGACTGCCTTCGTTACATCCCCAGCAGTTCGCGAACGCGGCGCGTCGCGACTTCCACTGCCTCGCCTAGCTGCGACGCGTCTCGGCCTCCAGCCTGCGCCAGGTTCGGTCGTCCACCCCCGCGACCACCGATGGCAGTCGCACCTTCCCGCACTACCTCGTCGGCACGCACGCCGCGCTCGACCACGTCGTCCGTCGCCGCCACCAGCAACGCCGGCCGGCCCTCGGGCGCGGCCCCGAGGATCACCACGGCGCTGCCGAGCTGCCGCCGCAGCCGGTCCGCCATCGCGCGGAGGTCGTCAGAGGTCTCGGCCTCGACGACCGCGCCCAGCACGCGCACGCCGCTGATCTCCTCGGCGCGGTCCACGAGGGTGTCCGCGGCGCCCGAGGATGCCGCGCGGCGCTGCTCCTCGATGCGGCGCTGCGCGTCGGCAAGCTGCGCCTCCAGCGCGTCGATGCGCCCGCCGATCTCGCCGACGGGCACACGGAAGCGCTGCGCGAGGGCGGCCACGGTGTCCGCGCGCTCCTCGATGAGCCGCTCCGCCTCGGGCCCGGTGACCGCCTCCAGGCGGCGCAGCCCGGCACCGATGCTGCTGTCGCTCACTATCTGAAACATGCCGACCTGTCCGGTTGAGTGTAAGTGCGTTCCACCACACAGCTCGCGACTGAAGCACGCCGCGTCATGGAGGTGCTCGCGACCCGGGGCGTGCGCCTCGAGGGGTAGCTCGCAGTACTCGACCACGCGCACGTTCGCCGCGTAGCGGTCCTCGAAGAACGCGATCGCGCCGCGCTCGATCGCCTGGTCGAACGGCAGCTCCAGCGTCTCGCGACGAATGTCGTCGCGCACCTTCGCGTTCACCAGCCGCTGCACCGCTCGCAGCACCTCCGCCGAGGGCGCCTCGGGGTGGGTGTAGTCGAACCGCAGGCGGTCGGGCCCGACGTACGACCCGGCCTGCCGCACGTGCGTCCCGAGGACGGAGCGCAGCGCCGCGTGCAACAGGTGCGTGGCCGTGTGGTTGCGCATCGATCCGAGGCGCCACTCGCGGTCCGCGAGGGCACGCGCGGCTTCGCCGGTCCCCATCGCCCCCTCGGCCACCGCGCCGAAATGCACGATCACGTCCCCGAACCGCTGCGTGTCCTCGACACCGAAGCGACCCGTCGGCGTCACGATCTCGCCGCGGTCGCCGACCTGCCCGCCACCCTCGGGGTAGAGCGCGGTGGCCTCGAGGATGACCTCGCCGCGCTGGCCCGTCTCGAGGTGCTCGACGCGCTCGCCGTCGACGAGCAGCGCCGACACCAGCGAGTCGACGGAGGTGGTCTCGTAGCCCTCGAACCGCGATTCCACCCCCAGCGCCGAGGCGAGCGCGACGTACCGCTGCGCGCGGTCGGCCTCGGCGTCACCGCCGAACTGCTCCCCCCGCGAGCGCTCGCGCTGCGCGGCCATCTCGGCCTCGAAGCCGGCCTCGTCGACCGCGTAGCCGAGGCCCGCAGCCACCTCGCGAGTCAGCTCGGGGGGCAGGCCGTGGGTGTCGTAGAGGACGAACATGTCGCGTCCCGGCACCTGCTTCGACTCGCGTTCGCGCGCGATGACGTCGTCCAGCAACTCCAGCCCTCGAGTGAGCGTCGCCTGGAAGCGCGCCTCCTCGGTGCCCGCGATGCGCCGAATGAAATCGCGCTGCGGCACGAGCTCGGGGTAGTGTGCCGCCGAGACGTCGACCGCCACATCGACGGCACGCTCGAGGAATGGCTCGCGCATGCCAATCGTGTGCGCGAAGTACAGCGCCCGCCGCAGCTCCCGACGCAGCACGTACCCGCGCCCCTCGTTGGCGGGGAGCACGCCGTCGTTCACGAGGAAGGCGATCGCCCGCGCGTGCTCAGCCATCGAGCGCAGCGCCCGCGCCACCTCGGGCGACTCGTCGGGGTCGTACGCGCGGCCCGCGATCCCGGCCACAGCGGTGACGAGGGTGTGCAACTCGTCGGTGTCGTACACCGAGCTGCCCTGCTGGAGGACCCACGCCAGCCGCTCGAGGCCGGCGCCGGTGTCGATGTTCTGCGCAGGCAACGGCGTGCGGTTGCCATCCTCGTCCTGGAAGTAGGCCATGAAGACGAGGTTCCACACCTCGAGGAAGCGCCCGCACCCCACGTCGGGATGGCAGGTGCCATCCGCACATCGAGGGCAGTTCGGCACCTCGCCGAAGTCGTAGTGCAGCTCGGAGCACGGCCCGCACGGCCCCGAGTCACCCGGCGGACCCCAGAAGTTGCCCTGCGCGGCGCTGTAGCGGTGGATCCGGTCACGAGGCACGCCGCGCTCGGCCCACAGCTCGAACGCCTCGTCGTCGTCCTCGTACACGGTCGCGAGCAGCCGCGCCCCGTCAATCCCCAGGACGTTCGTGAGGAAGTCCCACGCCCACTCGATCGCCTGCGGCTTGAAGTAGTCGCCGACCGAGAAGTTGCCCAGCATCTCGAAGAACGTGAGGTGCGAGGCGTCCCCCACCTCCTCGATGTCCGTCGTGCGGAAGCACTTCTGCACCGAGGTCATCCGCCGCGCCGGCGGCTCCTCGAGGCCCATGAAGTACGGCTTGAACTGCACCATGCCCGCCGTGGTGAACAGCAGCGTGGGGTCCCCGTGCGGCACCAGCGACGACGAGGGGATGCGCAGGTGCCCCCGCCCCTCGAAGTACGTGAGGAACGTCTCGCGTAGCTGGTCGACCGTGATTGCCATGCGGGCTCGACTCCATCCGCGCGCGGCTGGTTAGGGCATTCCCGGAGTGGGAAGGGTCTGGACGGCTGTGTACAATTGGACCGGTAGCCACCGAACGTTATCGAGGGCTGTCGACCGCGGTACGCGAGCACGCTCGGATCTGTCGATATCGGGACGTGCGCCGTCAGGCGGATTCTACACTGGTTCCACGTTGCCCTCTGCGGACCCCGTCCGTCGAGGGCTGTCGACCCTGGGGGCCGACCATCGAGGCTGACCATCCGGCCGCCGACCCGCTAGAACCTCCGCCACCGGGCGTCGAGGTCCCTCCGGTGCGCGCACGATGACCCCGACGCAGGACCAACCTCACAGTACCCCCCTCGAGGCCACCCCCCTCGAGGGATGGGTCGCGGTCGTGCTTGCCGCCGGCCGTGGCACGCGCATGCGCTCCGCCCTCCCCAAGGTGCTGCACCCGGTCGCGGGCCGCCCCATGGTCGACCTGGTGCTCGACACGCTCGCCGAGGCGGGGTGCGCGGACGTCGTGGTGGTCACGGCGAACGCCGGCGACGAGGTCCCCCGTGCCGTCGAGGCGCGCGCGCGCGTCGCGATCCAGGACGCGCCACTCGGGACCGGCCACGCCGCGCTCGCCGCACGTGCCGCGGCTGGCGAGGCGTCACGGGTCCTCATCGTGAACGCGGACCTGCCGCTCCTCCGCGCCGAGACGGTGCGCGCGCTGATCGAGGGCCACGACGCCTCGGATGCCACGCTGACCTTCCTCACCGCTCACGTCTGGGACCCGACCGGCTACGGACGCGTGGTCCGCGAGGGCGGTCGCGTGCGCGCCATCGTCGAGCAGTCCGACGCCGACGCAGAGACGGCCGCCTACAACGAGGTCAACGTCGGGCTCTACGCGGCGTCCGCCGGGTGGCTGTGGCCTACCCTCGAGGCGCTCACGCCCGGCCCTCGAGGCGAGCGCTACCTCACGGACATCGTCGCGCGCGCCATCGAGGCGGGTCTGCGCGTGGAGACGCACACGACGGAGGACCCCTCGGAAGCCCAGCAGGTGAACACGCGCGTCGAGCTGGCGCGCGCGGAGATCACGATGCGCGACCGTGTGCACCTCCACTGGATGACCGAGGGCGTCACGCTGATCGACCCTGCCACGACCTACATCGATGTCACGGTCGAACTCGCGGAGGACACGACGATCCTGCCGGGCGTGCACCTCTCCGGACGTACGCGCGTCGGGCGCGGCACGCGCATCGGCCCGAACGCCATCGTGCGCGACATGGTGATCGGCGCGGACTGCGAGGTCGGCGCGTCCACCCTCGAGGGCTCCACGCTGGGCGATCGCGTCTCGGTGGGTCCCTACTGCCACGTCCGTCCCGGCTCCACCATCGAGTCCGACGCACACCTCGGCAACTACGCCGAGGTGAAGGCGTCGCGCATCGGCGCGCACACCGCCGTCGGCCACTTCTCCTACATCGGGGACGCCGACATCGGGGCACGCGTGAACATCGGCGCCGGCACGATCACCGCCAACTTCGATGGCGTCACGAAGCACCGGACGACGGTCGGCGACGACGCCTTCATCGGCAGCGACTCTCTGCTCATCGCCCCGGTCGAGGTCGGCGCACGGGCGCGGACCGCCGGCGGGTCCGTCGTGACCCGCGACGTCGATGCCGACACGACGGTCATCGGCGTCCCGGCACGCCCCCACCCGGCCGAGCACGATGACACCAGCCAGAAGGAGGATGGGCCCCCCTCGAGGGCCTGACTGTGGATCAAACTCGCCTGATCGGGCTCGGTCTCCTCGGCGTTGCGGCGCTGCTGCTCGCCCTCACCTCGGCCGCCGAGGCGGGCATCATCGCGATCAGCCGCAGCCGCGTGCACGGCACGCGCATCGGCCAGAACGGCACGGGCGCGCTCCTCCTCAACTACATCCGCCACCGCCAGGGCATCCTCGCGTCGCTCTCGATGGCGTCCACGGTCACGACGATCGCGGGCACGGCCATCCTCACCCACGTCGTGGTCGGCCTCGAGCGGGCATCGCTGGGCGCGCTCGGCCTCGCCACGCTGATCTCGATCGTCGCGGTCTCGCTCATCCGCCAGACGGCGCGCGCCCTCGCCACGCAGAACCCCGAGGCCGTGGGGATCGCGCTCGCCGCCCCGACGCGCTGGATGCAGGTCGTCTTCTCGCCGGTCTCGCTTGTCGCGAGTCTCCCCGCGTCGCTCCTCCTCAGGGCACTGGGGCAGGACGCCGGCCCGCGCCCGCCCGACATCGGCGACGAGCTGCTCGCCATCCTCGAGGCCCCCGACGCCGACGACCACCAGCTCATCGAGGAGCGCCGGATGATGCGCGGTGTCCTCGACCTCTCGAGCCAGACGGTCCGCGAGCTGATGTCGCCACGCACCGACATCACGGCGGTCTCCACCGACGCCTCGATCGGCGACGTCCTCCGCGTCGTCACCGACTCCGGCTTCTCGCGCATCCCCCTCTTCGATGAGGACATCGACCACATCGTGGGCGTGGTCTACGCGAAGGACCTGCTCGCGTACTTCATCTCGGGCGACATCCGCCCGCGCCTGCAGGACATCTCGAGGCCCGCCTACTTCGTCCCCGAGACGAAGCGCGCCGATGAGCTGCTCGCCGACATGAAGCGCAACAAGCTCCACCTCGCGATCGCCGTGGACGAGTACGGCGGCACCGCCGGCGTCGTCACTGTCGAGGACCTCCTCGAGGAGATCGTGGGCGAGATCCGCGACGAGTACGACACCACGGAGATCGAGATCGACCGCATCTCGGACGACGAGTGCATCGTCGATGGCGGGCTCGCGCTCTCCGAGCTGTTCGACCTCTTCGGCGTCGAGGTGGAAAGCAACGACGTCGACACGGTCGGCGGCCTGGCCGTCTCGCTGCTCGGCCGTCTCGCCGTCCCCGGCGACGAGGTGGTCGACGAGCGCTATGGCCTCCGGCTCCACGTCCTGTCGGTCGTCGGCCGGCGCGTCGGCCGCGTCCGCATCGAGCGCGTGGTCGAGATCCCGGAGGACGCCGTCATCCCGGTGGCGGTCACGGAGTAGCGACGCCTCGGCCTAGGTCCGCGCCGCCGCCGCCTTCGCGAGGGCGATCATCGACTCCTCGGTGGGCAGCGTGTCCCCGATGTACAGCAGCTCGACAACGATATCGCCCTTCACGAAGCCGACCGAGAGGGTCCGGGTCGCCCTCGTCACGGTGCCGGCATCGGCCACGTCGGCGCGCTTCGCACCGGGCGCCTTGAGGTCGCGCTCCATGGCGGCCTTGAGCTGCGCTCCCGCTCCCTCGACGCGCTGATAGCGGTAGGTCACCTCAGGGCCGAGGGGCGTCGGGTTCCGCCACGAGCAGGCGCCGCTGGCAGCCTCCTTGCCGACGATGCGGCCAGGCTGCGCGTCAGGCATCACGGTCTGCACGTCGGCGAGCGTGAGGAGGGCGCACGGGTCATCGAGCACGGCGGCCCTGCCCGAGGCCTTGGACGCACTCGCGGTCCCCGCACCGCCCGAGGAGGCGCCGGACACACCGCTCGCGGCCGGGGCCACGGAGGTCGACGCGGTGGACTGGGCCGGCGCTCCGGCGCCGTCCTCGGCGGGCGCCGACCCTCCAGCGCACGACGTCAGCAGCGCGGTCAGCGCAACGAGAACCCCGGCGGCGCCTGCTGCTCGATGTGCCACGTGACCTCCTCCGCGCACCAGCCCGGTGCTCGCGGTCAGGGTATTACGAACCGGCATCGAGGGGCGTCCGCGACAACGCTCGTTTGCGTGCCGTGTCATCGCGTGCCTACGCTGGGACCGTGACGCTGGACGCCGATCGCTCGCTTTCCCCGCACGAGGCCGATCTCGACCTGCCCTACTGGGTCGCCCTCCATCGTGTGCACCGCCTCGGCAGCGTGCGCTTCGCCCTCCTCGAGGCGGCCTTTCCTACGCTGCGGGACGCCTGGCTCGCCTCGCGCACCGAGTTGCAGGCGGCGGGTCTCGATGTGCGCACGGCGGGCGCCGTCGCCCTCGAACGCGAGCGCACGCACCCCGAGGCGGAGCTCGAACGCCTCGACCGCGCGGGCGTCCAGGCCATCGCGCGGCCCCAGGCGGCGTACCCGGCGCTCCTCCGCGAGATAGCCGACGCGCCCCCGGTCATCTACGTCCGAGGCGCCCTCGCCCCCGCCGATGAATGGGGCGTGGCGGTCGTCGGCACGCGCCGTGCCACGGCGTACGGCCGCCAGGCGGCCAGCGAGCTCGCGCGCGACCTCGCGGCCAACGGGATCACGGTCGTCTCCGGCCTCGCGAGGGGCGTCGACACGATCGCGCACCGCGCCGCCCTCGATGCCCGCGGGCGCACGATCGCGGTGCTCGCCTCGGGCCTCGACACGATCTACCCGCCGGAGAACGCGGGGCTCGCCCGCGACATCGCCGAGGCGGGCGCCCTCGTAACGGACTACCCGCTCGGCACGAAGCCCCGCGCGGAGTTCTTCCCGAGGCGCAATCGGATTATGTCTGGCCTCGCCCTCGGTACCCTGATCATCGAGGGCGACCTCAAGAGCGGCTCGATGATCACGGCCCGGACGGCGGCGGAACAGAACCGCGAGGTGTTCGCGGTCCCGGGCTCGATCTTCTCCCCGCAGTCCCGAGGCCCCCTCGCCCTGCTCAGGGAGGGGGCAACCCCGATTTCCTCAGCCAGCGAAATCCTCGAGGCTTTGAACCTGACGAAGCTCGGCGCACAGCTCGATTTCGGTCGCGCGGTCCCGCCGGCGAGCGGCGATGAGCAGCTGCTGCTCTCGGCCCTGGCTCGCGACCCCCGCCACATCGACGAGGTGGTCCGGACCACGGGTTTGGCGGCAGCCACGGTCTCGGGTACGCTCGCGCTTCTCGAACTCAAGGGACTGGTTCGAAACGTCGGCGGCATGCACTACGCGCGTATTCGCGAGGACACACCGCCCTACGAGCCGGCGAACGGAGCAGTCGAGGTAACGACGGCGTGACGACTCAACGCAAGACCACCCGCACCACGGCCACAAAGGCCGCCTCCAACGCCCGCTCGAGCGGCGCCTCCACGGCGCGCGCCGCCTCGACGCGCGCGCGCACACCGCGAGACGGCGCCGCGCTCGTCATCGTCGAGTCGCCCGCGAAGGCGCGCACCATCGCGCAGTACCTCGGCCCCGAGTACGTCGTCGAGTCCTCGATCGGCCACATCCGCGACCTCCCCTCGACCGCCGCAGAGATCCCGGAGACGGTGAAGAAGCAGAGCTGGGCACGCCTCGGCGTGAACGTGGACGACGACTTCGAGCCGCTCTACATCGTCCCCGCCAACAAGAAGCAGCAGGTCTCGAAGCTCAAGTCGCTCCTCAAGGATGCCCGCGAGCTCTACCTCGCCACTGACGAGGACCGCGAGGGGGAGGCCATCGCGTGGCACCTCCGCGAGGTCCTCCAGCCTCGAGTTCCCGTCCGCCGTATGGTCTTCCACGAGATCACCCGCAAGGCCATCGAGGAAGCGCTGTCCGCACCCCGCGACATCGACGAGGAGCTCGTCGAGGCGCAGGAGGCCCGCCGCATCCTCGACCGGCTCTACGGCTACGAGGTCTCCCCCGTGCTCTGGAAGAAGGTGCGACCGCGCCTTTCGGCCGGGCGCGTCCAGTCCGCCGCCGTGCGCCTCGTCGTGGAGCGCGAGCGCGCGCGCATGCGCTTCGTCCGCGCCTCGTTCTGGGATGTCGACGCGACACTCAACCCCGAGGCGAGCGCGGACCGGGTCCCGGCACGCCTCGTGGAGCTGGGCGGCAAGCGCGTCGCCAGCGGCCGCGACTTCAACCCCACGACGGGCCAGCTCACCTCCGAGGCGGCCCTCCTCGATCAGCCGACCGCGGAGTCCGTCGCCACGGCCCTCCGAGGCCAGCCCGCCACGGTCCGCGAGGTGACGGAGCGCCCGTTCACGCAGCGCCCGCCCGCGCCCTTCATCACCTCGACGCTGCAGCAGGAGGCCGGGCGCAAGCTCCGCTTCACGGCGCAGCGCACGATGCGCGTCGCGCAGGGGCTCTACGAGAACGGCTACATCACCTACATGCGCACGGACTCGACGAACCTGTCGACGCAGGCGATCGACGCCGCGCGCGCGCAGGTCCGCTCGCTGTACGGCAACGAGTTCCTCCCCGAGCAGCCTCGGGTCTACCGCGCCTCCTCGCGAGGTGCGCAGGAGGCACACGAGGCGATTCGCCCCGCCGGCGACGAGTTCCGCACCCCCGAGCAGCTGCGCTCGGCCCTCGACGACGACGCGTTCCGCCTCTACGACCTCGTCTGGAAGCGCACGGTCGCCGGCCAGATGCGGGACGCCAGCGGCATGCGCACCAACGTCCGCTTCGAGGCGCCCGCAGGCGACCACGGCACGGCGGTCCTGACCACATCGGGCAAGGTGATCACCTTCCCCGGCTTCCTTCGCGCCTACGTCGAGGGCTCCGACGACCCCGACGCGGACCTCGAGGACCAGGAGCGCGTGCTGCCGCCCCTCCGCGAGGGCCAGGTGCTGAACACCGTGGAGACCTCGGCGCGCGGCCACGAGACACAGCCGCCCGCTCGCTTCACCGAGGCCAGCCTCGTCCGCGAGCTGGAGGAGCGCGGCATCGGCCGTCCATCCACCTACGCCACGATCATCCAGACCGTCCAGGACCGCGGCTACGTCCACAAGCGCGGCTCGGCTCTCGTGCCGAACTTCGTCGCCTTTGCCGTGACGCGGCTCCTCGAGGAGCACTTCCCCGAGCTCGTGGACCTCGACTTCACGGCGCGCATGGAGGACCGCCTCGATGCGGTCGCCGCCGGTGAGCTCGAGGCGCGCCCGTGGCTCCGCGAGTTCTACTTCGGCGGCGAGCACGGCACACCCACCGAGGACGAGAAGAACATCGGGCTGCGCGCGCGCATCTCCGAGGGCCTCGGCGATATCGATGCCCGCGAGGTCTCCTCGATCCCCCTCGGCAAGACCGAGCAGGGCCGCGACGTCGCGATCCGCGTCGGCCGCTACGGTCCCTACGTGCAGGTCGAGGACAGCGACGAGCGCGCCTCGCTCCCGGAGGACGCCGTCCCCGACGAGATCACGCTCGACCGCGCCATCGCCCTCATCGAGGAGGCCGCGCTCGGCGATCGCCCCCTCGGCGCCTACCCACCCACCGGAGAGCCAATCTACGTGAAGACGGGCCGCTACGGCCCCTACGTCCAGGTCGGCGAGGACGACGCAAACGGCGGAAAGCCCAGGCGCGGCAGCCTGATGCCGGGCATGTCCGTGGAGCACGTGACCCTCGAGGAGGCCCTCGAGATCCTCACCTTCCCGAAGTCCCTCGGGATCCACCCGGTCACCGGCGAGGAGATCACGGCCCAGGATGGCCCCAACGGCCCCTACCTGCGCATGGGCAAGGACAGCCGCTCGCTGCGCGACCACGATCACCTGCGCTCCGTTGACCTCGACGAGGCGGTGCGCGTCTTCGCCGAGCCCAAGCGCGGCCGCTCGTTCTCGTCCTCCGTCATCCGCGAGCTGGGCGAGCACCCCACCTCGAAGGCGCCGCTGCGCATCCTCAAGGGGCGCTTCGGGCCGTACGTGACGGACGGCACGGTGAACGCGAGCATCCCCTCGGGACGTGACCCGGCCACCCTGGAGCTCGACGACGCCCTCGAGCTGCTCGCCGCGCGCGAGGCAAAGATGCGCGAACAGGGCATCGAGCCCGGCGCGAAGACCCCTCGACGCCGCACGACCACCTCCCGCTCGAGCACGACCCGCACCCCTCGACGTCGCTCGGCCTAGGCCCACGGCCCGAGCCGTCCCTCGCAGGGTGCTACCCTCGATCGTGGCGGTTGTCCGAGGCGTGTCCGGCCTCCGAGGTGCCACCCGTGCCGCGTGCCCGCCGTGCCGACGCCCCCTCTCCCGAGGCGAGTCCGCGCGCGCTCGACGCGCTCGCTCGTTACGTCGCTGACCTCGAGGGCGTGCGCCACCGCTCGACGAACACGACGCGCAACTACGTCCACGACCTGACGGGGTTCTTCCGCTTCCTCGCCGCGCGCGGCCGCGAGTTCGACCAGGCGGGCCGCCTCGATGGGCGCGCCTTCCTCGCGGGCCTGCGCGAGCGCGCGGTCGCGGACGCCTCGATCAAGCGGCACGCGACGGTCATCCACGGCTTCTACGCCTGGCTGGACCGCGAGGGCGAGCTGCCACCAGCGAGGCCGGGCGACTCGATCCTGCGGCTGCGCTACCCGAAGGCGCCCCGCCTCCTGCCGCACTACCTCAGCACCGAGGAGGCGGGCACGCTCCTCGCGCCACCCGCCGAGGCGACCACGGAGTCCGAGGACTCCCCGACCGCCCTCCGCAATCACGCCCTCCTCGAGCTGCTGTACGCCGCCGGTCTCCGCGTCAGCGAGGCGGCGGGCATCGACACTCGCGACCTCGATCTCGTGAACCAGCAGGTCGTCGTCACCGGCAAGGGCGACCGCACGAGGGTGGCCCTGTTCGGTGTGCCCGCCCGCGACGCGCTCAAGACGTACATCGAGCGCGGCCGGCCGCACCTCGCGCGCGGCGCCGAGACGGCGCTCTTCCTCAATCGCTCGGGCGGCCGCCTCACCGCCCGCTCGATCCAGGCGCTGGTCCGCCGCACGGGCGTCGCGAGGGGGCTCCGCCAGGGCGTGCACCCGCACCTCCTGCGGCACTCCTTCGCCACCCACATGGTCGAGCAGGGCGCGGACCTCCGCGTGGTCCAGCACCTCCTCGGCCACGCGTCCATCGACACCACGCAGATCTACACAGCGGTCACGCCGGCGCGTCGCGAGGCGATCGTCGCGAGCGCCCTCGCCAATGCGCGCGCCATCGAGGAGCGGCGGCGTGCCGACTCGGAAGGCGCCGCGGCCCCTCCCGAGTCAAGCCGTTCGTAATCCCGGAGTCCGCTCGCTCGGCGCAACCCCCGAGGGTTCATCGGAGCCCAGCCTGTACACTCGTGCACCTCGCGTTCGGCGGGCTGCACCCCGAGGAGGCACGCATGCGCATCCTGGTCCTCAACGGCCCGAACCTGAACCTGCTCGGCAGCCGTGAGCCCGAGATCTACGGCCTCGAGACGCTCGCCGACATCGAGGTCCTCATGCGCAACCAGGCCGCGGACCTCGAGGATGTCGAGCTCGCGTTCCTGCAGTCCAACCACGAGGGTGTCCTCGTCGACGCCATCCAGGACCATCGCGACTGGGACGGGCTGATCATCAACGCGGGCGCGCTGACCCACACCTCGGTCGCCATCCCCGATGCGATCACGTCGGTCGGCATCACCACCATCGAGGTGCACCTCTCCAACATCTTTGCCCGCGAGGCGTTCCGCCACCACTCGTACATCTCGCCCGCGGCCTGGGGCATGATCACCGGCTTCGGCTACCGCGGCTACCTCGTCGCGCTCGATCTGCTGCACGACCTCCTCACCGAGGAAGCAGCGATCGAGGACCTTGACGAGGACTAGCGCGTGCGGCGCACCGGCAGGACGAACACCCGATGAGCCCTCGATGAGCACGGCCGTCAGCCCCGAGGCCGCACGCGCCGCCAATGCCGCGCGCCTCGACCGCACGCGCGCACGCCTCGAGGCGCTCCAGCTCGACGCGCTCATCGTCACGGCGCCATCGAATCGCCGCTGGGTCGCGGGCTTCACCGGCTCGGCGGGCACGGTGCTCGTCGGCAGGCAGGTCGCGAGGGTGGCCTCGGACTCACGCTACTGGGAGCAGCTCGGGCTGCAGTCGCCGGGCTTCGAGCTCGTGCGCACGACCGGCGGCCTCGCCACGTGGGCCCACGAGTTCCTCGCGGGGCTGGGAGGGCAGCGCGTGGGCTTCGAGCCCGCCGCCCTCACCTACGCGGAATACGAGGACTGGACGCACGCCCTCGCCGACCTGCCCTCGGGAGACCGCCCGACGCTGGTCCCCGCGCCCAAGGCGATCGAGGCGCTGCGCATGGTCAAGGAGCCGGACGAGCTGGCGGCCCTCGAGCGCGCGGTGCTCCTCGGCGATGCGGCCTGCGAGCACGCGATCAGCGTCGCGCGACCCGGGATGACGGAGCTGGCCCTCGCCTGGGAGGTGCAGCGCTACGCGATGGAGCACGGGGCGGACTCCCTTTCGTTCGACACGATCATCGCGGGCGGGCCGTGGGGCGCCCTGCCGCACGCCCGCCCTCGCGATGTGCCCCTCGAGGCGGGGCAGGGCGTGGTCATGGACCTCGGCGTCCGCGTCGATGGCTACTGCTCCGACCTCACACGCACGATCTTCCTCGGGGAGCCCGACGCGAAGTTCCGCGAGGTCTACGACATCGTCCTCACGGCCCAGACGATGGCCGAGGAGCGCATCGAGGCGGGCATGCCGGGCAGGCTCGGCCACGAGATCGCCCACGAGGTGATCCGGCGCGCGGGCTACGGCGACGCGTTCGGCCACGGCCTCGGACATGGCGTCGGCCTCGACATCCACGAGGACCCACGCCTCTCACCCCTCTACGATGGCCCCATCGAGGAGGGACACGTCGTCACTGTCGAGCCGGGGATCTACCTCCCGGGCTGGGGCGGCGTCCGCATCGAGGATCAATGCGTGATGGAACACGGGCGGCTGCGCGTCATCTCGACTGCGCGCAAGCTCGATCTCGAATCCCGTTCGGTAGCCTGAAACAGCAGCAGGAGTTCACGATGACGATCAGCACCAGTGAGATGAAGCGCGGCACCTCGATGGAGCTCGACGGCCAGCTCTACCGCATCGAGGAGGTCCAGCACGTCAAGACCAAGAAGAGCGCGGTCTACCGCGTCAAGCTCCGCGACCTCCGCGGCGGCCACATCATCGAGCGCACCTTCAACGCCGGCGACAAGGTCACCGCGGCCCGCGTGGAACGCCGAGGCATGCAGTACCTCTACGGCCAGGACGGCATCCACACCTTCATGAACAGCGAGACCTACGAGCAGATCTCGATCAACGACGATCTGATCAAGGACTCGGTGCCCTACATCAAGGAGGGCATGACGGTGCAGGTGATCACGCACGGCGACGAGGCGCTCGGCGTGGAGCTCCCGGCCGCCGTCGAAATGAAGGTGATGCGCTCGGACCCCGGCATCAAGGGCGACACCCAGAGCGGCGCCACGAAGCCCGCCACCCTCGAGACGGGCCTCGTCGTCAACGTCCCCCTGTTCATCAACGAGGGCGACACGATCAAGGTCAACACCTCGAGCGGCTCCTACATCGAGCGCGTGGCCACGGCCTAGGCAGGCACCGCACGCCCGCCACGCCCCACCACGCCGAGTCCCGCTCGTGACCGCCGAGGAGCCCTCGCGCGATGCAGCGCACGCCGTGCGCGACACTCGTGACACCGAGGTCGGCGCGAGCATCGGGCCGATCTACCCGGTCTCCGAGGTCACGCGCTACCTCCGTGAGCTGCTCGAGCACGACCCGCACCTCACCCGGATCTGGGTCTCCGGCGAGATCTCGAACCTGACGACGGCCTCCTCGGGGCACGCGTACTTCACCCTCAAGGATGGGCGCGGCGCCCTCCGCTGCGTCTTCTTCCGCAACAAGAACACGGGCCAGCGCCAGCGCCTCGCGAACGGCGCGGCCTTCCTCGTCTACGGCTCGCTCTCCCTCTACGAGGCGCGCGGCGACCTCTCACTCATGGTCGAGTTCGTCCAGCCCGAGGGCGTGGGCGCGCTGCAGGCGGAGTTCGAGCGGCGGCGCGCGCGCTTCGAGGAGGAAGGGCTCTTCGCCCTCGAGCGGAAGCGCCCCCTCCCGAGGTTTCCCCACCGCATCGGCGTGGTCACCTCGCCAACGGGCGCGGTCTTCCACGACATCCAGACGGTCCTCGACCGCCGCTGGCCCCTCGCCACGATCCTCCTCCAGCCCACGGTCGTGCAGGGCCCCGAGGCGGCCCCGATGATCGCCGACTCGATTCGTCTGCTCGACCGCGAGCAGTCGCCCGACGTGATGATCGTCGCGCGGGGTGGCGGCTCCCTCGAGGACCTGTGGCCCTTCAACGAGGAGCCGGTCGTGCGCGCCATCCACGGCTGCCGCGTCCCGGTCGTATCCGCCGTGGGCCACGAGACGGACACGACCCTCGCGGACCTCGCGGCCGACATGCGCGCGCCGACGCCCTCCGCGGCCGCCGAGCTGGTCAGCCCCGACCGTCTCGATCTCGAACGGGAGATTGACGGGCGCGTCGCGGCGGCCGGGCTCGTTCTCGAGCGCCGCCTCGCGCGTGCGCGCGAGGCCACCGAGCGCTCCCGCACGCGACTCGGGCGCGCGCTGCCCGGGCTCGACCGCCTGCGCGAGCGCGTCACGACGCTCCTCGATCGGTCGGGGCGCAGCCTGACGCAGGCCCAGCTGCGCCGCATCGAGCAGGTCACGGCCCACGTCGACCGCCTGCGCGCGCTCTCGCCGCTCGCCATCCTCGAGCGTGGCTACGCGCTCGTCGAGCGCGAGTCGGGCGGCAGCGCCGGCACCGCGGCCGCGCTCGCCGAGGGCGAACGGGTCCGCCTCCGCTTCCGCGACGGACGCCGCACGGCACGCATCGAGGGGAACGTCGAGCCGTGACGGCGCCACTCATCCCACCCGACCCGACCGGGGCGCCTTCCGAGGCGAGCGCGGAACGCTTCGAGGCGCTCTACGAGCGGCTCCAGCAGGTCACGCAGCGCCTCGAGAGCGGCGAGCTCAGCCTCGACGACTCGGTCGCGCTCTACGACGAGGGCATGCGCCTCGCCGCCCGCTGCCAGGCCCTCCTCGCCGAGGCCGAACAGCGCATCGAGGTCCTGCGCCAGGCATTCGACAGCGGCTTCGACGCCGCCGGCCGCTGAACGGACGGCCGCCCCTCGATGACGCTGCGCATCGGCTGGTTCACGACCGCGCGCGGTCCCGGCTCCCGCGGGATGTACGAGGCGGTCACGCGCGCCGTCGAGGCGGGCACGCTCGACGCTGACTTCGCCTTTGTCTTCTGCAATCGCGAGCCGGGCGAGGACCCGGTCACCGACTCGTTCCTGCGCCTCGTCGAGGCGAACGGACACACCCTCGTGACGAAGTCGTCGGTCCGCTACCGCCGCGCCGTCGGCGGCTCACTCTCGAGGCCGGGCGAGCCCCTCCCGGCCTGGCGCACGGCCTACGACCGGGAGGTCGAGGACGCCCTCGCGGCCCACCCCTTCGAGGTCGGCGTGATGGCGGGCTACATGCTCATCTTCGAGCGCGAGTTCGTCTCGCAGCACGTCATCCTGAACCTCCACCCCGCTCTCCCCACGGGCCCGGCCGGCACCTGGCGCGAGGTGATTCGCCACCTCATTCGCACGCGCGCCGCGGAGAGCGGCGTGATGATGCACCTCGCCATCCCCGAGGTGGACGCGGGGCCGGTGGTGGCCTACTGCCGCTACCCCCTCGATGACCCGGAGCTCGCCCCGCTCTGGGCGGACCTCGAGGCGCACCGCGGTGGACTCAACGACCTCGACGACGCGGCCCTCGAGGAGTCGGCGCTGTTCGCGGCCATCCGTGCGCGCGGCGTTCTCCGCGAGTCGCCGCTGCTCGTGGCGGCCCTCGGTGAGTTCGCCGCCGGGCGCCTGCGCGCCGAGGGCGGCTCGGTCCTCGATGCCGCGGGCGCACCCGCCGCCCCTGCCGACGTCACCCCGGCCGTCGAGGCGGCACTCACGGCACTTGAAGCGCATCGGGACTGACCCCTTCCGAGGCGGTCTCGGGCTCGACTCACGTCGGCGTGACGGGCGCGGTCTTCCGACTAACACACTGGGGGGTCCCATGTGACCGCCGATGGTGCGCCTGTCTCGTGCGTGGCGCGCCAGGGCCCGTTCGTGGTGCGCACGGTCCCCGTTTGCAGTGGGCCGGTCTCCGTGGGCGGTGTGCTTGTCTCCAGCGTGGTGAGCCGTCATCCGGTCGTCGCGAACCGTTATCCGTTCGCGGTGCGCCGTGATCCGTTCGTGGTGAGCCTGGCGAACCACACCGCGGGCAAAGAACCCCGCTCGATGGCCTCTCCGAGGTCCCCTGCCCGGCGACCCCGCCACACATCGGCACCATCCGAGGCGCCAACGGCAATCGGCAGGACACTCCGACACCCTATGCTGGACGCATGGATCTCAGTGGTGCACTGACGATCGGTCGCATTCGAGGGATCGCCATCCAGGTCCACTGGTCGTGGCTCCTCATCCTCGCGCTGCTCACGTACTCCCTCGCGCAAGGGCTCTTCGGCCAGGAGCTCGGCGTCTCCCCCACCGTCCGATGGGTGGCCGGAGCCGCCACGGCGCTCGCGTTCTTCACCTCGGTGATGCTCCACGAGCTCGCGCACTCGTTCGTCGCGCAGCACTACGGCATGCGCGTCCCCTCGATCACACTGTTCATCTTCGGAGGCGTTTCGAGCATCGCGCAGGAGATGCGCTCGGCCGGCCAGGAGTTCAAAGTCGCGATTGCGGGCCCGCTCACCTCGTGGGTCCTCGCAGGCCTCCTCGGCGCCGCCGCGCTCGTCACCCCCGAGGGCGCCCTCGCCACGGTCCTCGAGTACCTGGCGTTCATCAACTTCGTCGTGGGCGCGTTCAACCTCCTGCCCGGCTACCCCCTCGATGGCGGCCGCGTCTTCAGAGCGATCGTGTGGGCGCGCACGGGCAGCCTCCAGCGCGCGACGGGCATCGCCTCGAAGGTGGGCGTCGGCATCGCCTACGTCATGATCCTGGGCGGCATGGCCTGGGTGTTCGCGTGGGGCCTCGGCGGGCTCTGGTACATCCTGATCGGCCTCTTCCTCAAGAACGCCGCCGAGGGCTCCTACGCCACGATGGTCGTCGAGACTGCCCTGCGCGACGTGCCGGTCAGCTCCGCGATGCAGCCCGCCCCGACCGCGGTCCCCGCCGCCACCTCGGTCCAGGAGGTGGTGGACACCCGCATGCTGGCGACCGGCGAGC
Source organism: Dehalococcoidia bacterium (assembly GCA_020845735.1). Lineage (GTDB taxonomy): Bacteria > Chloroflexota > Dehalococcoidia > UBA2979 > UBA2979 > RBC038. The sequence continues at coordinate 25,381 of JADLFF010000043.1, forward strand.
GCGCGTTCCTCGTCGAGGAGGGCGGTGTCATCGTCGGCCTCCTCACGGCCACGGACATCTCCCGCGTGCCGCGCGAGGAGTGGCCGAGTGCGGTCGCACGGCGCGTCATGGTCCCCGCCGAGCGCGTGCACACCGTCGAGCCGCGCACGCGCCTCCTCGAGGCGATGCAGCTCCTCCAGGAGCACGACGTCCACCAGCTCCCGGTGCTCCAGCAGGGCCGCGTCGTCGGCATCCTCACCCGCGCCGACGTGATGCGCCACATCGAGTTGCGCACGGCCTTCGGCAGCACTCACGGCAACGCGACGGGCAGCGCCTCGCCATGACGCCTCGCGAGGGCTGACCGTGCACCGGTCGCCCGCCCGCCCGTCCGACTCCGCCCCCACCCCTCGAGGGCGTCTCGCGCTCGTGCTCTGGCTCGCCGGCATGGCTGGCGTCGTCGTGCTGGTCCTCGCTTCGATCCCCACGTTCCCAGAGCTGCCTCCCAACGTGCCGCTCGCCGTCGTGGTGGTCGCCTCGATCGTGCAGAGCGGCGTCCTGGTCGCCCTCGCGTGCTGGCTCGGCGCGGTCCTCGCGCCGCGAGTCGGCCTCGTTGCGCCCGCCTTCGAAGCCCTCGTCCGCCACACGCCGGTCACGAGGGCGCTTGCACCACAGTGGCGCCTCGGTGCGCTGTCGGGCGTCGCGGGTGGCATCGGGCTGATCGCGGTCAGCGCGGTGACGCCGAGCGCGCTCGCGGAGTCTGGCGCGACGCCGCTGCCCCTCGCAGCCCGCGTCCTCTATGGCGGCATCACCGAGGAGCTCCTGCTTCGCTGGGGCTTCATGTCGCTCGTCGCGTGGCTGCTCTGGCGGCTGTTCCAGCGCGGAGGCGGCGACCCGAGACCGGCACTGATGTGGACCGCCATCATCGTCAGCGCGCTCGTGTTCGGGGCGGGCCACCTGCCCGCCGCCGCGAGCATCACCCCGCTCACGATGCCGGTCGTGACCTACATCGTGCTCGCGAATGCTGCGCTCGGCGTCCTGTTCGGCTGCCTCTTCTGGTGGCGCGGCCTCGAGGCGGCGATGCTCGCCCATGGCCTGTCGCACGTGGTCGCACAACTCATCGCCACGATGCTCTCCCGCGTCGCGGCGATCTCCTGAGGTTCCGGCTCGGGCCGTCCTCGCGAGGCTCGTGGGGAAGCAGTCTCGAGGAACGCTCGGCCGGTCTCAGGCCTGGGTCTGGTCCTCGCGCTCGCGGACGCCGCGCTCGCTCACCAGCTTCGTCAGCGGGCTCGCCTCGAGGAGCAGGATCACGATGGCGGTGACGGCGGTCGCGACGATGACGTAGCCGCGGGCCGCGGAGATGCCGAGGCTCGCCACGGTCCAGATCGTGGCCGCGGTGGTGATGCCTCGAATGCCGCCGCCCTCGCGCATGATCACGCCCGCGCCGAGGAATCCCACGCCGGTCACGATCTGCGCCGCGACGCGCGCCGTGTCCCCGCCCGGCGCAAACGTGGGTGACATCTCGGTGAACAGCGCAGCCCCGAGGGAGACGAGCGCCATCGTGCGCACGCCGGCGGGATACCCCCGGTACTCGCGTTCGAGTCCCACGAGCGCTCCGAGGACGGTCGCGAAGCCCAGGCGGAGCACGGTCAACAGCTCCTGCTGAGGGTCCATCAAGGTCCTCCCACGAGAGTCGCAAGCCTGAACCGCCGCGGCCGGTGTGTCAATGCCGTGTCGGAACCGGGGCGGTGCGGGTCGGTGCCGCGCCGCTGAGGCCTCCCGCTCGCGGTCCGGCTACGCCCCATCCTCGAGGGGTACCGACCTGATGTCGTCATCCCCGTCGCCGCCCGGCGCATCGAGGCGCGTCAGCGGCGCCAGCGACAGTGCGAGCTTCTTCACCCCCGCACCGTCGAAGGCGACCGTGACCATCTGGTCCCCGCCGCTCAACTCGCAGGAGACGACCACGCCTCGACCGAAGCGCGCGTGCTCCACGCGGTCGCCGCCGGAGTACGCGGGCTCGCTCGGCACCTCGCGAGGCGCGCGCGCGGCGATGGCGGCCCGGCGCTCGCGAGCGCTCGTCCCCTCGAGGCCGCGCTCGCCCTCGGGCCGCTCGATGTCGGCGTGCGGCAGGTCGCGCAGGAACCGCGAGGGGATCGCGCGCCGCAGCATGCCATGCTGGAACCTCGTCGCCGCGGACAGCAGGTAGAGGCGCTCCTGCGCGCGCGTCATCCCGACGTAGCAGACGCGGCGCTCCTCCTCCATCTGCTTCGGGTCCTCGAGGGAGCGCGAGTGCGGCAGCACGCCCTCCTCCATCCCCGGCATGAACACGACCGGGAACTCGAGGCCCTTCGCGGAATGGAGGCTGGTCAGCGTCACGGCGTCGGGCCGGTCCGCCGAGGGGTCGTCGACGTCCGAGACCAGCGCGACCTCCTCGAGGAAGGCGGCGAGCGAGCTGCCGTCGAGGTCGTCGTACTGCCTCGAGACGTTGATCAGCTCCTCCACGTTCTCCCAGCGCGCCTCGGCGTGCGCCTGGTCGGCCTCCTCGAGATACTTGCGGTAGCCGATCGAGCTCAGCAGGTCGTCGATCAGGTCGGCCACACGCCGCTGCGAGGACGCCTGCGACAGCCGGTCGATGAGCACGACGAACGACTCGAGGGCCTGGCGCGCCCGCACCGAGGGCACCTCGGGAAGCCCGGCGTCCCGCTCCCCGGCCGCCATCCGATGCGCGACCGCCAGCGGCGAGATCCCGAGCTCGACCGCGGCCTGGAGGATGCGCTCCACGGTCTTCGGCCCCACGCCGCGCGCGGGCACGTTCACGATCCGCGTGAACGCGATGCCGTCCCACTCGTTGTGCACCAGGCGCAGGTACGCGAGGAGGTCACGCACCTCCTTGCGGTCGTAGAACCGCGTGCCCCCGACCAGGCGATACGGCAGCCCGAGGTAGAGCATCGCCTCCTCGAAGGCGCGCGACTGCGCGTTCGTCCGGTACATCACCGCGAAGTCGGCGGGCGATCGCTGCTGCACACGCGCGAGGCGGTTGATCTCGCTCGCGATGTACATCGCCTCGTCCTCACCCGAGCGCGCCTCGTGCACCATCACGAGCTGGCCCTCGGGGTTCTCCGTCCACAGCGCCTTCTCGGGGCGGCCCTCGGACTTCGCGATCACGGCGTGCGCGGCCTGGAGGATGTGGCCCGTCGAGCGGTAGTTCTGCTCCAGCAGGATGACCTGCGTCCCGGGAAAGTCGGTCTCGAAGCGCTGCAGGTTCCGGATGTCGGCCGCGCGCCACGAGTAGATCGACTGGTCCGGATCGCCCACGGCGGTGATGTTGTGGTGCCTCGAGGCGAGCAGGCGGGACAGCTCGTACTGGACGATGTTCGTGTCCTGGAACTCGTCGATCAGCACGTGGAGGTAGCGGCCGGCATAGGCATCGCGCACCTCGGGCACCTGCTCGAAGAGCTGCAGCACGAGCGAGAGCAGATCGTCGAAGTCGGTCGCGCCGTTCCGCCTCAGCGCCGCCTCGTACGAGGCGTACACGCGGCCGACCACCTCCTCGAAGTACGAGTTGGCCTGCGCGCGGTACCGCTCGACGTCGAGGCGCTCGTTCTTCGCCGACGAGATCGCGGACAGCACCTGCCGAGGCGGGAAGCGCTTGGGGTCGATCTGCAGCTCGGCCTCGATCTGCCGCACGAGCGCCATCTGGTCGTCAGTGTCGTAGATCACGAAGTCGTTCGGGATGCCGATGTGGTGGCCGTCCCTCCTCAGGATGCGCGCGCACACCGAGTGGAACGTGCCGAGGTGCAACTGCGCGGCCCGGTCACCCAGCAGCCGCTCGACGCGCTCGCGCATCTCCCGCGCCGCCTTGTTCGTGAACGTCACGCCGAGGATGCGCCAGGGCGGCACGCGGAGGTAATTCACGAGGTACGCCACGCGGTGCGCGATCACGCGCGTCTTGCCGGACCCGGGGCCCGCGAGGATGAGGACACCGCCACCCTTCGCCTCGACGGCACGCCGTTGCGCCTCGTTGAGGCCGCCCGTCAGCTCCTCGAGGGCGATCGCAGGCTGGAAGTCGGGCGGCAGCTCGAGCTCCGGCTCCGCCTCGCGCGGCGCCCGAGGCCGGAAGCGCGCCTCGGCCTCCGGCGCACCCAGCTCCGAGGCGACCGCGTCGCTCGACACGTCGCTCGGCGCCACCTCGGGAGGCGGCGCGTCGAGGTACTCGGGCGGTTCGTCCGGGCGCCGCTCAGCCGGCAGGTCAGTTGCGAACTCGGCCACCCGCTCAACCTCGAGTCCGGGCCCGTTTCCTCTGAGGTTATGCCTGTCGTTACTTGTTACCAACTGTGGTGTCAAAGTGTCGGCGGGTGGGGGCTCGAGTGGAAGCTGCATTCCACCCATCTTAGGCCCCACTCTCCGAGGCGCGACCGTGCTATCGACGCGCCCTCCACAGCCTGCCCACGTCCTGCCGAGTTCCCTGCGCGTTCCCTCGCCATCCGCACGTCGCAATCCCGCGTCACGACAGACCAGCCACCGAAGGCATGCTAGGCTGGCTCGACCGACCCCCACAGCGGAGGACCCAGCGTGGACCTACTCATCAGCTGGCCCGGCGGCGACTGGCAGGCGACGGCCAGGCTGGCCGCGACGCTCGTCATCGGGTACCTCGCCCTCATCTGGCTCGCCACCGTGATCTGGACCTACCGCGACATCTCCTCGAGGACGCGCGACCCCATCTCGCAGGCGGTCAGCGTCAGCATCGTCGTGGTCCTGCCCCTGATCGGCCTCCCCATCTACATGGCCCTCCGCCCGCCCGAGACGCTGCAACACGCCTACGACCGGGAGATCGAGCAGGAGGCCATCCTCGCGGACATCCAGACGATGAGCGCCTGCCCGAGCTGCCGCCGTCCCGCCGAGGCCGACTTCCGCGTCTGCGCCTACTGCGGCACCAACCTCAAGGAGCCCTGTCCGCGCTGCAACCAGCTCATGCTCCACGCCTGGCGCTACTGCCCGCACTGCGCCACGCCTCGCGCGATGGCGAGCGCACCAGCCCCCGCCATGACGAGGCCGGCCGCGCCCCGCCTCGACTTCTCCGCCGGTGACGAGGGCTACGAAGAGCCGCAGCAGCCCCACGAGGCGCTCGCCTCCGCGGTGCCGCCTCCCACCGCGAACGGCGCGGCGGCACCCCGATCTGCCTCGCCCTCACCCCTCGCGAGGCGACGCCCGATTGCCCGCGTCGGCGGCACCCCGGACACCGAGGCGCCGCGCCCCACGCCGGCCCGGCGCACCGTCGAGGAGTAGCCCGCCGCTCTGCCTCGCAACCACGCGCGCAACGAACACCGGCCGCCCGATGGGCGGCCGGTCTGCTTCCGAGGCCTCTCGCGAGGATGGGGCTAGGCGAGCGCCCGGTCGACGATCTCGCGGATCTCCTGGATCTGCGCCTGGCGCCACGGCTCGGCCGCATCGATCGCGGCCTTGCGCGCGGCATCCTGCGCCGCCGCGTACTCGGGCGTGCCCTGCTCGGGCATCGGGTTCGGCAGCGCGTTGCGACGCACCTCGCCCATCTGCTCGTCGGCCAGCTTCGCCCGCTCAATCCAGTGCCCGAGGTAGTTGTGGTTCCCGTCGTAGAACACGACGGTCGGAATCGACTCGAATTCCCCGTTCTTGAGGAACTCGGCCATGATGTCCTTGTTCTGGTCGCGCATGAAGTAGCGCACGTCCATGCCCGTCGCCTCCTGGAGGCGAGCCATCACCGGGAGGCCGCGCCACACGTCCGGGCACCAGTCCTCGCCGATCACGAGCGCCTTGAGGCCCTTCTCGTCGACCAGCTTCTTGAAGTCCGCCGCGTCCTCGTCGCGCAGATTGAACTCGTCGTAGTGGCGCTGGAACTCCGCCTGCCGCTGCCCGATCGCCGCCATCCAGTCCTTGTACGAGCCAATGCCCGTGGCGAATCGCTCCGGCGTGACGACTGACGTGCTACTGGCCATCGAGAAGACCTCCATGAGGGATGCAGATCGGTTGAGAATCGTCGACCGCGAGCCGACGTACCGCCGAGTGTAGCAGCGCACGACGTGGCGCTGGGCTTTTTACTGTGCCACGCCGTGCACCCTCGTGCACCTCGAGGGGGTGCGACGCTGGGAACGCCCTCGAACAGCGCGTTACGTCACCCAGGGGCGCTGGCGCGACTCGACGGGCAGCGCCTCGATCGTCACCTCGATGGCGCGCGCCTCCGCCTCAAGCTCCGCAAACGCCGAGGCAAACACGCCCGCTCGCTCCCGCAGCGCCTCCTCCGCATCGAGGTCGAGCGCGCGCGCCGCCCGGACCGCGGCCCACAGCACGGCCGCGTAGCTCCCGGCTCCCGGGCGCACCGTCAGCGTGCCCACCGTCGCCGCCAGCTCTCCGATGGCGTCGTCACCCGGCTCGAGCGCACCCGCACGCGCCGCGCGCTGCTGGAGCGACTGCGCACGCTGCAGCGAGGGCGCCGCGCGCGGCACGGAGTCGAGCGCACCCGGGGACGCCTCCGCGCCTCCCTCCTCGCGCTCCTCACGCTCGGCAGCCTTGATCTCGTCCCACCGCGCGAGCAGCTCCTCGTTCGAGCCCGCGGCCTCCTCGCCGAAGACGTGGGGATGCCGGCGCACCATCTTGCGGAGGGCGCCCGCGGTCACATCCTCGAGGCTGAACGCGCCCGCCTCCTGCGCCATCGCGGTGTGCATGAGGACGTGCGCCAGCAGGTCGCCCAGCTCCTCGCGCAAAGCGTCGAGGTCGCCCCGGTCGATCGCGTCGACCAGCTCGTAGCACTCTTCGAGGAGGTACTTGCGCAGCGTCTCGTGCGTCTGCTCGCGGTCCCACGGGCACCCCTCGGGCCCGTAGAGGCGCTCCATCACGGCGCGCAGGCCCGAGAGCGACCGCGCGTCCTCCTCAGGGGCGAGCGGCTCCACGAGCCACGCACTCGCGCCGTCCGGCAGCAGCTCGACCGTCGTCTCGAGGGCGTGCCCCTCGAGGACCGCGCGGGTGGCGTGCCCGGCGGGATAGCGGTCGGCGATGGCCGCCCGCGCACCCTCGAGGTCTGGCGCCAGCACGAGCAGCGGACGGCTGGCGTCGAACGCGGCGTGCCCGGGGGCGTAGACCTGCACGTCGCCCGGGGTCAGCCCGAGGGCGTCAAGCACCTCGATGAAGCGCGCCAGGTCGTCGCGCCGCCCCTCAGCCGCTGCGGTGGTCGGTTCGCTCAGCACCGCTCGAGTATAGGGAGCGCGGCTCACCGGGCCCGCGATCAGCGGCACGCCTCGAGGCCGGCCACCGCCGAGGCGGCGCGCGCCCGCGCGTAGTTCCACCCGCTCCACGTCGCCGCGGCCGTCCGGTGGGCGAGCAACGACTCCACGACGACGCAGCGGTCCGACTCGGACAGCTCCCCCAGCCTCGAGGCGAGCACGGGCGCGGCGTCGGCGCCCAGCGACGAGACGTACTCGGCGTCGAACGGTCGCCCCGAGGCAATCCGGTCGAGGTTCGTCCGCGCGATGAACGCGTTGGGGCTCAGCACGAACAGCCCCACGAGGACCAGCGCCGCCAGCCCGACCGCGGTCGACAGGAACGCGTCGACACGCCCGCGGACCACGAGGACAAAGAACGCCACGAGGGTGACCACCAGCCAGGGCAGCGTCGCCACGGCGTACAGGCGCAGCTCGGTCAGCCCGTACGCGTCGAGGTAGACCGCGAGGCGCTGGCCCGCCGACGCCAGCACCACAAGGAGCAACGCACCCAGGGCCCCCGCCAGTCCGAGGAACAGGCGCAGCGCGGGCGCGTTCCGCTCGCGGGCCCAGTTGATCCCGGCCAGGACGGGCAGCAGCAGCAACGCCGCGAGGACGAGCTCGAAGAACCCTCGGCGCGCGTACTGCGCGTAGGTCAACGACACCGACGCGCGCACGAGGTCGGCTCCGCCGAAGAGGTACCGCACCTGCACGAACACGAACAGCGCGAACAGCACCGCCAGTGACCCGAGCACGAGTCCCACCTCGAGGCGGCCGAGCCGCGTCCGCTCGGGCACCTCCACCACGAGGTCGCGCGGGGCCTCGGTGCCGACGGCGGCCCACAGCGCCGCGAGGCCCACCACGCTGCCGAACCCGATCCGCAGCAGGTGCGGCCGCAACCACTCGAGGTCGAACGAGAACAGCCGCGAGGCGCCCTCCGCGAACACGGCGTCGGCAGCGACGAACAGCGTGCCAAACACGGCCACGAGGGGTAGCGCGATCACGATCCCCCTCGCGAGGGGCACCGTGTGGCGTCCGGTGCGCAGCGTCGGGGCCACGCTCTGCAGCAGGCGCACACCGACGCGCAACGGCGCGGTGCTCAGGGCGACGATGCCGCTCGCGAGCGCGAGCGCGCACGAGGTCACCCCCAGCCGCCACAGCGAGGCGCCTCGGGGCAGCGCCACGCCGAGGAAGAGCAGCGAGGTGCCGCCCAGCCAGCCGAACACGCTGAGGGCGATCGAGTCTCGCCACGCAAACACCGAGTACAGCACGACGGCGCCGACGAGCGCGGCGACCCGGTCCGTCGCCAGCGGCCGCCCGAGGCGGCTCGCACTGGCGATCACGGTCCCCACGATGAGCGCCACCCACAGCGGCAGGTTGATCCCCACCGGGGTGCCCAGCGCCTCGAGGGAGCCGGGGGCACGCGCGGGCGCCGAGAACAGCACGTCAAGCGCCACCCCGAGGCCGATCGCAAGCCCGGCGATCGCCCACGTGGCGCCCACTCCGAGGGTGAACGGCGGCGCGATCACGCTCGCGATCAGCGCGTCGAGGCCCTCGAGGAATCGCGCGCCCTGAGGCGTGCCGGTCGCCACGACTCGTCCGCCCTGCAGTCCGCTCGTCTCGGTGGTCATGCGCACCCCCTCAGGTGTCGACGCACACGCTACGCGAGGGCCTCGTTACGAACGTTAAGAAGCTGCCGCTTCCCTGCATCCTGAGGGCTAAGCACCGCCGAGGCGGCACCTCCGCCGAGGCGGCCCCGACGGGCCCTACACGCGCAGCACGACTTTGCCGAGGTGCTGCTGCGACTCGAGGTGGCGGTACGCCTCGAGCGCCTGGTCGAACTCGAACACCCGGTCGATCACAGGGCGGATGGCGCCCACGTCAAGGGCCCGGTTCATGTCCTCGAACATGCGCCGGCTGCCCACCGAGATCCGCGTCGCGTGCACGTTCCGCGTCACGAGGGGTGCCACGCCACCGCCCTGGTCGGGCGCCAGCCCCCCGATGATCACGATCGACCCGCCGACGCGCGTGCAGGCGTTCGACTTCCGCAACGTCGAGTTAGGACGCTGCGGCAACAGTGAGGCCGCGACGTGGGAAAGCGCCCGGCCTCGTGGAGTCAGCCCCAAGGAGGCCGCCTCATGTCCGATTCTAGCCGCCGTCCGTACACCCCACCCGCGTTCACCCGCCTTGAGCCTGAGGCCATGAGGGACATCAGCACCCGCGACTTCCTCAGGCTGATGACGGGATTGCTCCCCGTGCTCGAGGAGCTGATTGACGCGGCGATGGCGAA
>JADLFF010000044.1 GCA_020845735.1 Dehalococcoidia bacterium
CGACGTGCTGGAGCGCTCCCGGGAGCTGCCCGTCGTCGTGGACTTCTGGGCGCCCTGGTGCGGACCCTGCCGGATCATCGGGCCAGTCCTCGAGGGGTTGGCGGAGGAGTACGCGGGCCGCGTGCAGCTCGTGAAGCTCAACACCGACGAGAACCCGCGCGTGGCCTCGCAGCTGCGCATCCAGAGCATCCCCCACGTCATGGCATTCAAGGACGGCAAGCTCGCGAAGCAGTTCGTCGGCGCGGTGCCCGAGCCACAGGCGCGCGCCTTCTTCGAGGCGCTGGTCCCGTCCGGCGCGGACCTCGAGGCGCAGCGCGGGGACGAGGCGCGCACAGCGGGCGACCTCGCCTCGGCGATCACGCGCTACGAGGCGGCGCTTGCCCTCGAGCCGGAGCACGTGCGCGCCTCGATGGGCCTTGCCGAGGTGGCGCTCGCGCAGGGCGAGGTGGAGCGCGCGGCCTCGGTGTTGGAGCCGGTCGCCGCCTACAGTCGTGACGCCGAGGTGAAGCGCCTCGCGGGGCGCATCCGCCTGCAGCAGGCGGCCGCGGGCCTCGACCGCGACGCGCTCGCCCGTCGGGTCGCAGCCAGCGAGGACGATGCGCGCGCGCACTACGACCTCGGTGCGGTGCTCGTCGCGGCGGGCGAGTGGGAGGACGGGCTCGAGCATCTACTCGACGCGGTCCGCCTCGACCGCTCGCTCGATGGGGATGGGCCGCGCACGCGGCTGCTCGACGCCCTCGAGGTGCTGGGCGCCGACCATCCGCTGTCCCGCGAGTTCCGTGCCCGCCTCGCGAACGTGCTGTTCTAGGAGGCACCGATGACGTCGTCCCGCACCGCCGAGCAGGAGCAGGTGCGCGCGTACCTCCTCGCACAGACGCGTGACGCCGCGTGGCTCGGGCTGTGGCCGCGTGTGCTGCAGACGCGACTCGAACTCCTCGAGGCGCTGCGCGGCGTGACCGCCGAGCAGGCCCGCTTCAGCACCGGTGACGGCGCGTGGAGCATCCTCGAGGTGGCGTCGCACCTCCTCGAGTACTCGACCTCCGTCCGCGCGACCATCGAGGCGCTGGCGCAGGGTCGTCAGCCGGCCGCCGCGCCCGTCCTGAGCGTGCTCACACCGCCGAGCGACGACGCGCGCCTTACGGCGGTGCGTGACGACCTCATCCGCGACGCGATCGCCCTCTCAGCGCTGGTCGCCTCGCTGCCCGACGACATCTCCCTCGACGTCACGGTGGAGCACGACTGGTTCGGCCCGCTGCACGCGAAGGCGTGGTTCCTGTTCCAGCGCGTGCACGACATGGATCACCTGCGGCAGGTCACCTCGCTCAAGGCTGCGGAGGGCTACCCGGGGTAGTCCCTCGACTGCGCGTGGTCGCGGCCGGAAGCCCCTCAGTCCCGCCTCACCCCTAGAAGTGCTGCGGGCACCACGCCGCGTGGTCTGTGGCGAACAGGCGGTCGGCCTCGCGGAGGGCGCCCGCGCGGCGCTCCTCGACGCGACCGGCCCGTGCGAGGTCGCTGAGGCGCGTGCCGCCGAGGTAGGCCGCGGCGAGGCTCGACGTGGAGAGCACGAGGTCGGGTGACGCACTCGAGGGGTGCGCGCGGGCCCCGTCCGCGCTCGCCTCGAGGCGCACGACGGCGGGGTTCCAGCCACAGAAGTCGTCCCGCACCTCGAGGGTGAGCGCGCCCTCGGCGGCGTACGTGCGCCCCTCGAGGGCGGCGACCAGATCGACGAGGCGGAGCCAGATCGCGTCTCGCCGTCGACGGCGCAGGCGGCGCGTATCGGCGAGCATCAGCGGCAGCGCGTCGTCGAGGGGGCGATGCTGGGCCGTGATCGTCTTCGACAGGTCCAGGTCGAGGAGGAACTTCCAGAGGCCGGCGTGCGCGGCGTCGGTGGCCGAGATCGCCTCGACCACCTCGATCTCGTGGGCGGCGATGCCGTCCCATTGCTGCTTCACGCGGTAGAGCGCGTAGCCCTCGGTGCGGCCGCCTTCCTCATACGCGGCGAAGAAGAAGCCCGATGCGCCCCCGCGCTGGTGCGACGGGTCGTGGAAGCGGTGGTCCCAGAAGGCCTCGTCGCGCGCCGTCATGCCGATGCGTGTCACGCGCACGCGCTCCCACACCGCGGGGAAGTGGGCCCGCGCGTACGCCTCGTCGACGAGGTGGATCGTGCCGGGGACCTCGGGCGCGTGCGCGAAGCGGGCGTGGACCCGCTCGATGTCCCACGTGTCATCCTCGGTCGCCAGTCCGTAGCCGAAACGCGGGTAGATGATCGACTCGGACGCCCAGAGCGTCGCGATGGGCTCGCCGCGCTCGTGTGCCACCGCCAGCAGGCCGCGCATCATCTCGGTGAGGATGCCCCGCCGCCGGTGCGAGGGGCTCACGGCCACCATCGTCACCCCGGCCGTCCGCAGCGTGGCGCCCCCCGGCACGGTGGTCTCGAGGGCGAACGCGCCGGAGGTGCCGACGAGCCGGCCGTCATCGAAGGCGGCCAGCGTTCGCGAGAAGTCGAGCGTCGCGGCCCAGTGCGCCGTGGACTCGTCGTCCGGGATGTACCCGAAGCCCTGGCCCATCACGCGGTGGAACGCCGGGAGCTCGTCCACCTCGATGGGCCGTAGCGTGATCGCCATGCGTGCCTCCCCGCCCGTCACCGCCGGTCACCTTGGCAGTTGCCGCGTACGCCCTCGTACGAAGCTTATGATGCGGCCGGGGCGGGGGTCCTGCAGGCGAGGAGGGTGCGATGGCGACCGTGACGCTGACCGGACACCTCGGGTCGATGGGCACGATCGATGAGCGCGTGGCCGAGGCGCTGGGCTACGCCCTCGTCGACCGCGAGTTGCTCGTCGAGGCCGCGCAGTCGCTCGGCTGGCCCGAGGAGGAGGTGCGGGCCTTCGATGAGCGGACGCGCGGCCAGGGCAGCCGCCTCACGCGCCTCCTGAGGGGCTTCGTCGAGCACTCACCGGCGGCCATGGGCGACTCGGAGGGCCTGAGCCTCCTCGCGGCCACTTACGGCGAGATGGCCACGACCGGCATGCAGCCGCGCGACCAGCGCTACATCGAGGCGTTGCGCGGCCTGATGGCCGAGATCGCCGAGCGCGGCAACTCGGTGGTGGTGGGCCGCGGCGGGCAGGCCATCCTCGCGGGTCGCCCCGACGTGGTGCACGTGCGCGTCGTCTGCGACCCCGAGGAGCGCGTGGCGCGCATCGCGACGCGGGACGGGATGGCCGTCGATGCCGCCCGGGGGCGCGTGGAGGACTCGGACAGCCAGCGCGAGGCGTGGCACCAGAAGTACTTCCACATCGACTACCGCTCGCCGTACCTCTATCACCTGGTGGTGAACAGCGGCTGGCTCGACGAGGCGCTGGCGACCGACCTCATCGTGGAGCTGGTCAGGCGACAGACCGCCGAGGAGTGAGCGCGTCGCACGAGGGCTGACCGAGGATCGAACGAGGGCTACACGAGGGCCACACGAAGCCGCGCGACACGCCTCGGCGGGTGCGCCGGCCAGGGATTCTCAGTTTGACAGGCCGCGTTCGCCGATCGATGATCGCGCGCGAATTCGTGCATCCGGGGCCGTTATATGCCCCACGAAGGAGCAATCGATGGACTGGGCTGACACGCCAGAGCAGGCCGCGTTCCGCAAGGAAGTCCAGACGGTGATCCGTGACGGACTTCCCACGGCCTACCGCGGCGGCAAGGGCGACTGGGAGAAGGACCGCAAGTCCGAGGACCCGGCGATGGTGACCGCCGCGAAGGAGTGGCAGGACGCGCTCGCCGAGAAGGGCTGGGTGGCCCCGCACTGGCCGAAGGAGTACGGCGGCGCCGGCCTCAGCCCGATGGAGCAGTTCATCTTCAAGCAGGAGATGGCGATCGCACAGGCGCCCTCCGTGGGTGGCCAGGGCGTCAGCCAGCTCGGCCCGACGCTGATCATCCACGGCACGCCCGAGCAGAAGGCGCAGCACCTCCCGAAGATCCTCAGCGGCGAGGTGAACTGGCGCCAGGGCTACTCGGAGCCGGGCTCCGGCTCGGACCTGGCATCCCTCCAGACCCGCGCCGTCCGCGACGGTGACGAGTACGTGATCAACGGGCAGAAGATCTGGACCTCGGGCGCCCACATCGCCGACTGGCTGTACGCCCTCGTGCGCACGGACCCGGACGCGCCGAAGCACCGCGGCATCTCGTTCCTCCTCATGGACAAGCACACGCCGGGGATCACGGTCCGCCCGCTGATCAACATGGCGTGGAGCCACGAGTTCAACGAGACGTTCTTCGAGGACGTGCGCGTGCCCGTCGCGGACCGCGTGGGCGAGGAGAACCGCGGCTGGTACGTCGGCGCCACGCTGCTCGACTTCGAGCGCTCGAACATCTCGGGCGCGATCGTCGTGCGGCGCAACATCGATGAGCTGATCGAGTACGCCAAGACCGACGCCGGTAAGGCCAAGTCGCGCCTTGCCACCTCGGACACCCTCCGTCACGAGCTGGCGCAGGAGTACGTCGAGACCGAGGTCATGTTCCAGTTCTCGTTCCGCATCATCTCGATGCAGAGCGCGGGCCAGATCCCGAACTACGAGGCCTCGACGGCCAAGCTGTTCAACTCGGAGCTGGTCCAGCGCGTCTCGCGCACCGGCACCAAGATCTTCGGACTGCACTCCAACGTGTGGGCCGACGAGGAGGACGAGCACGCGCCGATGGAGACGAAGTTCACGTTCGAGTACGTGCGCTCCGTTCCCGCGACGATCGCGGCCGGCACCTCCGAGATCCAGCGGAACATCATCGCCACGCGCGGCCTCGGGCTGCCGCGAGGCTAGTCCCCGGCTGGTTCCGCCTCGAGAGCCTCCGCCTGAGGACCTCGAGGGGCGGAACGACCTCGGAGTCAGCAGCGGGGCGCGCCACGCGCCCCGCTGTCGTGTCCGGGGTGGTCGATTGCAGTCGCGCACGGGCGCGTTGGACGAATGGAAGCAGGGAGCCCTCGATGCCGGACGACCAGGACATGAAGCAGCGCTACGTGGTGCTGTACCGCCTGACCGAGAAGGGTCGCGAGCAGGCTCGCTCCATCGTGCACCACGCCAGCTCAATCCGCGAGACGAACCAGACGGCGGGCTTCAACGTCCTCGGCGTGTATTACACGCAGGGCCAGTACGACATGGTCGCGATCGTCGAGGCCCCCAGCGAGCAGGCGATGCTGACCGGCCTGTTCTCGATTGCGGGCGAGGGCAATGTGGTGAGCGAGACGCTCCGCGCCTTCACCCCCGAGGAGATCCAGGCGGCCATCGGACCGGCGTGACTGGAACGCTATGGACTCTGGGCGGAACCGGAGGGGAAGCCGTCTCGGTTCTCGTACTGGCGTACGAGCAGGAAGCGTTGACCAACTACTATGACTCGAACTGGCTGCGGGTCGAGGTGGGCCTGCGGATGGGGCGGTTGTCCGTTCGTTACCCGGCGTCGTTTCTCGCCCCGGAGCTCGCGCGGTTCGAGCGTGAGCTCTCCGAGCTGGTGGCCGCCGCCAGCGATTCGGCGACGTTCGTTTCGCTCGACGGGCAGCTGGCGCTCGAGCTTGCGGCGGACGGCCTCGGGCAAGTGGCCGTCAAGTGGGCCGCGAGTCCGCGGACTTCAGCCGAGCCGTGGGAGATTCGCGGGAACTTCACAACCGATCACGCCTCCGTCCGTCACACCCTGGCGGAGGTACAGCGGGTGTCTGCGCAGTTTCCGGAACGTGGCCAAGAACTGGAGCGGTGATCCCGGTTTAGTAGAGCCCCGGCACGAGGCGCCAGCGGACGCGCGCCTTGTACTCGACGTACCCCGGGTCCTCGGAAAGCACGCGCTCCTCGTGGTCCATGCGCACCACCTGGCCGATGGTCTGCAGCACGATCACTCCCACGTTCCACGCCGTCGGGCTCTCGAGGAAGTAGCCGATGTTCCCGAGGAGGTACGCCGCGTAGACGGGGTGCCGGACCCACGCGTACGGCCCGCTCGTCTGCACGCCTCGGAGGGCTGGCACGACGCCGAACGACCGCCCGAGGAACCCCAGCGAGGTCACGTAGCCAATCGCGGCCACGACCTGGATCGCGGCCCACGCCGTGCCCAGCCCGCCGATGGCCTCACCACCGGGACGCAGCAGCAGGATGCTGAACGCCCCGACGCCCGTCGCGACCCACGCGACCGGCGAACGGGTCGTGCGACTCGCCGGACGCCTCGCGATGAAGAGCGCGACGATCAGCGATTCCTGGAAGACCACCCCGAGGCCCTTGAGCTCGCCGGTCTCCATCCACATGCGCAGGTGGATCACGGCGAAGAACGCGTAGATCGTCGCGAGGCCGGTGGTGGAGACGAGCCACCACAGGCGGTCGCTGCCACTGAGGGCGGGCGGACGGTCGGACGTGGGGGCGAGCGTGGGCACTCCGCGCATCGGGCTCTCCTCGGCGGCGCGTGCCGGCGTCGCGACGCGCTTGCTCCGAGGATCTTCGACCGCGCGAGGGGTCACATCGAGGTGGGCACCCCCTAGGGGACTGCCCTCGGCGCGCGCCCTCGGCGGGTGGCTACGCCCGAGGCGCGCGCCGGTCTTGGAGGGCGTCCGCGAGCAGCTCCGCCGTGTGGCGCGGGCGCGCACTCGTGAAGTGGCCGATCTGCTGGCGGCAGCTCACGCCGGTGATCGCCACCGGGCCCGGTGCGCCCTCGACGGCGGGGAACAGGCGGAGGGCGCCCATCGCCCGCGACACCTCGTAGTGCTCCGTCTCGAAGCCGAACGAGCCGGCCATGCCACAGCACGCCGAGTCGATCTCGTTGACCTCGTAGCCGGCGTGGCGCAGCGCGCTGCTCGTTGGTCCGACGCCCGGGCCTGCCTTCTGGTGGCAGTGGGTGTGGAGGGCGACCGGCGCGCCCTCGGTGGGCGGTACGCCGCGGAACACCGAGGAGAGCGCGGGGTCCTCCTCGAGGGCGCGCGTCACGAACTCGTCGAGGAGCCACGCGTGCTCCGCCAGGCCGCGCGCGGGCTCGCCGAGGAGGTCCGGGTACTCGTCGCGGAACGTGAGCAGGCACGAGGGCTCCGTGCCCACGATCGGCACGCCGCGTTCGACGTAGCGACGCAGCGCCCCGACGTTGCGGCGGGCCGCCCTCGCGGCGTCGCCGAGCAGGCCCTTCGAGATCATCGGGCGGCCGCAGCAGCCAAGCGCCGGCGCGAGCACGACGCGGTGGCCCAGCGCCTCGAGGACACGAACGGCGGCCTGGCCGACCTCCGGGTGGAACCAGCGCGTGAACGTGTCGTCCATGAGCACGACCTCGCCTCGAGGGGCGGGCGCGGCCGGACGCGCGCGCGTCCGCTCGACGAACCAGTCGCGGAACGGCTGCGCGGCGAGCACGGGCAACGGCCGCTCCGCGTGCACGCCCAGCCTCGCGAGGACCTGGCGCGTGACGGGCATCGAGGCGACGGCGTTGGCCAGCGGCGCGAACGGACTCGCGAGCCGGGCGGCATCCGCGATGTGCGCGAACGCCCAGTCGCGCAGCGGGGTGCCGTGCGCGGCGTGACGCTGCGCCAGCACCTCGTACTTCAGCTTCGCGAGGTCGACGCCCGAGGGGCACTCGGCGGCGCACGCCTTGCACTCGACGCAGAGGTCGAGGGCGGCCGCGACTCGGTCGCCGGTCAGCTCCTCCCGAGGCAGCACGCCCGAGATCGCCATGCGCAGCAGGTTGGCGCGTCCGCGTGTCGAGTGCTCCTCGTCATGGGTCGCCATGTACGAGGGGCACATCGTGCCGTCGAGCTTGCGGCAGGCGCCCTGCCCGTTGCACTGCTCGATGGCGCGCGCGAAGCCGCCCTCGCGCGTGAAGTCGAGGTACGTGCGCGGCTCGATGTTGACGGTCCGCGGGCTCACGCGCAGGTACGCCTCGAACGGCGGCGTCTGCACGATCTTGCCGGGGTTGAGGATGCTCCGCGGATCCCACGCGCGCTTGAGTTCCTCGAAGGCGCGCGTGATCTCGAGGCCGAACATGCGCTCGGTGAAGACGCCGCGCAGGATCCCGTCGCCGTGCTCACCGGAGAGGCTGCCGCCGAACTCGAGCACGAGGTCCGCGACGTCGCTCGCGAGCGCCTGCATGTCGCGCAGCCCCGCCTCGGTCTTCGCGTTCACGAGCGGGCGGATGTGCAGGCAGCCCACCGAGGCGTGCCCGTAGTAGCCGGCCTCGGTGCCGTACCGCTCGACGATCGCCTGGAACCGCTCGAGGTAGGCGGGGAGGTGCTCCGGCGCGACGGCGGTGTCCTCGACGAGCGCGACCGGCTTCGAGTCGCCGCGCACCGACATCAGCAGGCCAAGCCCTGCCTCGCGCATGCGCCACATCGAGGCCTGCTCGGTCGCGCTGGTCGTTGCGTAGACGTATGTTGCGCCGCCGCGCCCGCGCATCGCGGCCTGCGTCTCGGCGAGGCGGGCCTGCAGGTCGACCTCGGTGTCGGCGAAGTGCTCGATGAGCAGCAGGGCACCGGGGTCGCCCTCGACAAAGTCCGCCAGCGACGCGAAGCCCGGTCGCGCGCGGCACGCCTCGATGATGCGACGGTCGACCATCTCGACCGCCGCCGGGTGCCGCTCGAGGGCGACGAGCGTGGCGGCCGCGGCCGCGATCACGCTCGGGAAGTGCGCGGCGGCCACGCCTCGATGTGCGGGCAGCGGCACGAGGCGGACCGTCGCCTCGGTGATCACGGCGAGCGTCCCCTCGGAGCCGACGACCAGCTGCGCGAGGTCCACCGCGTCGTCGCGGATCGCGGCGGGCGTGAACGCATCGAGGTTGTAGCCCGAGACGCGGCGCTGGATCCGAGGAAAGCGCGCCGCGATCTCCTCGGCGTGATCACGAGCAATGCGCAGGGTTTCCCGGTACACGGTCCCCTCGAGGTTGGCCTGCGCGATCCGTGCCGCGAGCGCGTCGCCCTCGAGCGGTGCGAGCGTGGTGCGCGTCCCGTCGGCGAGCACGACCTCCAGCGAGACGACCTGGTCCGAGGTCTTCCCGTAGATCACGGAGTGCGCGCCGCACGAGTTGTTGCCGATGCCGCCGCCAATCGTCGCGCGGTTCGCTGTCGACGGGTCGATCGCGTAGGCGAGGCCGTGCCGTGCCGCCTCGCGGTTGAGAGCTGCGACGACGACGCCGGGCTGCACGCGCGCGACGCGACGGTCGGTGTCGATCTCGAGGACGCGATCCATGTGGCGCGAACAGTCGATGACGACGGCGTGGTTGATCGCCTGCCCGGCGAGGCTCGTGCCCGCGCCTCGAGGCAGCACGGCGACGCCGCGCTCGGCGCACAGTGCGACGACTGCCGCGATGTCCTCGGCGGTGCGTGGGAAGACCACGGCCGCGGGCTCCATCTGGAAGATCGAGGCGTCGTTCGCATAGAGGAGGCGGTCGCCGCGCTCGGTCTGCACGTCCCCCGCGCCGCCCTCGATGCGCGCACGGAGCGCCTCGGCAAGCTCCGCACGCTCGCGCTCGCGCAGGTCGCGTGCGGCCACCACGGCAGGGTGCACCCAGCGCGCGCCGCTCGAGGATGCCGGCGGGGATGTCGTCATGGGCGGAGACTACACCCGGCGCGCCGCCTCGAGGCGGGCAGGGTCCGCCTCGGAAGCCCAGTCCCGAGGCCGTACACTGGCGCCATGGCACAGCGACTCCGTGTGACGTACCGCAAGACCGGACCGGCTCGCTACGTGGCGCACCTCGATCTGATGCGCACGTGGGAGCGGGCGATCCGGCGCGCGCGCCTCCCGCTGACGTACAGCCAGGGCTTCACGCCGCACCCGAAGCTGCAGCTGGCCGCACCGCTGCCCGTTGGCACCGCGGCCGAGCGCGAGCACATCGACGTCTGGCTGGACGAGGCGATGGCGGCCACCGAGGTCGTCGCACGCCTCGGGGTGCAGCTCCCCGGCGGGCTGGGCATCGTCGATGTGCGGGAGGTCGACGATCGCGCGCCGTCGCTGCAGTCGGACTCGGTGGCTGCGCGCTACGAGGTGCGCTACGCGCGCGGCGAGGTCGACCTCGACGCGGTGCGCGAGGAAATCGCGCGGTTCATGGCCCTCGAAACCCTGCCCTGGGTTGAGGAGCGCGGCGAGCGCACACGGAGCTTCGACCTGCGACAGGCCGTCCTCGATGTCACGCTGCGCGCGGAGTCGGGCGACGTCGTGCTCGCGATGCGCCTGTCGTTGCGCGACGGCGGCTCGGCCCGTCCGAGCTCGGTCGCGTCAGCCCTCGGACTCCGCGACGTCGAGCCGCTCCTGACGACGCGCATCGCGATTGAGCTGGCCTCGGACGAACTGGCGCGTGCAGAGGCGGGTGGCGCATGAGCACCCGACTGCTCCTCGTGCGGCACGGCCAGACCGACGCGGCCGTCACGGGGCGCACGCAGGGTCGCGTCGACAACCCCCTCAACGCGACGGGCCACCTCCAGGCGCAGGCCCTCGCGGCGCGGCTGTCGGGCGAGCGCCCTGCCGCGCTCTACTCGAGTCCCGCGTCCCGCGCCGTCGCCACCGCGGCGCCGCTCGCCAACGCGCTCGGTCTCGAGGTGCACACCGACCCGCGTCTCCTCGAGATGGACTACGGCCGCCTCGATGACCGCACGGGCGCCGAGCTGCGCGCGCAGGAGCCCGAGTTCATGGCTCGCTGGGCCACCGACGACCCCGCGGACCTCCGGATGCCGGGCGGGGAGACCATGGGCGAGGTCCAGGCGCGGATGCTGGCCGTGGTCGCGGACCTCGCGCACGCCCACGCCGGCGAGACGGTTGCGGCGTTCTCGCATGGATTCGCCATTCGCTCCCTGCTGTGCGGCGTCCTCGGCGTGCCACTGGCGTCGTTTCGGCGGATCCGCGTCGACCTCGCCTCGTGCTCCGTGGTGGAGCAGGGCGAGGGCGGGCTGCTGCTGGTGATGCTCAACGAGGTGTGCCACCTCGAGACGTAACGTGGCTTTGCGGCCGTAATCGGCCTGCCTGACAGGTCTCTTGCTCGCTCAGAGGCGCGGGGCTACCGTCATCGACGGCGGATCAACCGAAAGTCGTACTCCCCAGCGTGACTCTGAGACTGATCCGAGTCCCTCAGCTCGCCTCGACGCCCGTCCAGATGATCCTGGCGGTTGCAGCGCTGCTGTTCGGGCTCTTCGCGTACTCCCTCCTCCAGACGACCCAGAGTTCCGCACGTCTGCACGAGCGCCAGGCCGCCCTCCAGGCCGAGGTCGCCGTCCTCGCGCAGGAGAAGGCGGACCTCGAGGGGTTGCGCGCCTACCTCGCGACCGACGAGTACATCGAGGCAGTGGCGCGCAACGAGTTTGGCCTCGTCAAGCCGGGCGAGACCGCGGTCGTCGTCGCGGCGCCGCCCGCGCCCGACTCCGGGCGCGTTGCGAAGCGCTGGTGGCAGGAGCTGTTCAGTCCGTAATCGTGTGGATAGATCAGCAGATCTCACCCGTTGCGCGGAGTGCGGTCGGCATCGTATTCTCCGTTGCACCCCCAGAGAGCGGTTCGACAGCAGCAGTCGGCCCGAACAAGGTCGGCAGTCTGCTGCGGCTCGCGTCCACCGCAAGGACGGACGCGGGATGCGCAACTGGGAAGAACCCGAATGTCAGGTTGACTCGCGGAAGCGAACAACGTAGCATTCGATTGTTGGCCTCTTGCAGGCCGGACGCGCACATTTACAGCTGGAGAGCAGACAGAAGCGAAAGTAAGGATCCCTGTCAGTTGTGACGGGAGCCTCTACTGAGCTGACCGCGAGGGTTCGCCCTGGCGGGAGGCATCGGCGTGCCTCGGGGCAACTCGAGGGGTGGCGATGTCGTGGCTCGGTGGGTGCTCGCGTCCAAGGATGCGCTAACGGACCTTAGAGGTCTGGATCGCTCTTTTTTGGAGAGTTTGATCCTGGCTCAGGATAAACGCTGGCGGCGTGCCTAACGCATGCAAGTCGAACGAAGCCTTCGGGCTTAGTGGCGGACGGGTGAGTAACACGTAGGAACCTGCCCAGGAGTGGGGGACAACTCCGCGAAAGCGGGGCTAATACCGCATACGGTCTACGGACCAA
This sequence comes from Dehalococcoidia bacterium, assembly GCA_020845735.1. Lineage (GTDB taxonomy): Bacteria > Chloroflexota > Dehalococcoidia > UBA2979 > UBA2979 > RBC038. The sequence goes on from JADLFF010000044.1 coordinate 12,016, forward strand.
AGCCTTCGGGCGCTCTTGGAGGGGCCTGCGGCGGATTAGCTTGTTGGTGGGGTAACGGCCTACCAAGGCGACGATCCGTAGCTGGTCTGAGAGGATGGCCAGCCACACTGGGACTGAGACACGGCCCAGACTCCTACGGGAGGCAGCAGCGAGGAATTTTCCGCAATGGGCGAAAGCCTGACGGAGCAACGCCGCGTGGGGGAAGAAGGCCTTCGGGTTGTAAACCCCTGTTGCGAGGGAAGAAGATCTGACGGTACCTCGCGAGGAAGCCACGGCTAACTACGTGCCAGCAGCCGCGGTAATACGTAGGTGGCAAGCGTTGTCCGGATTTACTGGGCGTAAAGCGCGCGCAGGCGGGTTGGTCAGTCTGGGGTGAAATCTCACGGCTCAACTGTGAGAGGTCCCTGGATACTGCCAGCCTTGAGGGGCTCAGAGGAGTGTGGAATTCCGGGTGTAGTGGTGGAATGCGTAGAGATCCGGAGGAACACCAGTGGCGAAAGCGGCACTCTGGGGGCAACCTGACGCTGATGCGCGTAAGCGTGGGGAGCGAACCGGATTAGATACCCGGGTAGTCCACGCCGTAAACGATGAGTACTAGTTGTCGGGGGTATCGACCCCCTCGGTAACGAAGCTAACGCGATAAGTACTCCGCCTGGGGACTACGACCGCAAGGTTAAAACTCAAAGGAATTGACGGGGGCCCGCACAAGCAGCGGAGCGTGCGGTTTAATTCGAAGCGACGCGAAGAACCTTACCAGGGCTTGACATGGCGAGGACAGCCGGTGAAAGTCGGTCTCCCTTCGGGGCCTCGTCACAGATGCTGCATGGCCGTCGTCAGCTCGTGCCGTGAGGTGTTGGGTTAAGTCCCGCAACGAGCGCAACCCCTGTCGTCAGTTGTACTTTTCTGGCGAGACTGCCCGGAGCAACCGGGAGGAAGGCGGGGATGACGTCAGGTCAGCATGGCTCTTACGTCCTGGGCCACTCGCACGCTACAATGGGTAGTACAGACCGTTGCTAAACCGTGAGGTGGAGCTAATCGGACAAAGCTATCCTCAGTTCGGATTGCAGGCTGCAACCCGCCTGCATGAAGCCGGAGTTGCTAGTAACCGCAGGTCAGCCTTACTGCGGTGAATACGTTCCCGGGCCTTGTACACACCGCCCGTCACGTCATGGGAGCCGGCAACACCTGAAGTCGTTGAGCCAACCCGCAAGGGAGGCAGACGCCCAAGGTGGGGCTGGTGACTGGGACGAAGTCGTAACAAGGTAGCCGTAGCGGAAGCTGCGGCTGGATCACCTCCTTTCTAGGGAGCTACTGTCGGAACCTTCTCGACCGCACGGTGTGCGGCCGAATCCGACGTACATCCTAGGTCGATCGCTGGTCGGGGCCATGGCGTCCACCCACCGACCAGCGCACGTGGACCTCGCCGTCGATCCTCGGTGAGGCTTCTGTCTGCTCTTCAGCCGTCGATGTGCGCGAGCCGCCGTGCCCACCTCGGAACCCCCGAGGGCGACACGGAAGCAGGGGGCCATTAGCTCAGCTGGTTAGAGCGCAGTCCTGATAAGACTGAGGTCCCTGGTTCGAGTCCAGGATGGCCCACCAGCCTTTCTGCGCAGCGATGCACGCATCGCTGACGCGGTTCCTCGAAGCCACGCGGGGGCAGCGGGATCACCCGCAACGTCCCGCGGAGGCGAGGGCTGGTAGGTCTGGCTCGGTCCGGGGCCGTAGCTCAGTTGGGAGAGCGCCGCCTTTGCAAGGCGGAAGTCGGGGGTTCGAGCCCCCCCGGCTCCACCACCTCTACGAGGGGTGGACGCACGCGGTTGCACCTCAGCGCCTGGTCCGGAGCAAGTCCTCCGACTCGGGCGCTGGCGGGTAACTGCCACACATCATGCCGGCGCGTGACGCGCCTGACGGTACCTTCACAACCGAATACTGCGCGAGTAATGCTGAGAACTTCGAGCACGAAGGCGAGCATATTGCCGACCGCCTCGGTGGCCGGTGATAGAGATCGCGGGAGTGCCTGACGAAGGGTCAAGCTACAAAGGGCGCACGGTGGATGCCTTGGCATCAAGGGCCGATGAAGGACGTGGCAAGACTGCGATAAGCCTCGGGGAGCTGTCTAGCGAGCTGAGCCGAGGATTTCCGAATGGGGCAACCCGGCCCGCATCATGGCGGGTCACCCCTGGCTGAACACATAGGCCAGGCGGAGGGCACCGGGGGAACTGAAACATCTCAGTACCCCGAGGAAAAGAAATGATTCTCCTAGTAGCGGCGAGCGAACGGGGAAAAGCCCAAACCGATACCTTCGGGTATCGGGGTTGTAGGACCGGCATACGGAGTTACCAATCGAGCGCGTAGCCGAACGGCCTGGAACGGCCGGCCACAGGGGGTGAGAGCCCCGTAGGCGAAACGTGACTCGACTCCGCCGGTATCCTGAGTACCACGGAACACGTGAAATTCCGTGGGAATCTGGGGAGACCACTCTCCAAGGCTAAATACCCTTGATGACCGATAGTGAACCAGTACCGTGAGGGAAAGGTGAAAAGCACCCCGGGAGGGGAGTGAAATAGTTCCTGAAACCGTGTGCCTACAAGCAGTCGGGGCCGGCCTTGTGCCGGTGACGGCGTGCCTATTGAAGAATGAGCCGACGAGTTACGTTTCGTGGCAAGGTTAAGCAACGGGAGTTGCGGAGCCGGAGCGAAAGCGAGTCTGAACAGGGCGTTGTGAGTCGCGGGACGTAGACCCGAAACCTGGTGAGCTACCCATGGGCAGCGTGAAGCGAGGGTAACACCTCGTGAAGGCGCGAACCTTCCTGAGTTGCAAATCAGTTGGATGACCTGTGGGTAGGGGTGAAATGCTAATCGAACCAGGAGATAGCTGGTTCTCCTCGAAATGCGTTTAGGCGCAGCCTCGGATGTTTTGTGTTGGAGGTATGGCTCTGATAGGGCTAGGGGGCACATCGCTTACCAACCCCTGTCAAACCGGGAATGCCAGCACTTGAGAGTCCGGGAGTGAGACGGCGGGGGCTAAGCTTCGTCGTCGAAAGGGAAACAGCCCAGACCCTCGGCTAAGGCCCCTAAATCCATACTCAGTGTGAAAGGATGTCCGGTCGCAGAGACAGCCAGGATGTTGGCTTAGAAGCAGCCATCATTTAAAGAGTGCGTAACAGCTCACTGGTCGAGTGATCGGGCGCCGATAATGTAGCGGGGCTAAGTATGGTGCCGAAGCCAGGGGATTGCATCGCAAGATGTGATCGGTAGAGGAGCGTTCCACGCCGCAGTGAAGCAGTTGGGGTGACCCGCTGTGGAGCGCGTGGAAGTGAGAATGTCGGCATGAGTAGCGTAATCGCGGTGAGAAACCGCGACACCGTAAGCCCAAGGGTTCCTACGCAAGGTTTATCCGCGTAGGGTTAGGCGGGCCTAAGCCGAGGGCGAGAGCCGTAGGCGATGGACAGCAGGTTAGTATTCCTGCCCCACCTTTGGTGCGTTTGATGCTGGAGGAGTGACCCGGGAGGATAGGCGACGCGGGCCCATTGGACATGGTCCGTCCCTGAATCGTAGGCGTCTGGGGATAGGCAAATCCGTCCCCAGGTTAAGCGGAGGGTTCGGGGGAAGTGGCGACTACGGTCAAAGCGACGTCGTTGAGTCCATGCCGGCTAGAAAAGCTTCGCAGCTAGTGCCAGGGGTGCCCGTACCACAAACCGACACAGGTGGGCGGCGGTAAGTACCGTAAGGTGATCGAGATAACCTTCGTTAAGGAACTCTGCAATCTAGCTCCGTAACTTCGGGAGAAGGAGCACCCTTGACGGTGAAGGACCTGCGTCCGGAGCTGTTGGGGGTCGCAGTGAGTAGGCCCAGGCGACTGTTTAACAAAAACACAGGTCTCTGCTAACGCGTAAGCGGATGTATAGGGGCTGACGCCTGCCCAGTGCCGGAAGGTTAAGGGGAGATGTGCAAGCATTGAACCGAAGCCCCGGTGAACGGCGGCCGTAACTATAACGGTCCTAAGGTAGCGAAATTCCTTGTCGGGTAAGTTCCGACCCGCACGAATGGCGTAACGATCTGGGCGCTGTCTCAACGAGGGACTCGGCGATATTGAGTTGGCCGTGAAGACGCGGCCTACCCGCAGCAGGACGAGAAGACCCCGTGGAGCTTTACTGCAGCTTGGCGCTGGAGGCCGGGCTTAGATGCGTAGGATAGGTGGGAGGCTTTGATC
>JADLFF010000045.1 GCA_020845735.1 Dehalococcoidia bacterium
GGGCCTTTCGCGCCTCGCGTGCGGCGCACCTACCATGCCAGCTATGGGGCGAGACGAGCGACATCCGACCTCGGGGACGGCCCGGCTGCTGATCCAGTGCGCGGACCGCCCCGGGATCGTCGCCGCCGTGTCGCAGTTCCTCTTTGAGCACCGCGCGAACATCGTCCACGCCGACCAGCACTCGACGGATGCGATGGGCGGCCGGTTCTTCATGCGCATGGAGTACGCGATCGAGGGGATGACGGAGTCTGCCGAGGCGATCGAGGCGAAGTTCGGCGCGGATGTCGCGCCCCGCTTCGAGATGGAGTGGCGTTTCACCTACAGCGAACGCCCGCAACGTGTCGCCCTCATGGTGTCGCGGTACGACCACTGCCTGATGGAGATCCTCTGGCGGTGGCAGCGCGGGGAGCTGCCGATCGAGGTGCCGGTCGTGATCTCGAACCACGACCGCCTGCGCCGGCAGGTCGAGGGGTTCGGGCTTCCCTTTGTGCATGTCCCGGTGACGGCGGCCACGAAGCAGGCCGACGAGGAGCGTGCGCTGCGCTGCCTCGACGACGCCCGCGTGGACCTCGTGGTGCTGGCGCGCTACATGCAGGTGCTGAGCCCGCACTTCATCAACCGCTACCGCGAGCGGATCATCAACATCCATCACTCGTTCCTCCCGGCGTTCGCCGGGGCCGATCCGTACGGGCGCGCGTTTGATCGAGGCGTGAAGCTCATCGGTGCCACCGCGCACTACGCGACCGAAGAGCTCGATGAGGGGCCCATCATCGAGCAGGACGTGGTGAAGATCTCGCATCGGGACACGCGCGATGACCTCGTACGGCTGGGCCGCGAGGTGGAGCGCGGCGTGCTCGCGCGAGCGCTCCAGTGGCACGCCGAGGATCGTGTGTTCGTCCACGCGAACAAGACGGTGGTCTTCCGCTAGGCGCGTGCGCATCGGACAGTGGGGACGCCGCGGACGCCGAGGGCAGAGGCGCCGCGCGGGGTGGTACTCTCCGGCGCGCCACGCCACCGGGGGCGTCGCCCATGCGCCTTCCTCGTGACGTCCGGCCGGAGGAGGCCCAGGGATGCGTATCGCACGAGTGCGCCACGAGCGCCGGACGTCCACGGCAATCATCGAAGGCGACGTGGTGCACCTGGTCAGCGGTGGGCCCTTTGGCTCGCTCACGCGGACCGGCGTGACCGTGCCGCTCAGCGACGTGCAGCTGCTCGTGCCGGTCCAGCCGTCCAAGATCGTGGCGATGGCCGTGAACTACCACAGCCACGCCGGGGATCGATCGGTGTCGCCGAAGCCGGAGGCCTTCCTCAAGGCGCCCTCGTCGCTGATCGGGCCTGGCGAGGCCATCGTGATCCCGGCGGGCGCCGAGAACGTGCACGCCGAGGCGGAGGTGGTGGTCGTCATCGGGCGCCGCGCGCGAGGGGTACGCGCCGCCGAGGCCGATCGCTACATCTTCGGCTACACCGCCGGCAACGACGTGTCGGCGCGCGACTGGCAACGACTCGACACGCAGTGGTGGCGCGCGAAGTCGGCGGACACCTTTACGGCGGTCGGGCCGTGGATCGAGACAGACCTCACCCCCGACCGCATCCCGGTCGAAGGGCGCATCAGCGGACGGCGCATCCAGCGAGGCGATACCAGCCAGCTCGTGCACTCCATCCGCGCGTGCATCGAGGCGGTGTCGGCGGTGATGACCCTCGAGCGTGGGGACCTGCTGTTCACCGGCACGCCCGAGACCACCGCGGCCATGGCGCCCGGCGATGTCGCCGAGGTGGAGGTCGAGGGCATCGGGATCCTGCGCAACCCCGTCGTGGCGGGCTAGCGCGCTACTCCCACACCTTGCGCCGCTCGAGGCAGTGGGCGCAGACCAGGCGGCGGACCTTCTGAGGAGGCTGCACGCGCGTGTCCTTCACGTCGTGCTCCCGCACGTGGGTGTCGCAGAAGAGCAGGCGACACTGCGAGCACGCGAAGCGCATGCGTTCACTGCAATCCATCTCGGCGCACATCGAAACCTGGTTGGAGATCGCGACGTGGCTGCGCCACGCCGTGTGAATCTGCAGGTCGTGCTGCTTGGCCGCGCACGCGCGCCGGTGGCAGACGTCCTGGAAGTCCGGGCCGCGGTCCCCGTGCGAGGCGCAGAACGGCTCGCCGCAGTAGACGCAGGACGCCACCACATCGCGCCCGCAGGCGCGACGCCACATCCCCGTCGAGTAGGTGCAGGTCACCTCGGATGGGCCCCGGCTGTCATACCCCATTCTCCCACAGCACCGCAGGCTGCAGCGACCAGCGACCTACCGATGGGCCGGAAGGGCCGGGAGGTACAGGAGGGCACCCGGCGTGGCACCGCCATCGAGGTGAGCCACGACGCGTGACGTGCGGACATCGATGACGGACACCGGCCCGCCTGCGATGTCCGAGGCGAACAGCGTGGCGCCGTCGTTGGCGAACGCGAGCCCGTCGGGCACCCCGCCGATCTCGATGCGGTCGACGCGGCCCTCGGGACCGACGAGCGCGACCTCGCCGGACGCGGAGAGCGCCACCGCGAGGTCGGCGTCGTGCGGCGCGAACGCGACGCGGACCGGGCGCGCGCCCAGTGGCACGTCCTGGCCTTCGCCGGACGCCACCTCGAGGATGCGCACGAGCCCGTCTCGCGCGCCCGCGATCGCGACCCGCGAGCCATCCGCGCTCACCGCGAGGCTCTCGGTCACCGCCGGTTGCCAGGCGACGCGCCCAAGGCCGAGCCGGAACTCGGCTGACGAAGCATCCGCAACGAGCAGGTCACGACCGCTCATCGCCAGCTGGTGCGGCAGTGCGCCGGTGGGCAGCGCCTCAAGTTCCCGCCACGAGCCGAGCTCGAAGCGGCGGATCGCGCTCGCCGCGCGGTCGGTGACCAGGAGCGCGTTCCCATCGAGGAGCAGGCCGTGCGGGAGACCGCCGGTGTCGAGGTAGTCGACGGCCAGTGTCTCGAGGTCGACCAGCGCGAGCGTGCCCGCCTGCTCGAGGGAGACGGCCACGCGGCCATCGGGCAGGGGGAGTAGCTCGTGGGGCCCACCTGGGAGGGCGATCCGGCGGACTGTGCTCGTGGCGAGGTCGTGGACGAGCAACCCGTGACCGCGGAGGTCGGCGACCACCAGTGTGCCGCTCAGCGCGGAAGGTTGAGGTCCGCGCGGCCCTCGATCCCGCGAGCCCAGCAGCGACGCCGCCACCAGCGCGACCGCCACGAGGGCGAGCGTGATGTCGAAGCCATGCGTCCGGGGGCGTCGAGCGGGCTGGTGCATCAGCGTGTGCGAGGGGGAGGCGCGCGGCCTCCCCCTCGAGCTCACTTAGCGCTTCAGGTTCACGAGATCCTGGAGCATCTCGTCTGCGGTGGAGATGATGCGGCTCGAGGCCTGGAAGCCGCGCTGCGCGACCACCACATTGGTGAACTCGCGTGCGAGGTCCGTGTTCGAGCTCTCCAGCATGCCCGACGCCACCTGGCCACGGCCACCCGAGGCCGCGTTCCCAACGACGGGCGGGCCCGAGTTCGCGCTCTCCTGGTACATGTTCGCCTGCACCTTCTCGAGGCCTCCCGGGTTGGTGAAGCTTGCCAGCGCGATCTGCGCGATGAGGCGGTTCGATCCGTTGGAGAACACCCCGGTGATGTCACCGTTCGCCCCGACCGAGAAGGACGTGAGCGCCCCGGCGGCGTAGCCGTTGTTGAAGGTCGTCGTGAGGGTGCCCGCCGAGGCGAATTGCGTCACCTGTGAGACGTCCACGTTCGTGGTGACCGGCGAGGCCTGCGAGACGCCGGCGTTGAACGTCGTGGTGACCACCAGCGGCGCGGGCGGCGCCGGTGCGGTGATGGCACCCGTGGAGTTGAACGTCACCGTTGCGGGCGCGATGACGACCGTGGAGACATCGCTCGACGAGCTGGCGCCGCTGACCGTCCAGGAGTTGGCCGCGGCGTCCTTCGTGAACGTCAGGTTGATCGGGTGGGCCTTGCCGAGCGAGTCGTACACCTCGAGGGTTGAGGTCAGCGTGCCGGCGGTCGCCGTCGCACTGTCGAGGTTGCCGGCGACGCGCGCGGTCGTCGAGGGCTGCGCGGCAATCAGGCGCCCGAACGGAATCGTGAGCGGGGTGATCGGCTGCGTCGTGTCGATGAGGCCCGTGGCGGGGTCGACGTTCCAGCCCATCACCTTGTAGCCGGTGACCGGGCTGACCAGCTCGCCCTGCGTGGAGACATCGAAGGCGCCGTCTCGCGTGTAGAACTGGCGCGATCCGTCGCGGAGGATGAACATGCCCAGGCCCTGGATGGCGAAGTCCGTCGACTTGTTGGTCGCCTGCATCGCGCCCTGGGTGTGGATCACATCGACGCCGCCCAGCGTCACGCCGAGGCCGATCTGCTGCGGGTTGGTGCCGCCGCGGCTATCCGTCGCGTAGCTGGCGCCGTTGAGCGTCAGGGAGAGCATGTCCTGGAAGGTCACGCGTGCGGACTTGAAGCCCGCCGTGTTGACGTTGGCGATGTTGTTCGCCACCACGTCCATGTACGTCATGTGGTTGCGCAGTCCACCAATGGCGGAGTAGAGCGCACGCATCATCGGTCAGGTCCGTTTCCCTCCCCGAGGGGCCACCTCGGGAGATCCCTGTGCACGACGGCCTCCCGGGGAGGGTCCGGCCGTCGTCGTTGGTCAACCTCAAGTCGCCGGCAGGCTACTCGAGGGGTGGAGTCGCCTCGGTGGCTACTCCGCGATCACGACACTGTCGATGTTCGTGAAGACGTGCTCCTTTCGGGACGACTCGTCCATGGCGGTGAGAACGGTGCGGTGTTGAACGCTCACCACCAGGGCGAGCTCGTCCAGCAGGATGAGTGAGTCGCGCGATCCCTTGGCCTCGGCGCGATCCACGGCCTGTTCCAGCCGATCGAGGCGGGGTGCGTCCATCTGGAGGCCCCGCTGCTCGATCCGCTTGAGGGCATGATTCGAGAACTCGAGCTCGCTGTGCTCGAGGGCCGCGAGGAAGTCATCGGCGGCTGCCCCCTGCGTGCGCGCGGCGTTCGTCCGCGGGCCAGCAGGCGCGGCTCCGACGCCTCCGAGCGATGGGTTCACCGCGTCGACCATCACGAGACCGCCGTGATCGCAGACGCCGGCACGATCTGGTCGCCGAGGTGGACCATCGCGCCGGTGCTCCCGAATGTGACCTTCGTGACGACCCCCGTGATCTCCTGAGGTGCGCGCGGCATCCCCGTGACGGGGTCGGGGTCCTGCTCGCGCGTCGCGAGGACGGTCTTGCCGACGAGGGTGCTCGCGTTGGCGATCTCGCTCACCTCGGCGAGGGACGTCAACGCCTTCGACATGGACTGCATCGCGTCGAGCGACTGGAACTGCAGCATCTGCGTGAAGAACTGGTTGTTGTCCTGGGGCTCCAGCGGGTTCTGCGACCGCAGCTGCTCCATCATCACCTTGATGAAGTCCTGCTCGTTGAGGTCGCGGGACTGCACCTGCCCGGCGCTGGGCACCAGGTCACCGGCCGTGCGTCCGTAGTTCCCTGAGACTTGCATGTCGACCTCCTACGCCACCATGTCGAGCAGGCCGTTGCGAGGCCTGTTCGTTCGCGGTGCTGTCGATTCCTGTGCGATGCGCGCGGCCTCGGACCACTCCGGACGTTCCCACTGGCGACGGCTGCCCGAGGTGTCCGCGCCCGCCTGGCGGGCGTCGCTCCCGAGGCTGAACGCGGTCGATCCGGCCGGCGGTGCCTGTCGCACCTCGGCCTGGTCGACGCGAACCGACCGTGCCTCGAGGCCGGACACGAGCGCCGGCAGCTGCTGCTTGATGAGGTCCGCCGCATCCGCCGTCGCGGTAACGAGCTCGACGCGCAGGCCCTGCTCGTGCCGCTCCACGCGCACCTCGAGGTGCCCGAGCTCCGGCGGATTGAGCACCAGCCTTACCGTCGAGTCGGTGCGCGCAGCAGCAAGCACCGAATCGGCAAGCCGCGCCTGCAACGCCGCGCGGTCCGTCGAGTCGACTGCCGGGGCTGCTGCGGAGTTTGCGGCGACCGGTGGGTCGGTGCGCTGGACGCTGCCGAGGGCTGCCGGATCATTCACCAGCGCGGCGTCGCTCGACGCTGCCTCGGTGGTTCCGGCTGGCGATGCGGCGGTATCGAGTGGCGAGACGACCGTTGCCCGCGTCGTGTCCTCCTCGAGGACGGGCGCCGCCTCGAGGGCGACCGCCACCGGTGTGGAGACCGGCGCGTCGTTCGTGGCAGGTGCAGGCGCCTCCGGAGCCGAGTCCGGTGGCGGCGCTGGTGCGTCGGCCTGCGCGCGGTCTGCGACCGGCGAGGCGAGTGCGCGACCCATCGTCGCGATGCCCGGCGCGTCGGTCGTCCCGGTTGCAACGCTGTTCGAGGCGTCACGTGGCTGTGCCGAGGCAGCAGCCGGCGGTGTGCTCGTCGACACGTCACCGGCCTCGGCCGATGGAGAGTCCGACGGAAGGCCCGCTGGCATGAGCGTGTTCGTGCCGCCCTCGATGAGCGCCGCGCCGGAGGTGGCGTCCCGGCCCGCAGTCGCGTCCGAGGCCGCCTCGGGCACCGGTGCTGCGGACGCGTTCTCCGAGGCGGTGCCGGTGGCGCCCGTCGCCGACGGCTCGACTCGTGTCGCTGCGGACTCGGCCGCGCGAGCGGCAACGGCAGGGGCGAGGCCAGCGCCGAAGCCAGTGACGTTGACGGCGCTCGCACGGGCATCGGCGGCAGGGAGCGCCTCGCGAGGCGCGCTGCTCCACTCCGACGTCGCCACCTCGGCCGCCGAGGCGCTGATGGCGATCACCGGTGGTGCCGCGCTCGAAACGGCGAGGGGAGTGACGGGCGGCGGTACGTGCGGCGGAGCCAGCGCAACGCTGGCAGCCAGCGCGGCCGCGAGCAGCTCCTCGGTGGAATGGTCCTCCTCGGACACCGTGGCCTCCGACGTGCGGTCCGGCCGGGGTGTGCCCTCGGGCATCGAGGCGTTCGCTCCCGGAGGTACAGGCTTCGGAAGAGTCAGCAGCTCGACGAGCGCGGATGTGCTCGGCGAGGTGGACGCCACCTCGATCTGCGGCGACGGCAATGCCTGCCCGTCGAGGGCGCCGCCCATCAGCGGAACGCCGTAGCCCGGTGGCGCGATCGCGGCGGGTGCCTCCGTGGCCGCAGCGAGGAGTGTCGCGAAGTCGACCTGAGGTGTGCCGCCTTGCGCGGCCGGCACGCCCCCCGGTGGCCCGAGGCCCGCCATCGCGAGTCCTTCAATCGTCAGCACTGCATCACCCCTCCGTTTCCCGAGTCGCTAGACCGCCATCCTGAAGAGCTCGTTCCACCCATCGACCAGGTGGTTGCGGATCTGGACGGCCAGCTCGAACGACATGGACTCCATCTCGACCGCCATGACGACATCGTGGAGGTCCCGCTCGTCTCCGGTCGCGAGGTCCTCGACGCCGCGATCCGCCTGGTTCGTTGCGGAGCCCAGGCTTTCGAGGAGCGTCGCGAACGAGGGTCCAGCGTGGCTGTCCTGCTGCTGCCCGACAATCGGGAGATCCGCGACCTGCCGAACCCCTAGGGGACGATCCGCGGAGCCCTGTGGTGCGATGTGCATCGACATGTGCGCCTGCCTTCCCGCTACCCGCGACCGATGCGAAGCGCGCTCAGTGCGAGCGCCTTCGTCGCGTTGAGGACCGTGACGGATGCCTCGTAGGCGCGGTTGGCGCCGATGAGGTCCGTCATCTCCGTCACGACATCGATGTTTGGGAGCAGCACGTAGCCGTCGGGGCCAGCGTCCGGATGCGAGGGGTCATGCACACGCCGCGGCGGCGTGGCGTCCTCGGCGATGCTGGCCACCTCGACGCCGCCCTTGCCCTGGCCGGCGCCCCCTGCGTGTCCGAGGAAGTCGCGGAACGCCACCTCGCGGCCCTGCTCCCGGAAGACCGCCGCCTGGCGGCGGTACGGTCCGCCTTCGGCCGTCCGAGTCGTGTTCATGTTGGCCACGTTGTTGGCGATCAGGTCCATGCGGACGCGCTGCGCCATCAGCGCGCTCGTCGAGGTGCGCAGGCTCTGCATCAGTCCCATGTGGGTCTCCCTCGCTCGTCGCCTAGCGGCCGCCGCGGATGATGTTCCGCAGCGTGCCGAGGCGACCGTTGATCGACTGTGTCAGCGCCTGGTAGCGGAGCTGCGTGTCTGCGAGCAGCGCCATCTCCTCGTCGATGCTGACGCGGTTGTCGTCGTTCCTCGAGGCGATGACGTCGCGGGTTTCGGCACCACCCATGTCGCGTCCGGAGGCCGAGGCGCTGGGGACGTGGTCCGCGTCGGTCACCCGCAGTCGTTGCTCGCCGTGTGCCGCGGCAATGCGGTCCTTGAGCGCGCTCTCGAACGTCACGGACTTGCGTCGATAGCCGACCGTGTCGACGTTCGCGATGTTCGAGGCGACCGCTTCCTGGCGGCGGGTGAGGCCGTCGAGGGCGGCACGGGCCGCCGCCAGCGGCGCAGACTCGAGCAGCGAGCGCATCGGGGTGAGCTTGTTCGCGGTCATGCGCCCTGCCCGAGTCCGAAGCGCGCGGTGTTGAGCTCGTCGACGACCCGCTCCTCGCGGCGCTGCTCCTCGACGCGCGCTGCGGCCTCCTGCCGCTCCTGCAACAGCTCGAGGGAACGGCGCTCCTGGAGCGCGACCATGAGGGCGGAACGGCGCTCGGCGACCTCGGCCGTCGCCGCCTCGATGAGGGCGTACTGCTGCTCGATCAGGGACTGCAGCCGTGCGGCAAAGCGCGACGCCGCCTCGAGGTCAGCCGCGTCCACCGTGTTGAGTCCCGAGCGCTGCGAGTAGTCCGTGATCTGGGTGTCGAGGCGGTGCTGCAACTCGCGGAGCTCGATGTCCAGGCGCTCCTGCTCCGCGACGACACGCTGCAGCTCGAGCTGGCGCTGCTCCTCGATGCGCCGCTTGTGCTCCAGCACCTGTCCGAGGCGAAACCCCTGCGCAGTCATCTGTTACTCCAGCTCCGGTGGGGTCTCGACGACCTCGGGTACGGCAGCCCGCGCGGCATCGATGTCGGTGCTCGCTCCGGCGTCGACCTCGATGACCGCGCCGACATCGATGGCGGCGGCGGGGACCGAGGAAGGCGCAGGCTCGGCGGGCGCACCGGTCACGGCCAGGAGCTGCGCGACGGTCGTCTCGAGGGGTTGCGCGTCGTTGGGACGCTGGCGCAGGAAGTCCTCGATGGCCGGGAGGCGCTGGAGCGCCTCGTCGAGGCGCGGGTCGGTGCCTGCCTGGTACGCGCCGATCGTCACGAGGTCGCGCGAGCGCTCGTACGTGGCGAGCAGCTCGCGGAGGCGGCCCGCAGCACTGAGGTGGGTCTGCGTGACGATGGACGGCATGACTCGCGAGGTGCTCTGGAGCACATCGATGGCGGGGAAGTGGTTCTGGGCCGCAAGCTCGCGGGTGAGGACGATGTGGCCATCGAGCGTGCCGCGCACGGCATCGGTGATCGGCTCGGTGAGATCGTCGGACTCGACGAGCACGGCGTAGAACGCGGTGATCGTGCCCTCGTCCGACGTCCCGGCCCGCTCGAGGAGGCGCGAGAGCGCCGAGAAGACGGACGGCGGGTACCCCTTCATCGTGGGCGGCTCGCCAATCGCGAGGCCGATCTCGCGGTTCGCCATGGCGTAGCGCGTAACGGAGTCCATCAGCAGCGTGACATCGAGGCCCTGGGCGCGGAAGGCCTCGGCGATCGTGGTGGCCACCATCGCGGCCTGCATCTTGATCAGCGCCGGCTCATCGGAGGTCGCCACGACGACCACCGAGCGCGCGAGGCCGTCTTCGCCGAGGGCGCGCTCGACGAACTCGCGGACCTCGCGTCCCCGTTCGCCCACGAGGGCGATCACGTTGACATCGGCGGCGGAGTGGCGCGCGATCATCGCCATGACGGTGCTCTTGCCCACCCCGGACCCGGCGAAGATCCCGATGCGCTGACCCTTGCCCACGGTGAGCGCGGCATCGATGGCGCGCACGCCCGTCGAGAGCGGCTCGCTGATCGTCCGCCGCTGGAGGGCATGAGGCGCGCCGGCCTCGAGTGTCTGGCGCGTGGAGCCCGCGATCGGACCGAGCCCATCGATCGGGCGCGCGAGCCCATCGATGACCCGCCCGAGGAGCTGGCTGCCCACGGGAACCGTGAACAGGCCGCCGTCCGCAGTGACTCGCGCTCCCGCCTGCACGCCGCGCAGGTCGCCGAAGGGCATCACCAGCGTGCGGTGCTCGCGGAACCCAACGATCTCGGCGAGCACGGGGTCCGTGCCCGCTCGGCTGATGCGGCACAGCTCGCCGAGCTGGCCGGCCATCCCCTCTATCTCCACGAGCAGGCCCACGACGTGGCGAACGCTGCCGTGCGAGATCACGGGATTGAGCGCGGTGAGGCGCTCGCGGTAGCGCGCGAGGTCGATGGCGGTGTCGCCCGGGTGGAGCGTGCTAAGCGGCATGGAGGCCCTCCGCCGGGCCGCCCGAGGAGCTCAGCTCCCCGACGGAGGACGGGGGCGGCACGAGGTCACGCAGTGCCCGCGCCACCATCTCGAACTGGACGTCGAGGCGCGCATCGATTTCGCCACCGTCGACATCGATGACACAGCCGGCGACCGAGATCGCCCCATCGGGCGTCACGTCCCACGACGCCGACGCGGTGGCGCCGCTCTCCCCGAGGAAGGCCACGACCTGCGAGACATCGGCCGGGTTCACCCGGATCCGAACGATGTTCATGTTCGTCGCCCGTGCGAGGGCGCGCGACACGGTGTCGTTGACCGCGCGCGGGTCGAGGGCGATCGCATCTCCGAGCACGACGCGCGCGATGTCGATCGCCAGGTCGACGATCTCCGCCTCGCTGTTCCGGAGGATTGCGTTCCGCAGCTGTCGCGCCTCGTTCGCCACCGCCGAGATCAGGCCGAGCGCGTTCGCCACCTCAGAGCGTGCGCTGGCCTGGCCGTCGCGTTCGCCGGACGTGAAGCCGTCCTGGTAGGCGTGCTGCCGGATCGACGCCGACTCGCGGATCGCGTCCTCGACGATCTCGAGCACGCGTTCGTTGGCCTCCTCGAGGCTGCCGGGGCCCGGCAGTGGCATCCCGGGCGCACCCGCGAACGCCTGCAGCTCCGCCTCGGGCGAGGTCTGCGGCCGCACCACGCCCTGCTCCCCGAGGGTGACCTCGGGACCGAGCGGCGCGCCGCGGATCAGCCTGATGCGCGAATCAGCCAACGAGGCCCTCGTCCCCGCCTCGCTGCACGTAGATCTCCTCGGCCTCCTCGAGCCGGCGGATGGTCGCGACGATGCGGCCCTGTGCTTCCTCAACGTGCCGCATCCGCACCGGGCCGAGTGCCGCCATGTCGTCGGTGAGCATGGCCGCGGCGCGCTCGGACATGTTCTGGAGGATGCGGCTGTTGACCTCCTCGCTCGCGCCCTTGAGGGCCAGGCCGAGGTCCTTGCCCTCGACCTCGCGGAGCACGCGCTGGATCGAGCGGTCGTCGAGCAGCGTGATGTTCTCGAAGACGAACATGCGCTTCTTGATCTCGTTGGCCGTGTCCGGGTCGGCCTCCTCGAGGCCCTCGATGATCGCCTTCTCGGTCGCGACGTCGACCCGCCGCAGGAGGTCGACCAGCGCATCGATGCCGCCCGCCGGGGCAAGGTCGCCACGAGGAGCGAACACGTTGCCGAGGCGCCCGCGCAGCGCCCCCTCGACATCCGCGATGACCTCGGGAGACGTGCGCTCCATCAGGGCGAGGCGCACGGAAACCTCGGCCTGCCGTTCCGTGGGCAGCGTCTGGAGGACCGTCGTGGCGCGCTCGGTGCCCATGTAGGCGAGGAGCATCGCGACCACCTGTGGATGCTCGGACTGGAGGGCGTTCGCGATGTCGCGCGTGTCGAGCTGCTGGAGGAAGGTGAACGGCTTCGTGCCCGTGTGCGCCGCGAGGCGCGTGACGATGTCATCGGCCCGCTCGGTCCCCACCGCACGACGGAGCATGTCCTGGGCGTACTCGAGGCCACCGATCGAGACGAAGTCGCGGCCCACGATCGTCTCGTAGAAGGTCGTCATGATTTCCTCGCGCTCATCCGGCGCGAGCTTCCCGATGCCGACGATCTCCCACGTCAACCGCCCGATGTCGTCCTCGGGGAGCGCGCGCAGGACCTCCGCGGCAAGCTCGGGACCGAGGGCGATCAGGAGTGCGGCCGCGCGGCGGCGACCGTTCGCGCTGGCGAACGTCTTCTTGCGCGTCGTCGTCGAGTTCACCATCGCGGGTCAGTCATCCGAGTCATCCCGCTACTCCTCGCGCAGCCATGCCTGCACGACCTCGGCGACGGCTTCGGGGCGACCCTGGGCGAGCGTCTGGACGTGGCGCTCGACCTCGGAGCGGTTCTCCTCGGGGGCGGGGAGTGCGGGCTGCAGTGGGCGGGCCGGGAGCTCCGCCGGCACGGCACCTGTGAGGGCGCGGCCGTTCGCTCCGGCGAGGCTGCCCACGGTGGCGACGCTTGCCGACGCGGGCACGGTGGCCGCCAGCGCGCCGAGCATCATCCGGAACAGCACGAACCCCACGACGAGGGCGACGAGCGGCAGCGCCAGGCGCCCGTACCCGAGGTACGTGTCGACCGTGGACTCGGAGGCGAACGCCTCCTGCGCCTGCTCCAGCGTGGCCTTGTCGAACGCGAGACGGCTCACCGCGATCACGTCACCTCGATCGGTGTTGAGGCCGACGGCGGCGGAGACGGCCGACTGCAGATCGGTGGCCTGCTGCTCCCCGAGGGATTCGTCGAGCAGCAGCGAGACCGACATGCGCGTGACGCGTCCGGGCGCCTGCTTCACCCGCTGCACCGTCTTGCCCATCTCAAAATTCGAGGTGTTCTCGGAGCGCTGGTACGTCGTCCCGGCGTTCTCGGGAGTGGCGGCCCCGGCCAGCGAGGTGTTGGCGCCGGGGATGTTCGCGACTGCGCCCGGCACTGCCGCGGTAGTCCCGCTCCCGTTCGTCGTGTACGACTCGGTGACCGTGGTGTTGGAGCGTGGCGTGCCCTGGCCGGTCTGGTTTGGCGTGTAGGTCTCGGTCTCCGTCTCCTGCTCGTCGAAGTTGAGTGTGGCGTTGACCTTCACCGCGGCGCGGCCCGCTCCGATCGCGCGGTCGAGGAGTCCCTGGACCTCACGCTCGAGGTCCCGCTCGAACTTTTGCTGCTGCTGGATCTGCGAACCAGACGAGGCCGCCCCCGCCGCGGAGGTCATCGCGGCGCCGTCGAACAGGACGTTGCCCGCGACATCGACGACGTTGATGTGATCCTTCGACAGCCCCTCGACGGCACCGCCCACGAGGTGCGCGATGCCCCCGACCTGGTCCTGGGTCAGCGAGCGGCCGGGCTTCAGCTGCAGGATGACCGAGGCGGTCGCCGGCTTCTCCTCGGCGACGAAGAGCGAGCGCTCAGGCAGCACGATGTGGACGCGCGCCTGCTCGACAGCCGTGAACGTCTCGATGGTGCGCGCGAGCTCTCCCTGCAGGCCGCGCTGGTAGTTGACGCGCTGCATGAAGTCGGTGGCGGAGAACGCGTTGCCGTCGAACAGCTCGAGGCCGACGTTCCCGCCGCTCGGCAGGCCCTTCGCCGCGAAGCTCATCCGGAGCTGATCGAGTTGCGCCTCCGGCACGCGGATCGTGGAGCCGCCGCCGGCGAGCTCGTAGGGCACTCCCTGCGAGGTCAGCTCGTCGGTGATCTTGGTGCCGTCGGCAGGATCGAGGCCGGAGTAGAGCGTCACGTACGCCGTCTGCGAGGACCACGAGAAGAGCAGGACGGCAAGGGCGACCGCGCTCCCGCCGATGACGGCGAGCGCGGCCTTGCGCGTCGCGGAGAGCCCGGAGAACACCGAGTTGAGCTGCCGAACGCCGTTCAAGGGCACCCCTCCCGAGAGCAGTGGCGCAAGCGTACGGTCAGGTTGTTGGGCGACCCATGGGGGGTGTCCCACGGTCGAGGGCGAAACGCACCTACGAGTGCACGGCGGTACGCCGATTCGTCGCGGGCCCGGCTGGCAGCGCGCCGCGAGGCCGGACGGGTGCCGAGGAGACCGCGGACGCGGCGCGTGCCGCGCGGCGTGCGTTACGAGTCGGAGCGGCGGTCCATGGCGCGGGCAGTCTCGTCGGCGTCGGCGCGGTACGTGCCGCCCTCGACGTCTGCCTTGAGCTGTGCGATGTACGCGGCGCGGGCGGTCAGCCGCTGCGCCGCAGCGCGGAAGTCGACCGGCTCGCGAGGACCGGCGCCGTCGCCCTCGTCAGCCGCGGGGGTGCTGCCGGTCGTGGAGGCGCGGTCGCGCGGAGCCGTGCCGCCGGGCGCGTGTGTCGAATCTGACACGCGGCGCTTCGAGGTGCGCCGTTCCTGCTCATCCGGCACCGGACGCCTCCAAACTGGCGATGGCCAGCCTACTACCTATACGAGCTTCCCGACGACAACGATGCGCTTGGCGTGCGCGTTGTCGTTCGAGCAGGTGATGAGCGTCAACGTGGCGTCCTGCGTGGGCTCCATCACCTCTGTCGCGTCCGGTGCGACGAGCCGTACTTCCCTGACTTCATAGCGGTAGGCCTGGCCCCCGCTGAAGACCTCGATCGTCTCGCCCACGGCCACTCCCGGGAGCGTGCGGAAGGCCCCGACACTCCCGCGCAGCGAGACGTGGCCGCCGATGACCACGTTCCCGGCGCGGCCGGGGTCGCCGGTCCCGACGTAGTGCCCGGCGCCGGCCAGTGGCGTGTCGTACTCGAGGCGGCCGTTGCGGAACACGTAGCCGACGGAGCGGACCTCGGTGTCGATGCCGACGGCGGGAACGCGGATCCGCGTCGCCGCCCCGGGCAGGCTCACGAACGCCGCACCCTCGAGGAACTGGAGCGGCGCCGAGGCGTCGCTACTCCCGAGCGTGGTGCCGGGCTCCGTGACCATCCTCGACACGAGCGCGCGCTCGGCCGCGACCTGCGCGGGCATCGGCGGGCCCGAGCCCCGCGACGCCGCGGCAACGGTCGTGAAGCCTCCGACGAAGGCCACGAGCGTCATCAGCGCCGTGGCACGCCGCGACTTCGGCCCGGTGCGTCCGTTCATACGATCCCGTCAGGCTGTGCGAGCGCCTTCGGGCGGCCCGTCAGGCGATTATCGTCACGAACTGGCGTCCACGTAGGCCGAGGAGACCCCGCGGTCACGGTACGCCGCTGCAGCGCGTCGCCCCGCCTCGAGGCCGGGGAGCTCCTGCCGAAGGAGGCTGCGCTCGCGCTCGAGCGCGTCGCGGTGCGCGCCGTCCAGCTCCTCGATGCGCGCGAGCATCGTCATGGCCTGGTCGCGCTCATCGCTGCCGCCGCTCACGATCTGGGTCGCGAGCTCGGGCGTCGAGATGACGAGCTGGCGCTCATCGAGGAGGGCATGGAACCGAGGCCAGTCGCCGGCGGCCACCGCGACCGCCTGCTCCTCGGTCAGCGCGAGAAGCCGCCTGACGATGTCGAGCGCGCTCGGCGACTGGGTCATCTCAGGCCGCCCGCTCTGCCGGCAGCGCGACCGCGGCCGTGCTCCAGGCGTCCCGGATGGGCGCGAGCAGTCGCTGCACCTCGTGAACGGCCGAGCCGTCCTTGTGGACGTTCGCGTGCACGAGGCGCTGGTACATGTACTGGTAGACATCTGCGAGCTGCTGCGCGAGGTCGCCCGCCGACATGTCGAGGCTGGAGAGCAGCTCGATCATGATGTCCTGCGCGTGCACGAGGGGGGCGTGGGCCTCCTCCAGCGGGGCGTTGAGGCTCAGGGCACGGTCGGCCCTCGCGAGGTCGCGCATGAGGGCATCGTAAAGACGGAGGATGAGCTCCGCGGGTGATGCTGTCTCTGCCTGGATGCGCCGGTAGGTGTGAGCGCCACCGACTGCCATCGTCGCCCCCTCGCGAAGCTACGCCCGACCCCATTGAGGTTCGGCGTCGTGACCCGGTTCCTCCTGAGGGAAACCTAGGATTTGCTGCCCGAGAGCTGATTCACGAGGTTGGTCAGCGCGCCCTGCTGGTTCTGCAGGCGCTGCATCGTTGTTTCGAGGGCTGCGTACTTCAGGATCAGCGACTGCCGCTTCGCGTCCACGCGCGCCTGCATGCGCTCGATCTGCGTGTTGAGGTCCGTGATCCGGCTGGCGAACTCCGAGTCGCGCCCGGCCATCACGCCGCCGGCCCGCGTGTACCCCTCGACGAACTCGTAGAGGGACTTCGCGACGCCTTCCTCGGTGCCGGTGATCGTGAGGGTGTCCGTGCCGTCCACCAGCACGGGCTTGAAGGTGAGCGTCATCCCCGCGATGAGCGTGGTGTTCACCTCGCCCGGTGCGACGGTGACCGTCTTCGTGATCGGCGTCGAACCGTTGGTCGGCGTAAACGTCGCGGTGACACTGCCGTTCGCCGCGGTCGTGATCGTGTACTTGCCCGCATCGCCGAGGAGCGTCGGAGCCCCCGACACGCTGGCGAGCGAACCCGTGCCGCCGGCATCGAGGGTCCCGCTCGCGGTGAAGCGGGTGAGCAACCGGACCACGCCCTCGGGGTCGTTCTGCATCGCCGCCTCGAACTTGGCGCGATCGAAGACCAGGGTGTTCGCCGATCCGGCGGCCGAGCCGACTGCCCCGAAGGTGAGGCCGATCGACCCCAGCGTGTTCATCGACGTGGAGTTGCCGAAGGACGGCGAAACGACGAGGGATCGCAGCTTCCCCTGGAGCGCAACGAGCGTGGTGTCGCCCAGCAGCGAGCCGCTCTCGCCCTTCTCGTTGTACTTCGACGACGTGCCGATGAGGCCCATCGTGCTGTTGAACTGCGACACAAACCCCTCGAGCCGGCTTGCCAGCGCGCCCGAGTTGCCGCTGACCTGCACGTTCACCGCCGTGCTGGTCTGCTGCTTGAGCGTCAGCGTGACGCCGGGGACGGCGCTCGTGACCTCGTTGGTCGTCGAGTACTGCGTCGCGCCACCGTTGATCCGATACGAGGCGTTCGTGCCCGTCGCCTGCGTGGCCGCGAGGAGTCCCGTGGCCGCGAGGAAGTTCCCGGTGGTGTCCGCCAGCGAGATCGCGGTGGTGCCCGTCTTGCTGTTCGTCAGCCGGATCTTGTCCGTGTAGCTGTCGTAGGTGGCGGTGACCCCGGCGGCAGACTGGTTGATCCTCGAGATGACGGTGTTCAGCGAGTCGACGGTCGCGTCATAGGAGATCGCGACGCCGTTGATCGAGAAGGAACCGGTGTTCTGGCTGAGTGCGGTCGCCAGTCGGCCTGCGATGAGGTTGGCGGCGGGCGCCATCGTGCCGAGGTTGCGCACGCTGGTCCGGGTGGTGGTCCCCGGGGACTCGAGGAGGTGAGTCGCATCCAGGAAGTTGCTGGTGTCGGCTCCCGCGCCGAGGGCGATCGCGCTCGCAGAGTTGAGCTGCAACAGGTTGGGCCGGCCGTCGGCATCGTTGGCGAGCGAGGCCGTCACGCCGATGCCCGCGTTGTTGATCATCGTGACGACGTCGTTGAGCGAGGGCAGGTCCTGCCCCAGCGTCTCGACGCCGGTCTTCACGTTGGCGTTGTCGACGAGGTTCATTGCCTCGAGGAAGTTGCCGCTCGTGTTCGACAGCGTGATCGTGTCGGGGCCGTTTGCCGTCCGCGTCAGCGTGAACTGGTTCGTGCCGCTGTCGAAGCTGGCCGTGACACCGGCGCCCGAGGCGTTGATGCGGGCGATCACCTGCGACAGCGAGTCGACGGAGGCGTCGAAGGTGATCGACGTGCCGTTGATCTCGAACGTCCCGCTGGTCGGAGTGAGCGTGAGGCCCGCGGTCGCCAGCGTGGAGGACGTGCTCACGGTCGTTCCGACGGCCCCGCTGCTCAGCAGCGTGGTCGCCGTTGCGGCCGGGATCGTGAACGTCGTCGAGTTGATCGTGAACGTGCCTGCCGTCGGCGTCACATCCAGGCCCGCCTCGTCGAGGGGGACATTCGCGCCCACGGGCTGACCGATCGCCTGGGTGCTCGTCGCTTTGGTCGCCGTCGCGAGACTCAGGATCTCAACGCCGAACGAGCCGATGGCGGCAGCCGAGGAGGCGCTCACGCCGAGGTAGCTCGATTGCGTCGAGTCGAGCAGCGACGCGATGCGCGCGCGCCCGGTCTCCGGCTTCCGGAGGGCGTCCAGGCTGCCGAGGAGGTTGAGCAGACTCGAGTTGATGGTGCCGAGCGCCTTCTGCCGGTTCTCGAGCGTGGCGATGCGCTGCTGCGCGAGCGTGATCGGGCGGGAGGCGACAGCCACGAGCGCATCGATGATCGACGACGTGTCGAGCCCGGAGGCGAGGCCCCCGAAAAACATCCGGTCGGTCGTGCTGAAGCTCGCCGAGGACGTGGAAGAGTTGCTAGAGGTCACCATCGCGATGCCGTCCTGACTACGAGCTCAGACGCACGAGGACGCCGGGCGGCAGGCCGGTGTCCGCGGTGAGTGTGCGAAGGTCCTCCGGAGACAGCAGCGCGACCGTCTCGCCGCGCTCGTTGTCCACGACTCGAATGACGGGTGCGCCGTCGTCGCCGACTTCATAGGCGAGGCTGACCGCCTCGCCGAGGGCAATGGCGACCTCGGGAGAGCGCGGCCGCGCGGGGTGCCGTCGGGGATCGCGCTGCGGCTCACGACGTGATTCGCCATGGCTGTCGGCAGCCACGGCGACCAGTTGCGGCGCCTCGGTCTTCCTGACGTTCGCGATCTCAGCCATCCATGGCCTCCACCGCCATTGTCGGCAGCCGGGCCGCGGATCTTCGATCGGGTGGCGCCCTCGACACGCCGAAAGCCGGCCCGTACGGGCCGGCCCTCGATGCGTATGGCCGTGATGCCGAGGCAGAACGGACGTGCTACTGCTGGAGGAGCCGCAGGACGTTCTGCGACGTGCTGTTCGCCTGGGAGAGCACCGCGACGCCCGCCTGCTGCATGATCTGGCGCGCCGTGAGCTCGGAGGACACCTGCGCGATGTCCGCGTCCCGGATGCGGGACTCCGAGGCGCTCAGGTTCTCGACGACGACGCCGAGGCTGTTGACCGCGGCCTCCATCTGGTTCTGCGCGGCACCGAGCTTCGCGCGCTGCGCCGAGACCTCGACGACCGCCGTGTCAATCGACCCAAGCAGCGTGTTGGCCTTCGTAATCGTGGAGACGTTCTGGTCGTCCGTGACGATGGTCGAGATCTTGGTGCCCCCACCGAGGTTCGTCGTGCGGATGTCCGTGAACGTCACGCTGATGTCCTGGCCCACATCGGCGCCCACGCGGAACGTCGCGCCGCCGGCACCCGCGGCCGTAACCACCGTCAGGCCGTTCAGGTCGTCGTACACGTTCGCGGCGGTCTTGCCGGCGGCGCCGGAAAGCGTGAGCTTCAGCGAGTGCCCACCGCCGTTGAAGTTGAGGATCATCGTGCCGTCCGCACCGATCGTCGCGTCGGCGGTCACGTCGATGAGGATCGAGTCGAGGTCGTTGCTGAGCCGCAGGGCCGTACCGGCGCCCGCGCCACCCACACGCGTGAGGGTGTAGGTCGCGCCGGGCTTGGCCTCGGAGACATCGACCGCGGAGATGACGGCGGTCGCGCCCGTGGCCAGGGCCGTACCGACGGCCGCGGTGCCCGTGCCGTTGTTGAGGGTGGCCAGCGCGCCGGTGAGGAGGCTCAGGCCGTTGAACGTCACGCGGTTGGCGATGTTGTCGATCTCAGTCTTGAGGGACTGGATCTCGGCACCGATGGCGGTGCGGTCCTGCGTCGAGAGCGTGCTGTTACCGGCCTGGACGGCCAGCTCGCGCATGCGCTGGAGCAGCTCGTGCACCTCGGACATGGCGCCTTCAGCAGTCTGGATCATCGAGATGCCATCCTGCGCGTTGCGCGAGCCCTGCCGCATGCCGCGGATCTGGCTGCGCATCTTCTCGCTGATCGCGAGGCCGGCGGCGTCGTCGGCCGCGCGGTTGATGCGCAGACCGCTCGAGAGCTTCTCGAGTGCCCGGCCGAGCTTGAGGTTCGTGCCGGCGAGGTTCCGCTGCGCGTTGAGTGCCATGACATTGGTGTTGATGATCAGACTCATCAGGTGGCCTCCAGTGCCCTGCCGCGGCGTCCGTGCTCGTGGCGCTGCGTACGTGCTCGGTCTGGAGGAATCATCGAGGGGGCCCGGAAGGCACCGATCAGGGGGCGCGCGGGAATCGTGGCGCGCGTTCCCCTAAGGCGGTGGGCGAACTTCCCGATGCGAACCGTCGCCGCGCGTGGCGCAACCCCTCGAGGGCTGCCGCGACCCGTCGCGACCGTCGCGCTAGCGCGCCAGGCCCAGCTGCAGCGCCACCTCGGTGTACGCCGGGTCATCGGAGAACGCGTCTACCGAGACCGACGCCTGGGAGACGCCGCCGTCCTTCTCGAACTCGAGCTGCGTCGCGAAGCCCCGGGCGTTGTCGGAGACCAGCGTCCAGCCGTCGTTCTTGAACGCGTCGCGATAGCGGTCGGTCACATCGAGGGAGGACTGCTTCGTCAGGAGCCGCATCTGGTACTGCTTCCCCTGGGGCGCCGCGGCCCACTGGACACCGATGGGCGTCATCCCATCGAGGATGAACCCCGCCGGGAAGCCATCGGGAACGGGCCGTGCGGTGGGCAGCACATACGGCTCGGCCTGCGGCGGCGCCGAGGGCTCCACCTCGACGATGTAGATGATGCTCGTCAGCGCCGCGGCCCCGGCGCCCGTGTTCACCGGCTGGATGGCGACCGTGCCGGAGACGTCGCCCGAGGTGGTGCTCTGGAATCGCAGCGCGGCGACGGCATCGGTGGATTGGCCGCCCACCGTCTGCCACGGCGATTCGTTGACCAGCTTCGCGAGGGCGGGCTCCACGTCCTCGGACTTCGCCGCGGCGTCGTAGAGGAGGAAGTAGGCGATCGTGCCGTCGGGGCGTTCCATGCGGAAGGACCCCTGGAGCTTGGCGCCGGGGTACACGGGGATCGAGGTGAGCTCGGCGGCTGGTGTGTCCTTGGTGGCCGAGGGGTTCAGGACGGTCTTCAGGTCGGGCGGCAGCTCGCCGCTCTTCACCTCGAGCTTGGTGCCTGCGGCCTCCCCGAGGCGGAGCAGGCGCTCGGCGAGCACGGTGTCGCCTGAGCTGCCACCGGCGCTGCACGCCCCGGCGAGCAGCAGCGCGCCGCCGGCGAACAACAGCCCGAGCCCTGAACGAACACGACGGAAGTGCACGCGGTCCCTCGCTTCTGGCGGCTACGCCCCGGTCGCAATCCGCGGGCCGCTGGGCAAGGGCCTGGGGTGGGTGAGGGGATTCGAACCCCCGGTCTCCAGGGCCACAACCTGGCGCCTTGCCGCTAGGCGACACCCACCACGCACCGACGCGGCCTTCGGGCCGCGTGAGTCGAGTGTAGCATCGCGGTGGCGAGCGGTCCCGTCGGGGCGTCAGCCGGCCGGAATGACGTACGGCCGGGCGGCCGTGGACTGCCCGCGGTGCGCCAGCCCGAGGCGGAGGATACCCTCCTCGCCGCCACGGGTGAGGGCGCCGAGGGACTGGCCGCGGCGCACGATGTCGCCGCGCCGCACGTCGATGCTGCCCAGGCCTTCGAGGACGGTCGTCCAGCCGTTGCCGTGATCCAGCGTGAGCGTGCGTGCACCGTCGGTCCCGCCGACGGCCGTCACGACGCCATCAGCGGGCGTGTTCACGGCAGCCCCCGGGTCGCCCACCCACTCGAGGGCGTCACCGGCGTCGCGTGCCGTACCGGCAACCGGAGGTGAGAGCACGCCGTGAGGACCGCGTCCCCCGAACGGGAGCGCCTGGTTCCCGCGCGTATCGGCGGTGGGCACCGCGCCGCCCACGATGGCGGCCAGGTACTGCTTCGTTTCGGCGGGGAGTCCGCGCTCCCAGTTCGCGCCGTGCGCCGCCACCAGGCTCTGGACGGTGCCAAGGCCCGCGTTGTACGAGGCCAGCGCCTTGCGCACGTCGCCGCCGTTCGCCGCGAGGTAGTGCCGCATCGAGTCCGCGGCCGCCCTCAGCGAGGCCTCCGGGTCCCGCCGGTTCACGTGCTGGTAGTACTGCGGCATCAGCTGCGCGATGCCCTCGGCGCCCGCGCTCGAACGTCGGTAGCCGAAGACGACCTCCGGGTCGAACCCGGACTCCTGCTGAATCTGGGCCTCGAAGATGCGACCGAAGCCCGGTGCGACGGCCTCGTCCCCCAGCGTCCTCGTCAGCTGGCGCCAGCCGAACGGATCGCCGCCCGCCGAGCTGGCTGCGCTCGGACGGCTGTAGGTGGAGAGGGCTGTGGGTGTGGGCTCGCGTGACCCGAGGAGCGGAGCCCCTGAGCGGGCGTCCGCGACGGCCGCGCGCATCGCAGCGCGAGTCAGCTCGATCTCATCCCGCGGCGCGCGCAGGCGCTCCGCGAGCACGGCGCTGAACGAGGCCGTCGTGTCACCGGGAGCCCGCGCGGCCTCCGGGGGCGTGCCTGCCTCGGGCGGCGTTGGTCCGGCGGCGCCGATTCGCATGCGCCGAACGCTACGGGAGTGACGTGGTCGGAGAAATCCGGGAAGCCCCGATGCGGATCAGGAGTCCGGCGCGATGGTGCGGTACCGCCCCCCGAAGAACAGGAGCGGCTCCCGAGTCGGCCCCGCGAGCTCCATGTCCACGACGCGGCCGATGAAGATGGTGTGGTCGCCGCCGTCGTACTCGCGCCAGACCTCGCACTCGAACCACCCGAGGGCCTCGTCGATCAGCGGAGAGCCCGTACCTCCGATGCGGAACGGCACGCCGCCCATCGGTTCGGTCAGCTCCCCCCGCCGCGCGAACAGCTCCGAGATCGGCCGCTGCCCGGCGGACAGGAGGTTGACGGCGAACGTCCCCGCCTCGTGGATGGGGTCATGCATCGAGGCGTCACGGGTGACACATACGAGCACCAGCAACGGGTCGAGTGACACCGACGTGAACGAGTTCGCGGTCATCGCGCGGTACGTGCCCGCATCGTTCACGGTGACCACCGTGACCCCGGTCGCGAAGCGGCCCACCAGGTCCCGGTAGGAGCGAGTGTCGATCTTCGGTTCGCTCGTCATGGGCGGCATGCTAACACTCCATGACACGGGAGCGCCCTCCGGAAACCCCCGGTTGCATCCGAGACCCGTGAGGCGGACCATGCCCCCTACGGATTCAGGACGCCGCCCGGGCGTTCTGCCGGGCACTGCGAGGACCTCGATGGACGACCCCAGTAGTCCGAGGCAGCCACTCGAATAGCCCTGGGCGTGGCTCCGCGCGCCTGGCTGGCTGCGCACGGAGCTCACGATGACCGAACCCCTCACCCCCACGCTCGACGCGCTGCTCGACGAGGATGACCTCGAGGGCGTGCTGGCGCTCGCGCGCTCGATGCACCCCGCCGAACTCGCCGAGGCCCTGAGCGGCCCCGACGAGCGCCTGCGCGAAATCGTCGTGCCCGGGCTCAGCCCGGCCGAGCTGGCGCCGGCGCTGGGCTACCTCACCTCCCACTACCGCGAGGACTTCCTGCAGGGACTCGCCCCCGAGGTGGTGGCCGAGGTCCTCGCGCTCCTCCCCGACGACGTCGCGGCCGACATCGTCCAGGACCTGCCGCCCGACGAGGCTGCCGATGTCGTAGCGGCGCTCCCGGCGGAGACCCGCGAGGCGGTCGACGACCTCCTCGCCTACGACGAGGACACCGCCGGCGGCCGGATGACGGGACAGCGCCTGATGGTGCCGCCCGACATGTCCGTGGGGGAGGCCATCGAGTTCCTCCGGACGCTCCATCCCGATGTGCGCGCGCCGTTCTACGTCTACGTGGCCGGTCGCGACGGCGTCTTGCTGGGGGTGGTCAACCTGCGCTCGCTCGTGACCTCGGCGCCCGAGCGCAGCGTCGGCGAGGTCATGGACGCCGACATCGTGTCGGTGCGAGTGGACGCGGACCAGGAGGAGGCCGCGCGGCTCCTGCGCCGCTACCGCCTCCTTGCCTTGCCCGTTGTGGATCTGCGAGGGCGCCTCGTGGGGACCGTGACCGGCGATGATCTCCTCGATGTCATCGAGGAAGAGGCAACCGAGGACATCTTCAGGATGGCCGGCGTCGGCACCGACGAAGACCTGAGCAGCGTCTGGCGCTCGGTGCGGTTCCGGCTGCCCTGGCTGTCCGTGAACCTGTTCACGGCGATGCTCGCGGCGTTCACCGTCTCGCTGTTCCACACCACGCTCGAGCGCGCCGCCGTGCTCGCCTCGTTCATGCCGGTCATTGCGGGCATGGGCGGAAACGCCGGGATCCAGACCTCGACGGTGGTCGTGCGCTCGATGGCGCTCGGGCGCATCTCGGCGCGCGACACCATCTCGGTGGTGGTCCACGAGTTGCTGTCCGGGGCGCTGATGGGCGCAGCCACCGGCGCCGCGGTGGCCGTGGTGGCGCTCGCGTGGCAGGGGAACCCATGGCTGGGCGCGATCGTGGGGGCGGCCCTGATGGGCAACACGCTCGTGGGTGTGACCGCCGGCGTGCTGATTCCGATGGGCCTCGACCGCCTGCACCAGGATCCGGCGCTGTCGTCCGGGATCTGGCTCACCACGTTCACCGACGTGCTGGGGTTCACCCTCTTCCTCACGCTCGGGACCTTGTTCCTCCCGAGGCTCGTCGGCGGCTAGGGCCGGGCCGCCGCGCCGCCCTCGAACGAACGAAGCCCCCGCGTGAGCGGGGGCTTCGCTGCATACGCCTCGGGCCTGGGCCCGCGGTGCCTAGCCCTGGAGGAGCGAGAGCACCGACTGCGAGGAGGTGTTGGCCTGCGAGAGCACGGCCACACCCGCCTGCTGCATGATCTGCCGGGTGACGAGCTCCGTGGAGACCTCGGCGACGTCCGCGTCGCGGATGCGCGACTCGGAAGCCGACATGTTCTCGACGGCGACACCGAGGCTGTTGATCGCGGCCTCGACCTGGTTCTGCGCCGCACCGAGCTTGGAGCGGTTCGCCGAGACCGTCGCGATGCCCTCGTCGATCGAGGTCAGCAGCGCGTTCGCCTTCGCAATCGTCGAGACGTTCTGGTCGTCGGTCACCAGCGACGCGATCGTCGTGCTGCCGAGGGCACTCGTCTGGTTGTTCGAGAAGGCGACCGTGATGTCCTGGCCGACCTCAGCACCGACGCGGAAGTTCGCCGAGCCGGAACCACCCGTGGTGATGGTCAGCGTAGTCAGGTCGTCGTAGACGTTCGCAGCCGTCTTGGCGGCGCCACCGTTGATCGTCAGCTTGATGTTGTGACCCGCGCTGGCGAAGCTCACGGTCATCGTGCCGTCGGCGCCAATGGTGGCGTCGACGGTCGCGTCAACGAGCACTGAGTCGAGGTTGTTCGAGAGGCGGACGGCCGTACCCGCACCGGCACCACCGACACGCGTCAGGGTGTAGGTGGCGGCCGGCTTGGCGCCGCTCACGTCGACCTCGGAGATGACCGCGGCGGTGCCCGTCGCGAGGGCGGCACCGACGGCAGCCGTGCCACCGGTCTGGGTCGTCGACAGCACGCCGGTCAGCAGGCTCTGCCCGTTGAACTTCGTGCGGGTCGCGATGTTGTCGATCTCCGTCTTGAGGGTCTGGATCTCGGAGCCGATCGCGGTGCGGTCGGCGGTGCCCAGCGTCGAGTTGGCGGCCTGGACCGTCAGCTCGCGCATGCGCTGGAGCAGCGAGTGCGTCTCGGTCAGCGCGCCTTCAGCCGTCTGGATCATCGAAACGCCGTCCTGCGCGTTTCGCGAGGCCTGGCGGAGGCCCCGGATCTGGGACCGCAAACCCTCGGAAATCGAGAGGCCGGCGGCGTCGTCGGCAGCGCGGTTGATGCGCAGACCGCTCGAGAGTCGCTCGAGCGCCTTGCCCATCTTGGCACCGGTGACACTCAGGTTCCGCTGAGCGCCAATGGCCGCGACGTTCGTGTTGATGTACATACCCACAGGTGGCCTCCTAAGCCATTTGGATGCGGTGCCCCGCATCCCGTGCCGAGGGCATCCCGCCCTCGCGTGCTCCCTGCCCCCTAAGGGGGCTACGGGGGAATCATCGGCGGATGAGCAGGGCTCCTTAGGGGGTGCGCGCGCCTCGGATCAGGGCGCCGGACTCGAGGAGCACGGGGATTCCCTGAGCGCTCGCCACCTGGCCCCCACGTAGCATCCGGCCCATGAGACGCCTTGCTGTCTACGGCTGGTCCGACGCGACGCCGACGCTGCTCGTGGCCCTGCGCGAGCGCGCGGGCTTCGAGGCCGTCGCGATCGGTGACGAGCGCCCCGCAGCCCTCGTGCGGGCTCGCGCCGCCACTGGCCTGCCCGGGTTCCAGCACGTGCGGGAGATGGCTCGGAAGGCTGACTGCGACGCCGTCCTGGTGGGCGACGGTGCACTCGCCGCGGAGGTGGCCGAAGCCGCTGCCGCCCGAGGCGCCGCCCTGCTCCTCGCGGGTGGCAGCGCGGGCGCCGACGTGCTCGAGCGAGCCGCCGTTGCCGCCGAACGCCACGGCGTCGAACTCCGCGTGCTCCGTCCGTGGTTACGCAGCGCCGCCGCCACCGAGGTGGTCGCGCGCCTCGAGGGCCGGACGCCCTCCCTGCTGACGATCGAGGCATCCGGACCGAACGCGCCCATGCACCGCATGCGGGACCTCATCGCACTGGCGGCGCGCCTCGTGGGCTCCCGCGTCACGGACCTGTCGGCGACTCAGGCCGGTGACCCCTTCGAGGGGGCGCCGCTGGTCGCGCACCTGCGGCTCGCGGAGGGGCGCGTCGCGGTGCTGACCGTGCGCATGGCGCTGCGTCCCGTGCTCCGCGTGCTGGCGTCGGATGAGAACGGCACCCTCGAGGTCAGGGCGCGCGAGCAGCTGATCGAGATCGAGGAGCACCGCGCGACCGGGAACGCGTCGCAGGAGTCACGGCAACTCCCCGCGGAATCCCCTCAGGCCTGGCTGGTGGCCGAGGCAGGGCGAATCGCCGAGGCGGATGCCACGGACCTCACCCTCGCCCGCAGCGAGGCGGCGACCCTCCGCGCGATCGAGCACGCCCTCGGCGGCTCCTTCGCCGAGGCCGTCGACATCTCGCCGCGACCGTTCCAGGTGCTGCGTGGCGGTGGCCTCTCATCCACGAGGCGAAGCGACCGCGTCACGACCGGCATCTCGCTCGTCCCCTCGACGTAGGCGCTGCCCGGCGTCCCGGCGCGAGTTAGTAGCTCGTTCACACGACGGATACGCGGCGTTGATGGCTCGGCCCGAGACTATCCTCAAATGAAGGGATCGGGAGGAGCCAGATGAGACTACGCGGCCTCGTACTCGCCGTCGTCGTCGGTGTCCTGATTGTGGGGTCGGCTGCGTTCGGCGCCGTGCTCGGGGTCTCCGTCGGTGGTGATCGAGGGGTGAGTGTGGTCACCGAGGAGCGCGCGGCGCCCGCGGGCGTCGCCACTCAGGCGATCGCGGCCATCGACGACCTGCCAGCGCTCGTCGATCGCGTGAAGCCCTCGGTGGTGCAAATCCAGGCGACTACCGGAGGCAGCTTCGGCGGCCAGGGCGTCGGCACCGGCATCATGATTGACCGCGACGGGAACATCCTCACCAACTACCACGTGATCGAGGGCGCCCAGTCCGTCACGGTCGACCTGACCGATGGGACACAGGCCCCCGCCACCGTGGTCGGCACGGACCCGGGGAACGACCTCGCGGTCCTGCGCGCCCAGCTGCCGAGCGACCGGATCGTGCCGGCCACGCTCGGTGATTCCGACAGCGTGCGCGTGGGCGAGCCCGTCTTTGCCATCGGCAACCCGTTCGGCCTCGCGTTCACCGTCACGAGCGGCATCATCAGCGGGCGCGAGCGCGAGCGCTCGGCCGTCGACGGCCGGCCCATCCGCAACGTGATCCAGACCGATGCGGCCGTGAACCCCGGGAACTCCGGCGGACCGCTGTTCAACGCTCGAGGCGAGGTGGTGGGCATCAACACCTCGATCGAGAACCCGACGGGCCAGCGGGTGTTCGTGGGCATCGGCTTTGCCGTCCCGTCGAACACCGCGAAGCGGTTCCTGCCGCAGCTCGTCAAGGGCGAGACGCCGAAGCACCCGCAGCTCGGGATCAGCGGCGTGACCCTCGATGCGACCATTGCCCAGGGCTACGGCGTCTCGACGACGCAGGGCGTCTACCTCACCAGCGTAGGCACCGGCAGTCCGGCGGCGCAGGCGGGGCTTCGCGCCTCGGGGCGCACGGGCACCGGCGGCGATGTGATCACGGCGATCGATGGCCGCATCGTGCGGAGCATCGGTGAGCTGGCGGGCATCATCGATAGCCACGCGGTGGGCGACACGGTGAAGCTCACCGTGCAGCGCGGCCGCGACCAGATCCAGGTGGACGCCGTGCTGCGCGAGTGGCAGTCGGGGTAGCACACCCCTCGAGCACGCTTCCGACGAGGCCCGCGCCGGGCCTCGTCGCCGCGTCCGCGGTTAACGCGCGGCGGTCAGTGCGCCGGCGGTCAGCGCGCCGGCGGCAACTCGAGCGGGCGTCCCGACGCGAGCAGCCACGCCCTCGAGGCGGCGTGGCTGAACTGCTGGTTCACGCGCCCCAGCAGATCGCGATAGGCCCGCCCGAGGGGCGTCGGCGGGACTACGCCGCTCCCCACCTCGTTGGTGACGACGATCAGCGCGCCCCGGCGCGCCGCCTGCGCCTCCACCATCTGCGCCACGTGCTGCTCAAGGCCTGACCCGAGGGCCTCGAGCGCCGCGAGCGCGGGCGGATCCCCCAGCGGGAGCAGGCGGTTCGTGACCCAGAGCGACACACAGTCGACGATCACGCAGTCGTCAGCCGGGACGCCGTGGAGCGCAGCGAGGAGGTCGAGGGGGGCCTCGACCGTCGCCCACGCCTCGGGCCGTGACCGCCGATGGAGCGCGACGCGCGCCTCGAGCTCCTCGTCGAGCGGTTCCATCGTCGCGACGAACGTCACCCGTCGCCGGCTGTGCTCGGCGAGGTGCTGCGCGAACGTGCTCTTGCCGCTTCTCGCGCCGCCCGTGACGAAGAGGAGATCGGCCACCTATCCCACCGTCGCCCCGACGGGCAGGCCAAGCCAGCCCCGAACGCGATCCAGATCGAGGTGCGCGCGCAGGTGGTGCGCAAGGCGGTCGAACTCGGCCTCGCGGTCGAATGGTCCGCTGCCACTTCCCGTCCGCCCCAGCCCTCGGAGGAGCGCCGTCCGCAGGGCATCGTTGTGGAACAGGCCGTGGAGGTACGTGCCGGCCACGAGGCCGTCGGCGGAGGTTGCGCCGTCCTCGTGGCCATCGAGGTGCAGGAGCGGCGCCACGCTGGTGCCGGGGCTGGGCCTCGTGCGGCCCATGTGGATCTCGTACCCCTCGACCGCCGCACCCTGCGTGTCGGCCCATGGACCGGCCGAGGCGAGTGCGTGCCCGCTGACCCGCTGCGTCCGCTTGTCACCCTCGAAGCGTGTCGACACCGGCAGCAGCCCCAGGCCCGGAACCGCGGAGCCGGCCGCGGCCTCGACGCCGTCGGGATCCTCGATGTGCGTCCCGAGCATCTGGTACCCGCCGCAGACACCGAGGATGGCGCTGCCCTCGCGGTGTCGGGCGAGGATCGCCTCGGCCATCCCGCTGCGCCGCATCGCCTCGAGGTCCGCGATCGTGGCCTTCGTGCCCGGGATGATCAGGAGGTCCGGGACCCCGAGTTGCTCGGGTCGCGAGACGTAGCGCAGCCTGACGCCTCGTTCCTGCGCCAGCGGATCGAAGTCGTCGAAGTTGGCGATCCGCGGCAGGTGAACGACCGCGATGTCCACCTCGTGGGTGCCCGCCTGCGCGCTCCCGGGCGGATCGGGCCGCTCGAGGGCGACCGCGTCCTCCTGCGCGACGCGCAGGTCATCGATCCACGGCACCACGCCCAGGACCGGGACCCCCGTGCGCCGCTCCAGCTCATCGATCGCGGGCGCCAGCAGCGAGGGGTCGCCGCGGAAGCGATTGATGACGAAGCCTCGGATCAGCGCGCGATCCTCCTGAGGCATGAGCTCGAGCGTGCCGAGCAGGTGCGCGAAGACGCCGCCCCGATCGATGTCACCGACGAGCAGCGTCACGGCGCTGGCGTGCCTCGCGACCCGCATGTTGACGATGTCGCCGGCGCGGAGGTTGGGCTCGGCGGCGCTGCCCGCCCCCTCGACGACGACCAGCTCGTACCTCGAGCGCAGCGACTCCAGCGCCCGCTCCACGTGGGGCCAGAGGTCGCGCTTGCGCTCGATGAAGTCGCGCGCGCGCAGCAGCCCCGCGGGCCGCCCATCGAGGACGACCTGCGACGTGCGGTCGCCCTGCGGCTTCAGCAGCACCGGGTTCATCTCGACCGCCGGGACGAGGCCCGCCGCGGCGGCCTGCTCGGCCTGCGCCCGCCCGATCTCGAGGCCGTCGGGGGTGACATCGGCGTTGTTCGACATGTTCTGCGCCTTGAACGGCGCCACGCGCACACCATCCTGCGCGAACACACGGCACAACCCCGCGACGAGCACCGACTTCCCGACGGACGACGCGGTCCCGCCGAGCATCAGCACCGGCGCCGTCACGCGGGTGGGTCCTCGCGGTACGTCTCGATGAAGGCGCGCGCGAGGCGGATGAGCGCGCCCTCCTGTGGAATCGCCACGCGCACCCACTCGGGGAGGCCGAACGACGTGCAGTCGCGGACCGCGAAGCCCCTCGGCAGCAGGCGCCGGCGGAACGCCGAGGCGTCACCGACGCGCACCAGGATGAAGTTCGCGCGCGAATCGCGGACCTCGATGTCGGCGGCGCGCAGGGCGGACGTCAACTCCTCCCGCGAGCGCGTCACCTCGGCGGCCGCCCAGCGCTGCTGCTCCTCGACACGCAGGCCGGCCAACCCGGCCGCGATCGCCGTGCTCGAGACGGCCCACGAGGGCTGCAGCCGCCCGACCCGCGCAATGAGGTCGGCGCGGCCCGTGAGGTAGCCGAGGCGAATGCCCGGGATGGCGTGCAGCTTCGTCGTCGAGTGCACGACGAGGATGGAGCCACCTGCGCGGACCAGCTCGTCGGCGTCCCACGCGCCTTCCACGAACGGGTCGTACGCCACATCGAGCAGGAGCACGCCCCCGGCGGCCGAGACCTCCTCGAGCAGCTCCCCCACGGGCCTCCGCCCGAGGTACTCACCGGTGGGGTTGTTGGGGTTGCAGAGCACGGTCAGCCGCGCCGCCTCCTCGCCCGGCCCCTCGAGGATGACGGCCTCGGCGTTGCGAGCGGCCGCGGCGTACTCCCCGAAGGTGGGCGGGAAGATGCGGCAGGCGTCGCCCGGCGCCAGCAGCGCGCGCGCCACGAGGTGAATCGCGGCGGTCGCGCCGGGCGTCACCAGCACCTGATCGGCCTCGAGGTTCGCGCGGGCGGCGAGGGCGTCACGCAGTGGCTCGGCGTGCGGCGGCGGGTACCGCCGGAGGTCCGCCTCGACGGCCGCGACGATCACGCTCGAGTGCGCGCCGCGCGGATTGAGGCTGGCCGACAGGTCGAGGACCATCGTGGGCGTCAGGCCGAGCGCCGCCAGCTCGCTCGCCTGGAGCCCCCCGTGCACCACCTCGGTCGAGTCGCTCACGCCCGTGCTCCAGTCACCGCTCGCGCGCCCAGCCCGGCGATGAGCGCTCCGAGGCCAGCCAGCGCGGCCGTCAGCGCGAGTTGGCGCGCGGCTCGAATGTCCGTCGGGGCTGGCGCTGGCCACCCCTCGCCGAGGCGGTACGCCCCGTCCTTCGCCAGTTCGACGCCCAGCGCACCGGCCATCGTACCCATCGCCTGTCCGGCGTTTGGACTCGGCGTGAAGTCACCCTGGTCGACCCACGCGTCGAACGCCCGCCGGGCCTCGCGAGGTCCGCGTCGAACGAGGGTTGCCCCCACGAGTGCTGCGGCGGTGAGCCGCGATGGCAGGAGGTTCACCGCATCGTCGAGGCGTGCCGAGTGCCGCCCGAGCTCGAGGTACGTCGGCGTGCGGTACCCCCACAGCGAGTCGAAGGTGTTGATGCTGCGGTAAGCAAACGCCGCCGCGAGGCCGCCGAGGGCATAGGCAAGCATCGGCGCGAGGACGCCGTCGCTGAGGTTCTCCGCCACCGACTCGATGGTGGCGCCCGCGACGTCGCCCGCGCCCAGGCTCGAGGTGTCCCGCGACACCAGGTGGCGCCCCACGCTGGCGCGCGCCGCCTCGAGGTCGCCGGCCTCGAGCAGCTGCTCGACCTCGGCGGCGCGCTCGAGGAGCGCGTGCAGCGAGATCGTCGTGGACAGCGCCCCGGCCTCAAGCGCCACGCCGAGGGCGGTCGGCTGCCCTGCCGCGGCGCGCCCCATCGCCAGGCCGGCGAGGGCGGCACCCGCATGCACGAGCCCCGGCGCCACGATCCCGTAGCGGAGGCGGCCCTGCGGACTCGTCGGCGCCCGACGTTCCAGGAGGCGAGCCGCGCGCCCGATGACCCCGACCGGGTGGAGCGGCGTCGGAAGCTCACGACTCCAGCGGTCGATGCCGAGCGCGAGCACGAGGACACAGGCTCGCCGCACCGCGATGCGCGTCACCGAGGAATCAACTCGAGCACCTCGAAGAGGGAGAGCCACCCGCGGTGGCCCGCGGCGGCGGCCGCGAGGATCACCGCGGCGAACGCCACCTCGATGCAGGCGCCGTACGTGTCGCCCGTGACACCGCCCAGCATGCGGGAGGCGGACCACGCGACGACGAGGGCGAGCAGCCCGGCCATCGCGATGAGCACGATCCCCCCGAGACCAAAGAGGAAGACGGCGGCGCCGCCCGCGGTCATCGTCGCAATCGGCGCCGCGAGGGGCCACGCACCCTGGTGCAGCGCATGGCCGAGGCCGCGCGGTCGTGCGGGCCGGAACAGCACCACCACGGGGACGACGCCCCATCGCGCGAGCGCGGGGGCCAGCAGGAGCGCCGCGGCTCGGACGGGCCCCTCGAGGGAGGCGATGCCGGCCCACTGGATCAGGAGGACGAGCACGAGCGCCATGACTCCGGCGGGCCCCGTGTTGCCCTCGGACATCACGCCGAGTCGAGCGGCGCGATCCCCCTGGAGCGCCATCCCGTCGGCCGTGTCCGCAACCCCATCGAGGTGCAGCCCACCCGAGAGCAGCGCGAGCGTCGCCAGGACCAGCGCCGAGGCGGGACCGGCAGGGAGGATGGCGCCGAGGGCCATGTCGATGCCGAGCAGCAGCGCGCCGATCAGCAGGCCCACCATCGGGTACCACGCGAGCGCCGCCCCGAACGTGCGGTCGTCCCACGTCTGCACGCGCCGGAGTCGCAGCGGCGTGAGGAACTCGAGGGCCACGAGCGGAGACGACCACGACGCGCTGGCGCGCCACGCGTCAACCGAGGTGACCTGGGCGCGGAACTCCTCCCAGCGCGAAGGGGCCGCCGATCGCATCGTGCTAGTCCTCCGGAGCCGTCGCCTGGTCCGAGTCGGAGACTCCAGCTTCGTCGAACGTGGCCATTTCGTCGAGCAGGCGGCAGGCGGCGAGGCAGACGTTCATCGCGAGGGCAGCGCCCGTGCCCTCACCGAGGCGGAGCTCGAAGTCGAGGATCGGCCGCAATCCGAGGTGCTCGAGGGTCGCCCGGTGGCCCGGCTCCACGCCGAGATGCGACGCGAGCATGTAGCGCGCCGCCCGCGGCTCGATCGCGGCGGCGACCAGGGCGGCGGCGCCGGAGATCAGCCCATCGACGAGCACCGGCACGCGCAGCGAGGCCGCGGCGAGGTAGCAACCTGCCAGCACGCCGATCTCGTATCCCCCCAGCGAGGCGAGGAGCGAGACGCCATCGCCCCCGACCGAGCGATGGCGCGCGAGCGCCGCCTCGACCGCCGCGATCTTTGCCGCGTAGTGCGAGTCGTCCACGCCCGTGCCTCGGCCCGTGACTGACCGCGGAGGCAGCCCCGTTACGGCAGCCACGATCGCCGCGGCGGCCGTGCTGTTCCCGATCCCCATCTCGCCCAGGCCAAGGAGGTCGAGTCCGGTGTCGTGCTCCTCGCGGACCAGCTCGATCCCCGCCGCGAGCGACCGTCTGGCGTGTTCCGGCGGCATCGCCGGGTGTTCGGTGATGTCCGCCGTGCCGGGGCCGATGCGCAGGCGCAGCAGGCGAGGATCGTCCCCCGTCGGGCCGCGGACGCCCGCGTCCACGACCCGCAGTCGCGCACCCGCGACGTGCGCGAGGACCGAGATCGCCGCACCTCCCCCGAGGAAGTTCGCGACCATCTGCGCCGTGACCTCGGGTGGATAGGCGGACACCCCTCGAGCGGCCACGCCGTGATCGCCCGCTGCGACCACGATCGCGCGATGCTCGAGGCGCGGGCGGTCGCGGCCGGTCATCGCCGCGATGTCCTCGGAGAGCGATTCCAGCCGGCCGAGGGCCCCGGGCGGCTTGGTCAGGCGGGCCTGCCGCGCCCGCGCCGCGGCGCCTGCTGCCTCGTCGAGGGCGGGGATGGCGCGGGCGGTCTCCGCGATGAGGCGCGCATCGGCCTCAGTCATGAGCGCGCCAGACCAGGCATTCGAGGCGTGGCGCCATCAGTAGTCGATCCCCGGCTGCGCCTTGATCCCCGACTTGTAGGCGTGCTTGCGCTCGGTCATCTCCGTCACGGTATCCGCGAACTCGATGAGCGCCGGATGCGCATCGCGCCCCGTGAGGATCACGTCCACGTCCTTCGGTCGGTTGCGGAGCACCTCGAGGACCTCATTCACGTCGAGCCAGCCGTACGTGATCGGGTAGGTGATCTCATCGAGGACCACGAGGTCGTACTGCGCGGACATGATCTTCTCGCGGGCAAGGTTCCAGCACTCATGCGCGAGGGCAATGTCCTTCTCGATGTCCTTCGAGAGCCACGTGAAGCCATCCCCGAGGGGGATCATCTCGATCCCCATGCGCCGAGCCGCGCGCGTCTCGCCGTAGTTGCTGGTCTTCGACTTGATGAACTGCAGCCAGACGATCTTCCAGCCGCGGCCCCAGGCACGCATCGTGACGCCGAGCGCCGCCGTTGTCTTGCCCTTGCCGTTCCCCGTGTTCAGGACCACGAGCGGGTGCTTCTTCGGGAAGAGCCCCTCCCAGCGTCCCTGCCACTGCTCGACGGCGTCGCCGGCATCCGCCGCTTCGCCGTCCGGCTCCTCGTGGCGCGCCTCGGCGCGAGTCTGCTCAACCATCGACGTCCTCCGCTCGCTGAGCCGTGATCGCTCCTCTGGCCGGGGTAACGACGGGAAGTCCCGTGTCGGGGTGCGTGATGACGGAGACCAGCACGCCATACGTGTCGCGCAGGCGGGGCTCCGTGAGCACCTCGGCGGGGCGACCGCTCGCGACGACGCGGCCGGAGTCGAGGAGCACGAGGCGGTCACAGTATGCCGCGGCGAGCGTGAGGTCGTGAACCACCGCGAGCACGGCCACGCCGTCGTGCACCAGCGAGCGCAGCAGCAGGCAGAGCTCCGCCTGGGCGTGCGGATCGAGGTTGGCCGTGGGCTCGTCGAGAAGCAGGATCGCCGGCTCCTGGGCGAGCGCGCGCGCGACGAATGCCCGCCGCCGCTGGCCACCGGAGAGCGTGCCGAGGGCGCGCTCCGCCAGTGCGACGCAGCCCGCGCGCTCCATCGCCTCCGCCACGATCGCGCGGTCCCGGCTGGACTCGCGGGTGAGGAATCCGAGGTGCGGCGTGCGACCCAGCGTCACGAGCTCGGCGACGGTCATCGTCGGGGGCGCCTCGGGAAGCTGCTGTACCACGGCCACCCGGCGAGCGAGGGCCTGGCTGGAATACGAGCGCAGCGCGCGCCCCTCGATGAGCACTTCGCCCTCCTCGAGGGGGACGATCCCCGTCGCCGCGCGCACGAGGGTGCTCTTCCCCGCGCCGTTCGGCCCGATGATGCCGAGGAGCTCGCCGGCGCGGAGCTCGAGCGAGGCGCCATCGAGGACCGCGCTGCCACCGAGGCGTACGCGGACTCGCTGGAACTCCACGGGAGCTGGCATCGCACTGCGGTCCGTGCGGCGGTCGTCCGCGACGAGCGTCGTCATATGTGCGCCATCCGCCGGTTGCGGAGGAGGTAGAGGAAGAACGGTCCGCCGGCGATCGCCGTGACGATGCCGACCGGAACCTCCTGCGGCGCGAAGATCGTGCGTCCCACCAGGTCCGTGGCCACGAGGAAGACCGCGCCCACGATCGCGCTCAGCGGCAGCAGCCGGCGGTAGTCGCTCCCCCAGAGCAGCCTCACGACGTGCGGCACGACGAGCCCTACGAAGCCGATCACGCCGGCAATCGCGACGGCCGTGGCCGCCATCAGCGAGGACGCCGCGAGCACCGTGAACTTCGCGCGGCTCACGTTGATGCCGAGCTGGCGCGCCTGCTCTTCGTCCAGCTGGAGCACGTTCAGGACGCGGCCGTGCGCGAGCACAATCGCGCCACCGACCACGAGGTACGGCGCCCCCCACGCGAGGCGCTCCCAGCTCGAGATGTTCAGGGTGCCGAAGAGGAACGCAAAGATCGGCTGCGCGCGCTGACCGGCCCCGATCATGATGAACGAGGTGATCGCGCTCAGCAGCGACGACAGCGCGACCCCGGCCAGGATGAGCGTGGTCGCCGATCCGCCGCCCGCGCTCTTCGAGAGCACGTACACGGCGGTCACCGTCAGCCCGCCGCCCGCGAACGCCGCGAGGGGCACCGGTCCGAACCCGTAACCGCCTGTGCCCAGCGGAGAGATGATCACCAGCGCCGCCCCGAGCGCGGCCCCGGACGCCACGCCGAGGAGGTACTCGTTCGCGAGCGGATTGCGGAAGACGCCCTGGTACCCCGCCCCGGTGAAGGAGAGCGTCGCGCCGATGACCGCGGCCGCTGCGACTCGAGGGAGACGGACATCGAGGACGATCCGGCGCCACGCCTCGGGCTCCGTGGACGCATCGACGAGGCTGTCCAGGCCGGGCACGCTCGCGAGGATGATGCGCACCGCGCTGAGGACGGGAATCGGGGCCGCGCCCTGCGTCAGCGCGAGCAGGCAGACGATGGCCAGCACCCCGAGCGACAGCGGCACGGCGCCAAGGGCCATGAATTGCCGGCGTACAGACGAGGCAGGCGCGGGAAGCGCCGGCCGCAGCTGATCGCGTGCTCGAAGTTCTGCCATCGTTGCTCCGCACCTCGTCCGCGCGAGGTGACAGCGGTCCCGGAGAGGCCGACTGCTGGCACATCGAGCCGGCGCGCCGGCCGATGCAGGTGAGCACGGTGCTCTGGCTCGCGACCGCTGGGGGTCGCTGACAGTTGCGGGACAGCGCCGGACTCACACCGGCTTCCCCGCCTCACCCTGGAGCGCACGATATCAGGTTCATCAGGTGCGATCGGACGCACGACGGAACAGCCTCAGGGCTTGTCGCCCACGCAGTTCACGTACGTCATGACGCCGCTGACCTCGATGAAGGCGTCGCGCCCTTTCGAGTGGTAGACGAGCGTCCCGTCTGAGTAGCGGATGCCCGAGGCGGAGATCGTCTGCGGCAGGTCCAGCGTGCGCCCATCGACGACGACGATCGCGCGCTGTGCGGGGACCGGGAACACGTAGGCATCGAACGTCTTGCCGCCGTCGCAGATGTAGTGCACGGCGACGGGCGTCGGTGTGGCCGGGGGCACCGATGCGCTCGCGGACGCAGAGACCTTCGGGGCGGCGACCGCGCCCGAGAGGTCCTCGTCCGCGCACCCGAGGACCATGATGCTCAGGACGCCGATGCCCAGGAGGAAGCGCTGAGACCTCGAGGTGCCGGACCACGCCATGCGAGCCGCCTTTCCCGTGGAGGCGAGCGTAGCATCGAGGGGCGTCGCTCCCACTCGGGCGCGGCAGGCAGCGATCGAGGCGCCGCGTGACCGCCTTTCCCGCGCGTGACCCCTTCTACACGGACCACGCGTGGCTCTATGACGCCCACCAGCGTGGCGTCCGAGGAGACATCAAGTTCTACCGGGACCTGGCGATCGAGGCGGGCAGGGACGGCGGCGCCGTCATCGAGATTGGCGTGGGGACGGGGCGCGTCGCGATCCCCACCGCCGAGGCCGGCGTGCGCATCGTGGGGCTGGACGTGGCGCAGGAGATGCTCGCGATCTGCGAGGAGAAGGCGCGCGCCGCCGGGGTGCACGTCGACCTCGTCCAGGCCGACATGCGTCGGTTCGCCTGCTCACGACCTGCCTCGCTGGTGACGATTCCGCATCGCGCGTTCCTGCACAACCTGACCGAGGCGGACCAGCGCGCAACCATCGAGTCGTGTCGCCGCGCGCTGCGACCGGGTGGGCGCCTCGCGATGAACGTGTTCAACCCCGAGATCATCGCGGCGGTCGAGATGATGCGCGGCGCGGACGCCTTCGAGGGGGTGGCGAACTTCGATCTGGCGGACCAGATCATCGAGACGCCCATGCCAATGCGGGCCCCGGACGGCTCGGTGCACCGCGCGACGTTACGAGTCCGTTACATCTACCGGCCGCAGCTCGAGGCGTTGCTCGGCGACGCGGGCTTCGAGGTGGAGGCGTGGCTCGGGGATTTCGAGGGATCCAGATTCGGAACCCTCTCCACCGAGATCATCTGCGTGGCGCGCGCGGCGTGACGCCTGCGTGACGTAACGGGGAGATCGTGAAATTTGCGTCAGATCTCGGTTGACAGGCTCGTCTTGCTGCGTATGCTACGCGGCGTCACAGAGAGTGACGGTGCGAAAGCACCCGCCTAATTAGTCGTCCGGCAAATCCGGCGACTGACCGGGGGACCCAACTAACTGGGGTGAATCCTCGAAAGAGGACGGGTCAGCCTCCGCGAC
The DNA here is from genome assembly GCA_020845735.1 of Dehalococcoidia bacterium. Classification (GTDB taxonomy): domain Bacteria; phylum Chloroflexota; class Dehalococcoidia; order UBA2979; family UBA2979; genus RBC038. The sequence goes on from JADLFF010000045.1 coordinate 38,723, forward strand.
CCGAACCCGTCAGCTAACCTCGGCGGCGTTATGCGGTAGGCCCCTTCCGGTGGGATGTCCGGCGCGCCTTTGGCGTGAGGTGGCCTCCAATGATCGTGACTGCACCCCCCCGTTCCTGCCCGCGTTGCCGTGGCCTGATGATCATCGAAGACGACTGGTACGGCGCCTTCGGTAGCTGCATCGCCTGTGGCTACGTGCACGAGTCGCAGAAGGCCGACCCGGCGGAGCTCCTCGAGGAGGAGCGCCTGGCCGCCGGCAAGCAGCGACGGCGCCAGCCCTCGCACGGCAAGCTCCGCCTCTAGGCCGGGCTCATCGATGGTGGTTGAGCGGCACCTCCCGTCCGAGGTGCCGCCCTCCTCCTGCTACCTCGCGTACGACGCGCATCCGGCCGCATCGCGCGCCTGCCCCGCGTCACGCCGCCGACCTCGCCTCGGCTTCGCACTGGCTTCGCTTCGAGTACACATCGCGCCCCGAGCAAGCCCACGCGAGCGAGTGCACCTGAGCGGGCGCGCATCGGGCGAGTGATCGCACCTCGAGCTGCCCGGGTCCGCCCCTGTTCCCGTCCCCGTGCATGTCGAGGGGCCGCGGTCCCGCAGGCGCGGCTCCCCTGATCCCCTCCGCGCAAGTCCCCGACTTTGAGGGTTCCCTTACCCCTCAATGCGGGGCTTCCCTTACGGCCACCTCGAACACCCCTGCGTAGGATTCCCTCAGTCAGCGAGTGACGCCGTGTCATCGCATCCGCCAGGGAAGGCCGAACCGACGTGAAGGAACAGCAAGGCAGCGAGCCGATCGCCCTCGAGGCGGTGCGAGCGCGTCGCACGAAGTGCGTGCACCACTGGGTGCTCCAGGAGCCCTCCGAGGGGTGGGTCCGCGGGAAGTGCAAGAACTGCAACGCCCGCCGCAAGTACCCCGCCGCCCCCGAGTCCACCCAGCGCTTCGATGACTACCGCGAGCTCGTCGCGCCATCGGCGTACGTCGAGCGTCTGGCTGCGTAGCCACGTAAACCGTCGAGAACGCAATTCGTGACAACTCCCGACTTGAAGGTCGGGAACCGCAGGTGCACAAGCACGGGCCCGGCTACCCTCGTGGAGGCGGGACTGTTGGAGGAATGATGAACGACAGGCTTGCCGACGCTCTCCCCCTGACTCGAGGCCGCCCGCCGCGCAACGGCTCTGCCCGCCTGAGGCTGCTGGTGGTCGATGACCACACGCTCCTCCGTCAGGCGCTGCGCACCCTGCTCGACGGCCAGGAGGGCGTCGAGGTGGTGGGCGAGGCGACCAACGGCCGTGACGCCGTCGAGGCCGCCGAGCGGCTGCGCCCGGACGTGGTGCTGATGGACATGGTCATGCCGGGCCTCAACGGCATCGACGCGACGCGCCAGATCGTGAAGCGCGTGCCCGGCACGCGCGTCCTGATCCTGACCGCCTACCTCGAGGACGAGCGGCTGTTGCAGGCGCTGCGCGCCGGCGCCTCGGGCTACGTGGTGAAGAACTCCGAGATCGACGAGCTGGTGCTCGCGGTGCAGTCCGTGCACCGAGGCAACACCTACTTCTCGACGGCGGTCTCCGAGGAGATCGCGGTCAACGAGGTGCTGCTCCAGGCGAAGCAGCCCGAGACGCGCAGCGGTTACGACCTCCTCACCGGGCGTGAGCGCGAGGTGCTGCAGCTCATCGCTGAGGGCCGCTCGAACCAGCGCATCGCCGATGAGCTGGTGATCAGTGTGAAGACCGTCGAGGCGCACAAGGCGCACATCATGAGCAAGCTGCACGCGCAGAACCGCACCGACCTCATCCGCTACGCGCTCAAGCGTGGACTCGTCGGCCTCGAGGCGCCGTCGCTGGACGCCCCCGCCGAGGAGCGCGCGGTCGTCTAGACCCCGTCCTCCCGCGAAACGCAGGACCAGAACCGCGCCGGGCAGGACCCGGCGCGGTTCTTCCGTTTGCGCGCTCCCTTGCGCGCTCGGCGCGCTGAGGCGGGCCGCGCTCCGAGGGCCGACCGTCCGCGCGTGAACGGCGAACACCTCACGTAACACATCGGGACTCTGACGGCGCGAGTCAGGGCTGACGACCGGGCGCCTCCTCGGTTTCCCGATACGGACAACACCGGCACTCCGGAAGAATCAACTCGTCGCGCAGGGTCCCCCGTGCGCATGCGACCGGAGTTGCACGTGATCCGCGTCACTCGCCTCGACGGCACCGAGTTCTACGTGAACGCCGAGTTCATTCAGACGGTGCAGAGTTCCCCGGACACGCACATCGTCCTGATCAACGACAAGTCATTCGTCGTCCGCGAGCCCGACCGCGAGGTGGTGGCGCGGATCGTCGAGTACAAGCGCTCCGTGAGCGGTGGGGGCGGGGCCATGATCCGCGCGGTCCAGGGCTAGGGGCGCCGCGTTGGACATCGCGCTCATCGTTGGCATCGTCATTGCCGCTGTCGGCATCCTCGGCGGGTACATGATCGAGGGTGGGGCCATCGGCGGCCTGATCAACATCCCCGGCTTCATGATCGTGCTCGTGGGCACCACCGGTGCCGTGTTCATGTCCTTCCCGCTCGAGCAGATCCTCGGGACACCGAAGGCGGCCATGGCCGCGCTGTTCAACAAGGTAAGCGTGCACGGTCACCACATGGCGGCCGAGCTGGTGGTGATGGCGGACAAGGCCCGCAAGGAGGGATTGCTCTCCCTCGAGGAGGAGGCGGGGAAGGTCGAGGACGGCTTCGCGCGCAAGGCGCTGATGCTGATGATCGACGGCACCGACCCCGACGCGCTGCGCTCGATCATGGAGATCGACATCGACTCGCTGGCGCGCCGCCACCGCGAGAACGCGAAGGTCTTCGAGACCGCGGGTGGCCTCGCGCCCACGCTGGGCGTGCTCGGCGCGGTCATGGGCCTGATCACGGTGCTCTCGAACCTCGGTGGGGACACCGCCGAGCTCGGGCACGGCATCGCGACGGCGTTCGTCGCCACGTTCTACGGCGTCGGCTTCGCGAACGTCATCTGCCTCCCCATCGCCGAGAAGCTCAAGTTCCGATCGACCGAGGAGCGCGTGGTCCGGGAGATGATCCTCGAGGGCGTGCTCTCGATTCAGTCCGGCGACAACCCGCGCATCGTGAAGGAGAAGCTCGAGGCGTTCCTCGCCCCCGGCCAGCGCTCGCGCGGTGACGGCGCCGATGGCGGCGAGATGGCGGCCGCAGCATGAGCGCGGAGGAGGGCGGCGGTCACGACGAACGATGGGTCATCTCGTACGCAGACCTGGTGACGCTGCTGCTGGGCTTCTTCATCATCCTGTTCGCGTCCGCGCAGATCGACCAGGAGAAGTTCCACGAGCTGAGCTTCGCCTTCAAAGAGGCGTTCAACGTCGATGTGCGAGCGGGCGCCGACGGCAGCAGCCCGGTCCTCACCGGCGGGCTCGGGGTCGTGCCCGGCGGGAACTTCTCGTCGTTCGCGCAGCCCGATGTGAAGTCGATCCGTACGACGTTCGACGAGCAGCTCCTCGAGTCCGGACTCACCTCGAGCTCCGTCGACATCCTGCGCGACGGCCAGGGCGTCGTCATCCGCGTCTCGGACCGTCTGCTGTTCGCCTCCGCGAGTGCCGAGCTCAATCCTGAGGCGATCCCGCTGCTCGAGGTGGTGGCCGGCGTGCTGCGCGGGATCGAGAGCGACGTGCGCGTCGAGGGGCACACGGACAACGTCCCCGTCGCGAGCGAGCGCTATCCGACGAACTGGGAGCTGTCCTCGGCACGCGCGACCACCGTGCTGCGCTTCCTCCTCGACGAGGGGGTCGAGCCGCGCCGCCTAGTGGCCGCTGGCTACGCCGAGTTTCACCCCATCGCGTCCAACACCACGCCCGAGGGGCGCGCGATCAATCGACGCGCGGACATCGTGCTGACCGCGCTGCCGGCTCGTACCGCGACGCCGTCACCGGCCCAGCCGTCCATCGATCCGAAGGTCACACCCGTCACCTCGAAGGGGGCAACGACGCCGTGAGCAAGATGTTGATCTTCATCGTCGTGGGTGTGCTCGCGGGTGCGGGCGTCGCCGCCGGCGTCTTCATGTTCGTCTTCAAGCCCGGCGGGAGTGGCGAGCCCACGCCCGAGCCGACCCCCGTGAACGTCGAGGGCAGGCTGGGTCCGCACATCACCTTCCCGTCTCGGGTGTTCAACCTGCGGACGGAGGCGGGCAAGCCGCCCGTCTACCTCAAGCTGGAGACGCTCGTCGAGTTCGAGACCACCGAGGAGGAGTGGGCGTACGTCCTCCACGGGTGCGTGGCGGAGGGCGCCGCGTCGCCCTGCAAGGCCAAGGAGGACGAGCTGCTCCACCACTTCGAGGAGGAGATCGGAAGCGGCCGCAAGCTGATCGAGGATGCCATCACGACGATCGTGTCGGCGAAGACGCTCGCCGAGGTCTCCACGCCCGAGGGCAAGGAGAAGCTCCGTTCCGAGCTGATGAAGGCCATCCACGAGTTGCTCCCGCACCCGCACGTCAAGCGCGTCCTCTTCGTCGACTTCGTGACGCAGTAGCAGCGGGCCCGGAGAACCTCGATGGCCGACTCACGAGCACTCACGCAGGCAGAGATCGACGCCCTGTTGAACCAGGTCGCCGAGGCCGGCTCGTCCGACTCCGCCGATGGCGTGGTCGGCGCCGGGAGCGCACAGGCGTCCCCCGACCGCCCGATCGTGCGCCTCATCAAGGCGTACGACTTCCGGCGGCCGGACAAGTTCTCGAAAGAGCAGTGGCACACGCTCCAGTCGATGCACGACACGTTCGCTCGACAGGTAGGCGCGGCGCTGTCGTCGCGACTCCGCACGCTGGTCACGGTCCGCCTGTCCAGCATCGAGCAGGGACTGTACGAGGAGTGGCAGGCGCAGGTGCCCGGGCAGACCGTCTGCTACGTGCTGTCAATCGCGCCCCTCGATGGCAACCTCGTCCTCGAGTTCAGCACGGACATCGCCGCCGAGGTGATCGACCGCCTGCTTGGCGGCAACGGCGTCATGGTCTCGCGTGAGCGCGACTTCGGTGAGATCGAGAGCACGCTCCTCCGCAGCTTCGCGCGCGGCTTCTCGAACGCCCTCGAGGACATGTGGTCCGCGATCGCGCCGATGCAGGTCGAGTTGAACGACATGGCCATGGACGCCGGCCTGGTGCAGGTCGCCGGTGCCAACGACGTGGTGGTCACCGCACTCTTCGAGGTGGGCATCGGCAACCAGCTCGGGGCGATGTCGATCTGCATCCCCTACACGGTGATCGAGCCCGTCGCGAGCAGCCTCTCCGCCCAGGTGTGGCGCCAGAGCAGCGCCGCGAAGCAGGACCCGCGCGTGCGCGAGGTCGTGGAAGCCCTCGTGCGCCGGACCTCGATCGATGTGGTCGTCGAGGCGGGCACGGCGGAGGTGCCGGTCGCCACCCTCATCGCGATGACCGAAGGCGACACGCTCGTCCTCGACCGCCGCGTGGGTGACTCGCTTGCGATGCAGGTCGACGGGCGGATCAGGTTCCAATGTCGACCCGGCGTGGTCGGCAACCGCACCGTCGTGCGGATCGTCGAGGCCGTGCGGTCCGCCGAGCTGGCCGTCACGGACAGCGCCGCGCTCACCATCGGCGGCGCGCGATTCGCCGAGCGCCATGTCGAGGCAAGCCCGGCGATCCCCGCGCTGGCCGCCCCAACCCTGGACGAGTATGAGGAGGCAGTCAGTGCCTGACGACGCGATGGACTCTGCGGGTGGGACGGCCGAGGCGCTCGAAGCTGCACTGGGTGCCGGAGCGGCGCCCGTGCGGGACCTCGGCAGGAACGCCGCCGAGATCATCCCTGTGGCAATCGAGAGCAGCGTCGGCGACGCCGCGACGCTGTCGAATGTCGTCGCCGGCCTCACCGAGTACGACACGATCAGCGCTGAGTTCGCGACGGTGGACCACCTCGGCTTCGAGTTGCGGGTGGCGCTCAGCGAGACCGAGGCCTTCCTCGCAGGCCTACTGCTGCCCCTCGAGGGCGCCAGCAGCTTGCTCGGGCTGGACATCAGTCCGGAGCAGATGGACGACGCCGCGTTCGCGACCGCACAGGCCGGACCCATCTCCGAGCGCCTGCGCGGCTTTCTCGACCTCCTCAACCTGACGCTCTTTGGTGACGGCCTTGCCGGCACTGAGGTGACGCTGAGCGAGCTGCGGCGGGGCCAGGTCGAGTGGACCATGGGCATGGTCCAGGACGTCGCGCAGGGCTCGCCTCCCGTCCGCATCGACGCGGACGTCGCGCTCGCCGCCGGCGCCCAGACCGTCGTCACGCTCATCGTGCCGCTCTCGCTGCTCACGAGGATGGGCGAGCAGCTCGGCGATGCGGCCACGTCCGCCGAGGTCGAGCCGGCCGCCGCGTCGACTCCCGTGACTCCCTCGGACGGTGCGGCAGCGCTGTTCGGCGGCCCTCCGAGCGAGACCAACGTCACTGCCTTCCCCGGCGCCTCCGCACAGGCAGCATCGGCAGGGCCGAAGCCCGTGCCGGGGCTGGGACCGAGCGACTCTGCAGTGCACCCCGTCCGATTCCCACCGCTCCCCGCGATGGACGCCGTCGGAGGACCGCCCCAGCCGATCGACGTCCTGATGGACGTCTCGATGCGCGTGAGCGTGGAGCTTGGACGCTCGTCGCTCACCGTCGAGGAGGTGCTCGAGCTCGGGCCTGGCTCCGTGGTGGAGTTGAACAAGCTCGCCGGTGAGCCCGTCGACATCCTCGTGAACGACCGCCTCATCGCCCGAGGCGAGGTCGTGGTCGTCGATGAGAACTTCGGCGTGCGGATCACCGAGATCATCTCGCCGCGGCAGCGCGCGAACGCGATGGGCCGATGACCATGCGTCGTCGTGCGGTGGCAACGAGTCTCGCGGTCGGGGGCCTCCTCGCCGTGCTGCCGGTCGTCGCCCTGGCCCAGGCACCTGGCGAGGTCGGCGGCGGCGTCGTCAGGCTCGGTGCGTGGGACTGGATCAACCTCGTCGTGAGGCTGGTCGCTGTCGTCGCGATCATCTGGGGCGCGTTCTGGGCGCTCCGCTGGTACAACCGCCGCATCCAGACCGGCTATGGCGCGGGGCGATCGCTCGAGGTGCTGGAGACGCGCGCGCTCGGGCCCAACCGCTCGATGCAGCTGGTGCGCGTCGGACGCCGCGCCGTGCTTGTGGGCGTGACCGTCGAGCGCATCAACCAGCTCCTCGAGATCGACGACCCGGAGGAGGTCGAGCGGCTCGCGCAGGCCGCCGTCGCCGAGCAGGGGCGGGGCCCCGCGCTCAATCGCGTCGTCGAATCGGTCTCCCGATTCGCGATCGCGGCTCGCTCCGGACGCTCGATGTCGGCTCGTGCCGCATCGCCGTCACCGACGTCACCCACGCCGCCCGCGCCTGCGACGCAGCAGGTGCAGGCGAACGCCGCCTATCGGAGCGCGCGGATCGCCGAGCTGCAGCGCGCCATCGAGGACGCGCGGCGCGGCACCTCCTACGAGCAGGCACGTTGACCTCGCGACGCCGCTGGTTGCTGGCTGCGCAGGCCGCGCTGCTCGCCACGCTCGCCTCGGGCTGCGTGGCGGCGGACGGCACCGCCGCGATGCTCCCGGGTGGCGTGACGCCCGAGGGCGTGGCGCCCGTGAACGGCACCACCGGCGTGCAGTTGCTCGTCCTCCTCACGGTCCTCTCGGTCGCGCCGGCCATGCTCATCATGGTGACCTCCTTCACGAGGACGATCCTCGTGCTGTCGCTGGTCCGGAACGCGATCGGCGTTCCGCAACTGCCGCCGAACCAGGTGCTGCTGGGGCTGGCGTTTCTCCTCACCGTCTTCGTGATGGCGCCCGTGTGGAAGGTCGTCAACACCGAGGCGCTCCAGCCCTACCTCGCCGGTCAGATCCCACAGGCCGAGGCGATCAAGCGCGCCGAGGGTCCCGTCCGGAAGTTCATGCTCGCGCAGACGCGGGAGTCCGACCTCACGCTCTTCGTCAACCTCTCGAGGGAGGCGCGGCCGAACACCGTCGACGACGTGCCGACCTACGTCGTCATCCCCGCCTTCCTCGTGAGCGAGCTCAAGACGGCCTTCCTGATGGGCTTCATCATCTTCGTCCCGTTCCTCGTCATCGACCTGGTCGTGTCGTCGGCCCTCCTCGCGATGGGCATGATGATGCTGCCGCCCGTCGTGGTGTCCCTGCCGTTCAAGATCCTCCTCTTCGTCCTCGTCGACGGCTGGGGCCTGATCATCGGCTCCCTCGTCTCGAGCTTCGTCACCTGACCACGCACGAACCCCACACGCGAACGCAAAGGAGCATTCGATGAACGACTCGCAGGTCATGGCGATCGCCGGAGAGGCGCTGTGGACGGCCCTGCTCGTCTCCGCCCCGATCCTCGTCGTCAGCCTTCTCATCGGCATCGTGGTCTCGATCTTCCAGGCCATGACGCAGGTCAACGAGGCGACGCTCACGTTCGTGCCGAAGCTCCTCGGCGTCTTCGCGATCTCGGCGGTCATGGGTCCGTGGATGGTGGGGACGATGGTGCAGTACACGCACCGTCTCTTCGCCACCCTCCCCCAGGCCGTGCGCTAGCGCGGCGTCGAGGGCAGGGGTAGCCGCGTGCTGACCGAGGTGCTGGGAGTCTCGCCGAGCTGGTCGGCGCAGTTCCTCTATGTCGTGGCGCGCCTCAGCGCCGCGATTGTCGCCGCGCCGTTCTTCGGCGCGCGCGGCGTGCCTCCGCAGGTGAAGATCGGCCTGGCGCTGTTGCTCTCGCTTGTCGTGATCCCGTTGCAGCAGGCCCCCTCGATGCCCGCGCCCGCGAACCTCCTGGTCTTCGCCACCGTCGTGGGCTCCGAGGTGCTGGTCGGCCTCGCGCTGGGCGTGGGCGTCATGCTCGTCATCTCCGCCCTCGAGATGGGCGCGGCGCTCGTCGGTGTGCAGATCGGGTACAGCATCGGCAGCGTGATCGACCCGCTGACCGGCGCACAGTCGGGCGCCATCGAGCAGTTCTACCGGCTGGTGGCGACGCTCGTGTTCTTCGTGGTCAATGGCCACCACCTCGTGATCAGCAGCCTGGTCCTCAGTTTCGAGGTGGTGCCGCCGGGCACCGCGGACCTGTCGCTGATCGCCGGTGAGCGCGCAGTCCCGTTCTTTGCGTCGCTGTTCGTGATCGCGTTGCGCGTCGCGCTGCCCGTGATCGTGGCACTCCTGCTCGCCGACCTCGTGCTCGGCATGCTCGGTCGCGCGGTGCCACAGCTCAACGTCCTGGTCGTCGGCATGCCGGTGAAGATCGGCGCCGGGCTGATCGTGGCCGCGTTGAGCGTGCCGTTGATGGTCGCGTTCCTCGGTGCGTCCGTGACCTCGGCGATCCCGCAGTCCCTCGGACTGCTGAGGCGCTAGCCGATGACGACCGACCGCACCGAAGCCCCCACGCAGCACCGGCTCGAGGACGCCCGTCGTCGAGGCCAGGTCGCGCACTCCCGCGAGGTCGACACCGCCATCGTCCTCGGCGCATCACTGCTGGTCATGCACATCGCGGGCGCGCAGACCTGGCGAGGGATGGAGTCGCTCCTCCGCGATTCGTTCGCGGTGCTCGGGCGCGACGAGCTGCTCACGATGGAGCTCACCGCCGATGTCGGCCGCGAGCTCATCTGGCGAGGGCTGGCGATCCTCTTACCGCTCTTCCTGGGCGTCGCCGCGCTCTCGATTCTGGGTGGCGTGCTGCAGACCGGGTTCGTGCTCTCCGCGGAGGCGATCAAGCCGCAGTTCTCGCGGCTGAACCCGCTGCAGGGCGCGAAGCGTGTCTTCGCATCGAAGCGGAGCTACGTCCTCGTCGTCGTCAGCACCATCGAGCTGGTGTTCGTGAGCTTCGTCGCGTACCTCGCGATCCGCGCGCACCTCGACGACCTGCTCAGCCTGGGTGTGCGTCGCGACCTGCGGCCATCCCTCGCGATCGCCGTCACGATCGCGTTCGACGTCACGCTGAAGGTGTGCCTGGCGCTGCTCGCGGTCGCCGCCGCCGACTTCGTCTTCCAGCGGATGGAGTGGATCTCGCAGCTCCGCATGACGAAGCAGGAGGTGAAGGACGAGCACCGGCAGAACGAGGGCGACCCGCAGGTCAAGCAGCGCATGGCGCGGCTGCGCCGCTCGCTGATGACCCGCGTGCTCGCCTCGGTGCCGCAGGCGGACGTCGTGCTCACCAACCCGACGCACTACGCCGTCGCGATCAAGTACGACCCCGCGTCCGACCGCGCCCCGCGCGTCCTCGCGAAGGGACAGGACTACCTCGCACAGCGCATTCGCGAGGTCGCGGTCGAGCACCGCGTGCCGATCATGCAGAACCCGCCGCTGACCCGCGCGATCTTCCGCGCCGTCCCCGTCAACCAGGAGATCCCACCCGACCTCTACGAGGCCGTCGCCGAGGTGCTCGCGTTCGTGTACCGGCTGCGCGCACCCCGTCGAACCGCGGCCTAGCAGGCAATCGAGGAGTCAGTCATGGCAGTGCAGGGGCGCACGGCGAGCAGCGGAACCGGAACAGCGGTGCCACCGGCGGTGGCCGGTGTCGTGCGTCTGATCACCGCGAACGCCGACGTGGCGCTCGCGGCGATGCTGATGCTCATCGTCCTGATGATGGTCATCCCGGTGCCGGCCGTCCTGCTGGACCTCTTCATCGCCGCGAACATCGCGGCCGCCGTCACGGTTCTGCTCATCTCGATGTACACGCGCGAGGTGCTGCAGTTCTCGGTGTTCCCGTCGCTGCTCCTCTTGCTGACCCTGTTCCGGCTCGCCATCAACGTGTCGTCGACGCGCCTCATCCTGCTGCACGGCGACGCCGGGCACGTGATCGAGGCGTTCGGGACGTTCGTCGTCGGCGGGTCGCTGGTGGTCGGGATCGTGGTGTTCCTCATCCTGCTGGTGATCCAGTTTGTCGTGATCACCAACGGCGCCGGGCGGGTGGCCGAGGTGGCGGCGCGCTTCACCCTCGACGCCATGCCCGGCAAGCAGATGTCGATCGACGCCGACCTCAACGCAGGGCTCATCAGTGAGACCGAGGCGCGCGAGCGTCGCCAGCAGATCATGCGCGAAGCGGACTTCTACGGCTCGATGGATGGTGCCTCGAAGTTCGTCAAGGGCGATGCGATCGCCGGCCTGATCATCGTCGCGATCAACCTCCTCGGGGGCATCGCCATCGGGATCGTGCAGCGCGGACTCGAGCCCGGCGAGGCCGTCTCGACATACTCGCTGCTCTCGATTGGTGACGGCCTCGTCTCGCAGATCCCCGCGCTCCTGATCTCGACGGCCACCGGCCTCATCGTCACCCGGGCAACTTCCGATGGAAACCTCGGGAGTGACATCGGATCACAGCTCTTCTCGAGTCCGCGCGCGCTCTTCGTCGTCGCCGCGGTCCTCGCCGCGCTCGGTGCCGTCCCGGGGCTTCCCCGATTTCCGTTCTTCATGCTCGCCGCCACGATGGCTGGTGCGGGGTACCTCGTCCGGAACCAGCAGCTCGCAGGGGTCGCGGCGGCCGAGGAGGTGCGCGCCGTTGACGAGGGCGAGCGTGCCACCAGCGTGGACTCCGTCCTCAGCATGCTGCAGCTCGACCCCCTGGAGGTGGAGGTGGGCTACGCCCTGATCCCGCTCGTCGATGCCGAACGGGGCAGCAACCTGCTGAACCGGATCACCGTGATCCGACGCCAGGTCGCGACAGACCTGGGCGTCGTCGTGCCCATGATCCGCATCCGCGACAACCTCCAGCTCCCGCCGAACAGCTACGTCGTGCTCCTGCGCGGCATCGAGATCGGGCGCGGCGAGCTCCACGCCAACCAGTACCTCGCGATGGACTCCGGCCTCGGCGCGGAGCCCATCGATGGCGAGGACACCGTCGAGCCCGCGTTCGGCCTGCCCGCGAAGTGGATCGCGGACGCCGAGCGCCAGCGCGCGGAGATGGCGGGCTACACCGTCGTCGACCCACCCTCGGTGCTCACCACCCACCTCAGCGAGTTGATCCGCCGGCACGCACCGGAGCTTCTCTCGAGGCAGGACGTGCAGTCGCTGCTCACCAACCTCAAGGAGGAGTACCCCACGGTCGTCGAGGAGCTGGTGCCCGGCGTCCTGACCGTCGGCGAGGTGCAGAGCGTGCTCCAGGAGCTGCTCCGCGAGCGCGTCTCCATCCGCGATCTCGTCACCATCGCCGAGACCCTCGCGGACCGCGGACGCCAGACGCGCGACATCGAGCAACTCACCGAGTTCGTGCGCGCCGCGCTGAGCCGCCAGATCTCGATGCAGAACCGCGCCGAGGACGGCCGCCTGTACGCGATCACGTTGCAGCCGCGCCTCGAGCAGACGCTCGCGGGCGCCCTCCAGCCGACCGATCGCGGCACCGCGATCGTGATCGAGCCGGACCTCATGCAGCGCCTGCTCACCCGGATCGCGATGCAGGTGGAGGCGGCTGCTGCGACCGGCGTGCAGCCCGTCGTGCTGTGTTCCGCTCGCATCCGCCGCCCACTACGGAGGCTGATCGAGCGCGCGCTCCCGGCGCAGCCAGTCCTCGCCTACGCCGAGGTCACCGGGGAAGTCGATGTGCAGTCCGCGGGTGTGGTGGAGGTCTAAGTGACGCAGCCGCAGACGTTCACCGCCGGCTCGATGGCGGAAGCCTACGAGCAGGTTCGGTCCAGGCTGGGCCCGGACGCCCTGATCCTGTCGACGCAGACGTTCCCTCGGCTGGCGGGAGCGGTCGAAGTCGAGATCGTGGCCATCGCCGCGGAGCCCGAGGCACCCCACGCGGCGCTCGAGGACGACCTCGCGGCGCACAACCTCGTGCGGTCCGTGGCCGAGGCAGCCGCGAGCCGGCGGGTGCGTCCCGCCAACGAGCTCCCCTCGCCCGAGGTCGAGGAGCCAGCTGCGCCACGGACCGCCGAGGAGCTGCTCGCCTCCATCGAGGAGCGCACCCGTGCCATCGAGTCGGGGATGCGCTGGGTCACGGCCTCGCGGGCACGCACGGTCCTCGACGGGGCGCCGCCTGCTCTCCGCGAGGTCTACGACACACTGGTCGAGCACGGCGTGGTCCCCCGCTTCCTCGAGTCATTCCTGCAGCGCCTCGAGGGGCAGCTCCGGAACGACCTGTCGAGGCGCGAAGTCATGCGCGCCGCCGAGCGCACGCTCGCGGTGCTGCTCCCTCCGACCCCGCGGCTCGAGGTGGGGCACGCCGGCCAGGTGATCTTCGTCGTGGGGCCGCCGAGCACGGACAAGACCAGCGCGGCGTTGCGGCTGGCGGCAGAAGCGCCGGGCGGGCGCCGAGGCATCGTCGCGAGCACCGACGTGGACCGCGCGGGCGCACCCCAGCAGTTCCTCGCCACGGCCAGCGCCGCAGGCATCGAGGCCCACGTTTGCTACACGCCCTCCGAGTTGCGCACCGTGCTCCGGGACGCCGCGGCCGACCTCGTGGTGGTCGACTGCGCACCGGATGGGGCGGTGCGGACGGACCGCATGCTCGAGCTCAAGTCGTTCCTGCGCGTGTCCCCGCGCCACGACCTCCTGGTCGCGCTGCCGGCGTCGCACAACGCGGCCGCGGCTCAGCGTGCCGTGGCCGCGTACATGCCGCTCGCGCCGACGGGCGCCGTCCTCACCGGAGTCGACGAGGCAGCCGGGTTCGGCGGGGCGATCTCGGCGCTGCTCGCCTCGACCCTGGGCGTGGCGTTCACCGCCGCATCGAGCACGAGCGAACCGCTCTCCACCGGCGACAACCACGCGCTGGCCATGGCGGTGCTCCTCGGTCGCTGGCCCGCCGTCGTGAGGGACGACGCCACACGCGAGAGGAGTGGGGCACGTGTCGCCACCCGCTGAGGCGTTCGTGACGCTCCCTCGCGGCCTGCGCGTCGCGGTGACGGCGGCTCCCGGCCTGGAGCCGCTCGACGCGGTGGTGCGCGCGATCGGGCGCGACACCATCACACTCGGCATGCTCGACCTCCCCGAGGACGCGGCCACCCTCGTGGGGGTGCGCGTCGGGATCGCCGCGCAGGTCCACGGCCGGCGCTACGAGCTCGATGCAACCGTGCGGGCGATCGAGGCGGCGCCGCCTGGACTCGTGGTCAGCATGCCGACTGAGGCGCGGCGCTCGCAGCGCCGGAGCTTCTACCGGCTGAACGTCAGCATCGAGGCGCGGGGCCACTGGGTGGAAGGCGCGGCCGCCGAGGACGACGCGGACGCCGAGGAGCTGGACCTGCCCCGCCACAGCCTCGATTCCGCTCGCCTCCTCGATATCAGCGGCGGGGGATCCCTCGTGCGCACGCGGCAGCCCGTGCCCATCGGCGCGCTCGTGACGCTGTGGTTCACCCTCGAGGCGGGCACGCCTCCCGTCGAGATCCGGGCTCGCGTCAAGGCCGTGCGCCTCGAGGAGCGAACCCACGCATACCGCCTTAATACGGAATTCGAAGGAATTGCCCGTCGCACGCAAGAGCAGATAGTGCGTTTCATCTTTCAACAGCAAACGCTGCTCAGTCGGCGAAGGAGCGCCTAGATGCTCGTATTCAGGCTCGCGCTCCTGGCGGGCGCGGCGGCGTGTCTCGTCGTGGCCGCCGCGTCGTGGAACGCGGGGTACCCGCCTGAGCTCGCGCTGAC
>JADLFF010000046.1 GCA_020845735.1 Dehalococcoidia bacterium
CACGAGGTGGCCGGGTGGCAGTCCGTGTTCGTGACGCTCTCGGTGCTGGGCGTGGTGCTCGCCGTGCTCTACCTCGTGCTGCTGCCGGAGACCAACCCCGCCTCGAGGCGTGCGACACGCGCTCGGACGGGCGTCCTCCGCGATTACGCCACCGCCCTCTCCAGCCCGACGTTCGTCATGTACGCCCTCGTCATGGGGCTGATGTTCATGGGCCAGCTGCTGTTCATCTCGACCTCGGCGTTCGTGCTCATCGAGGAGGTCGGGCTGGGGGAGCAGGCGTACGGGTTCTCGTTCGCCTTCGTGGCGGCGGGGATCATGGTCGGCGCCTCCCTGTCGAGCCGCCTCGTGACACGGTGGCCAGCGCGGCGGACCGTGCTGTTCGGCGCGAGCGTGGCCACCGCTGCCGCCCTCGTGATGTTTGTGCTCACGTGGTTCTTCCTGCCCACCGTGCCGGGCCTGCTCGGGCCGATGTTCTTCGTGGGCGTCGGCCTCGGCGCCACGAGGCCTGCCGCGGTCGCGGCCGCGATGGTCGAGTTTCCGCAGATGGCCGGGCTCGCCTCGGCGTTGCTGGGGTTCACGCAGATGCTGGTCGCCTCGGGGGCGAACATCATCTACGGGCGGTTCACCGAGCCGAGCTCGGTCGCCCTCGCGAGTGGCGTGGCCGTGGCGATGGTGGCGGGGTTCGTGGCCGTGCTGCTGCTGCAGCTCGCACCTGAGCGAGCAGCGTCGCTGCCAACTCGGCCCGCGCCTGCGTCGCCCGCGCCCGTGCCGGTGCCCGCCGTCGAGGAGCCAGCGGCAGCACCCCTCGTGGAAGCGACCGCCGTCGACGTCGCTCACGTAGCGCCCCTCGAGCGTGGCGCCCGCCCCGATCGCCCCGACCGCCGGTCGCGAGACCGGGCGCGCGGCCTCGTCGATGTGCCGGTCGCGGGCCTCGAGGAGGACGAGCGCGCGCCCGGCCGCGCCGGCAGCGTCGGCAGTGCGGACAGCGCGGGACTCGAGCGTGGCGAACGGCTCTCGAGGCCGGGCGCGACGCTGCTGATCGCGCTGGTCTCGATCGTGTTCGCCGTGCGGATGCTGCTGAAGTACGGGCGCGGCCGCCGGATCGCGCGCGACTGACCTCACGCGCACTGAGGGAGCGGCGCGGCGACCTCAGTTGAGCGTGACGTCGGGCGGGTAGTTCGCGAAGAGCGCGAGGCGCCCAGACTGGCGCTTCAGGACGCGCTGCCACAGGTGCGCCGGATCGGAGTCGAAGGCATCGCCCGGACGCGCATCGACGACAAACCAGGACTCGCCGAGGAGCTC
This sequence comes from Dehalococcoidia bacterium, assembly GCA_020845735.1. Lineage (GTDB taxonomy): Bacteria > Chloroflexota > Dehalococcoidia > UBA2979 > UBA2979 > RBC038. The sequence goes on from JADLFF010000046.1 coordinate 1,303, forward strand.
GCCCTCGAGCTGTCCGCCCGCCCACCCCGCGTGCCCCGAGAAGATGCGCACCGCCTCGATGTCCGGCACGGCGGACGGATCGAGTTCGAGGTCGAGGAGCCCGATCTCGGGGAGCACCGGCTCCCAGCCCGGGAGGTCCCGCCGAGGCGGCCGTGCCAGCCTCGCGAGTGCGATCGCGCGGTCGCGCTGCACGGGCCCGCCGAGGAACACCGAGGCCGGTTCGCTCACGCTCGCCGCCCACGCCGGCAGCGGCTCGGCGACCGCGATCGGCAGCGGGCGGTTGAGCACGAGGCCGAACGCGCCCTCGGCGGTGTGGGCGCACATCAGGATCACGCTGCGATGGAAGTTGGGATCGGTGAGGAGCGGGCTCGCCACGAGCAGACGACCGGCGAGGGCGTCGAGGCGCAGCTCGTTCACGTGGGGACTCCCGCTCACCCGCACCCCCTCGGACCGCGCGGACGTGGGCCGCGTGCGTCCGAGGCGCGTGCACATCCTCGCAAGTTCGCACGTGCGCGCCTAGATGATCCTGCGCGAGCGCGCCTCGCGCACGGCGGCGTGCCGGCCCGAGGCCTCCAGCTTGCGGTAGATGTGATGGGCGTGGGTCTGGGCCGTGCGCCAGCCCATCCCGAGGCGATCGCCGATCTCGCGGTAGGAGAGACCGGCCTCGAGGCCCGCGAGCACCTCGACCTCCCGAGGCGTCAGGCGGTTCGCCTGGGGCGCCCGGGCCAGCGTGCGCTCGATGGGGTGCCGCACGACCTCGACGGACAGTCCCGCCGCCTCGAGGGTGCGATGGGCCTCCTCCACGCTGGGGGCATCGTGGCCCACGTGTGTGACCGCGCGGAGCTGGTCGAGCTGCACGGCAGCCAGGGCCACCTCGAGGGGTGCACCGCGCCGCGTGGCCTCGTTGACCGCGGCGCGCATCGCGCGGGCCGCCCCCACGAGGTCCCCGCTTCGCAGCGCGAGCAGACCACGCAGCCGGGCCACGCTCGACGGCCACTCGAAGGAGGTGACCACCCTCGAGGGCAGCCCGTCGAGGACCTCCGCCCAGGCAGCGGCGGCCCCGCGCGTGGCGCCGATCGCCGCGGCCTCCGCGCCCGCGAGGATCGCGGGCAACGTCACGAGTGAGGTGGCCTCGGGCCGCTGGATGCTCACCAGCTCGAGGCCCGCGAACGCCTGCACCAGGGCGCGAAACGCCTCGACGCCATCGCGGAAGCCCGGACTCATGTCGGCGACCCGGGCCTCGAGGTCGGCGAGAACCTCCCCGGCCGAGTCGTTCGCGCCGCGGAAGAGCGCATCCCGCAGCGCCAGCAGATCGAGGCGCCACGCGGCGTACTGGTTGCCGAGGGCGGGGCGGGCCTCGAGCGGATGGCCGCCCATGGTCGCCGCGATGATGAGCTGGGAGGCGAGCGCGTCCTCCTCGCGATGCCGGTGGTGCACCTCGAGGGCCAGCGCGCGCAGCCAGTCGACCCAGGGGCTGGCGGCCGCGACGAGGCCGTGCGCGCCGAACCACGGCACGAGCCACGCGACGAGCCCCGTCGCCAGCCAGTCAAGTCCGGCCCGCTGCGCCTCGGCGACCGCGGCGTGGGCCTCGACGAGGGCGAGCTCGTCGAGGGCCAGCGCCGAGACGTGCGAGCGGTAGGTCAGCCGCTCGACGCGGGCGCGGTCCGACGGATCCGCGGGCCCGCCTCGCGCCGCCCGGTCGAGCGAGTCGCGGGCCTCGCCGATGCGTCCTGCAATCGCGAGGAAGCCCGCGCGAGTCAGCCAGAGGTGCGCGTGGGCCTCGGAGCCAGCGGGGGCGGCGAGCAGCCCGAAGTCGATGCGTGCGAGCGCTTCCTCGAGGCGCCCGCCGGTGTCGAGCACCACCGCGGCCAGGAGCGAGACGCGTGCCACCGTGTCGGCGTCACCGCGCTGGCGCGCGTCGGCGATGGCGCGGTCGCAGACAGCCATCCGCGAGGCGAGATCGAACGCCGGTAGCCTTCGTAATTCCTCACGAACCTTGTCAGCGGTTGAAGGTGCGCGGGTCAAACTGAAACTTTGACATTACATGCAGCGATGAATGAGAGTGAGGCCGGTTCCTGCAGGGCCGGCCAACCGATCGAGGAGAACGAAGGAGTCCAATCCAAGATGGGCGTTCCTGATTGCCGCGCCGTCCTTGGCGAGGTGGAGACCGTCCTCGCCAGTCCCGGGGGAGGTGACGAGGCGCGTGCCATGCTCGCCCGGGGCGCGTCCCGTGACGAGTTACTGGAGATGTTCGTGCGTCACGCGAGCCCGGAACAGGGTGCAGTGGCACGGGCCGAGCTCGCGGAGCTGCCCGAGAGCACGATCATGATGATCGCCCAGGCGTGGGTGCTCGCGGAGACCGCCGGGAAGCCGCTCAGCCTGACGTCCGTGCCGCCGGCGCGCCCCCTCGAGGCCGCGCGCAACCGCCGAGTGGACCTCGGGATCTCGGTCGACGAGACCGGGGTTCGGCTGACGCTGTCGCACATCCCCGGGCGGCATGCCACGTGGTACCGGCCGGCGGTGCGGGACGAGGCGATCACAGTCGGCGGGTAGCCGGCGGTAGTCGCGAGGGCGACGGGCGTTCGAGGTGCGGCGCAAGCGCCGTGTGCAGCCCTCGGACGCGCGACGGGCGGGAGGGCTTGCAGCACCCCTCCCGCCCGTGTCCGCGACAGCTCGTGGCCGCCTCGGCTAAAGCGGCCACGAGCCAGGTCGTGGTGGTTTCTGGCGACTCGAAGTTGAGGCCGCGAATGCGGGCCGTGCACCCGCGGCTCTCGTGCGGCGTGATAGCGAGTCATGCAGGCTCGCTACGGCTTCATCAACACCCCCTCGATTCCGCAGTAGCTTCGTCGTCGCTCCGAGATTGAACTGCGCGGGCTCTCGCCAAACTCTCGCCACCGGCCTCAGCGGCCTCTGACACGTTTGAGCAGCTACCGCCGGGCACCGATCGCCTATCATCGAGCGGGCCGGTTCTTGCGGAGCAGGGAGGGGAGCGTGGCGCCCACGGCACATGCACGCCCTCGGCCGCGATTCACCCTCCCGAGGCCGCCGCGCACCGTCCTGGACCGCCCGCGACTCGGCGAGGCGCTCGCGCAGGGTCTCGATGGCGGGACCGTCCTCGTGGTTGCGCCGGCCGGGTACGGCAAGACGACCGCCGTCACGCAGTGGCTGCGCGCGTCATCCATCGAGGCGGCGTGGCTGTCGCTGAACGCCGCCCACCGCGCGGCCCTCACCCTCATGGGGGACATGATCGAGGCGCTGGCGCGCGTCCACTCCTCGGTGGAGGCGCTACGCGCGCAGGTGGCAGCGGGTGAGGGCTCGCAGCACGCGATCGACCAGCTCGGCGCGCTCCTCGACGCCCTGGAGCAGGCCGACGACTACGCCGTTCTGGTGGTCGACGCGGGGTACGTCCTGCGGGACGCGCAGGAGGCGTGCGAGGTCATCGACCAGCTGGCGGCCGCCCTCCCCTCGTCACTCGGGCTGGTGCTGCTGACCCGTGAGCGCCCGCCCATCCCCTCCCTCGCCCGTCACGTCGCCAGCGGCACGATCACCGTCCTCGATGTGGGTGAGCTGGCCTTCACGCCGGAGGAGTCGGCGGCGCTCCTCGAGCAGCTGGACACGCCCGAGGCGATCCGCGAGCTGGTCATCGAGCGGGCGGCTGGCTGGCCGCTCGCCCTGGCGCTGCTCGGCCGCCGAGGCGAGCACCCGGGCGTGGGCGAGGCGCGCGTGCTGGACGCCGACCTCGATGAGTTCATCCGCGCCGAGGTAGTCGACCCGCTGCCGGCGTCGGACCGCAGCCTCCTCGAGGCGTGCGCGGTGCCGGCCCACTTCGATGGTGACATCGCCGCGGAGATCTCGGGGCGGACGGACGCGGCGGCAGTGCTGCACTCCCTCGAGCTGCGCACCGGCCTCATCACCGGCGTCGGCGACGGGCGCTGGCTGCGGATGCACGCGCTGCTCCGCGAGCACTGCCTCGCGCGCCTGGGTCGCGAGGACCCGGCCCGCCTCGGGACGTACCGCGCGCGGGCGGCGCGCTCGCTGGTCGGTGCGGGCGAGCTGGACGAGGCCACCGAGCTGGCCCTCGACGCGGAGGCCTGGCTGCAGGCGCGCGACCTCATTCGGGAGCAGGCCGAGGCGCTCACGGGTCGCGGTGCATGGGCGACGCTGACCGACTGGATCGGCCGGCTCCCCCCCGAGGTGCTGTCGGACGCGCCGGACCTCGCGCTGGTCCGTGTCCTGACCACGATTCGCCTCAACCGGCTGGCCGAGGCGCACGTGCTGCTCGACGGCCTGGACGCGCAGCTCACCGACGAGCGCGACGTCGCGCGGGCCCTCCTCTACCGCGGCATTGCCTGGCGGCAGGCGCGACGGCTCGACGATGCGCTGGCCGCGCACCGGCGGGCACGGGCGATGGTGTGGGAGACCGAGCCGGAGGGCTCCGACCTGCGCATCGAGCTGGACCTCGAGGAGGGCACCATCCTCGGGATGCGCGGCGACCTCGCGCCGGCGATCGTGGCACTCGAGCGGTCGTCGCTGGCTGCGGAGCGCGGGGGCCACGTCCGGTTTGCGGCGAACGCGTTCGAGAACCTCGGGATGGCGCTCATGCTGTCCGGGCGGCTCGCTGCTGCTCGGGAAGCGTTTGGCGAGGCCCGCGGACGCTGGGCACACCTCGGAGAGCGCGAGGGCGTCCTCCTGACGCGCAACAACGAAGCGACCGTGATGTACGCGCTGGGCGACCTCGCCGAGGCGCGCGCATCGCTGGAGGAGATCGCCGCCCAGGTGGAGCCGCACAGCCGCCTCGGAGCGCTGGCGGCCGTCGGCCTGGCGGACATCGCGCGCGACCTCGGGGAGCTGAACCGGGCCGACCGTCTCTACCTCGAGGCGCTGGAGGCCGCGCGCGCGATCGAGCATCGAGGGGTGCATGCGGCGGCGGCCTTTGGCCGGGCGATGCTGATGGTCGAACGGGGAGAGGCCACGCGCGCGCGCCAGCTCGCGGAGGAGCACCTGCGCGCGACGGAACAGCAGGGGGCGGCGGAGTTCGCCTCGCGGTTCCGAATCGCCCTCGCGCGCGTGCTCCTTCTCGAGGGGCGCGCGGACGAGGCCCTCGAGATGGCGCAGAGCGTGATCTCGGGCCCCGGCGGAGGCTACCAGCGGCGCCAGAACGCGCTGCTGGTGCGCGCAACCGCCGAGTACGCCCTCGAGCAGCGGGACGTGGCGGTGCGCACGCTCGTCGAGGTCCACGAGCTCGTCGAGGCGGTCGGGTACGACCAGTTCCTCGTGGCGGACGCGCGACTCAGCGGTGAGCTGCTGCGAAGCCTCGAGGCGGGCGCCGTGGCGTCCGGCTACTTCCGCCGGCTGGCCGAGCGCGCCGGGACCACCGCGCCGGCCTCGGGTGCTGCCGAGGGGGCGCAGACAGCGGACGGTGGGCCCGAGGGCGTCCCCGCCGACCTCGTGGTCCGCGCCTTCGGGACGCCCATGGTGGAGCGCGGCCGGGTGCCCGGCGAGCTGGGCTGGCGCAGTGAGCGCAGCAAGGAGCTGCTGCTGTTCCTCCTCGCGAGGCGCGGCCCGGCCAGCCGCGAGGAGGTGGAGGCTGCCCTCTGGCCGGACACGCCCGCCTCGCAGCTCTCGTCGCTGTTCCACAGCAATCTCCACCGCCTGCGCCGAACCGTCGGCGAGGCCGCGATCACGCGAGGCCGGGAGGGCTACCGGCTGAATCCCGAGCTGCGCGTCGACTTCGATGTGGAGCGGTTCGAGCAGCACCTCGGCGCCGCGGACGAGGCCGCGCGCGGTCACGATGAGGACGCGCGTGCCGCCGAGCTGCGCGCCGCCATCACCCTCTACGCGGGCCCCTTTGCGCGCCCGTTCGATTCGCCGTGGGTGCAGGACGTGCGCGCGCGCCTCGAGGACCGCTACGTCGCGAGCGCACTGGCGCTGGCACGCCTCGATATTGCCGCGGGCCGCCACACCGAGGCGGTCGAGCTGGCCGAGTCCGTCCTCGAGATCGACGGGCTGAACGAGGAGGCCGTGCGCCACCTCATCGCGGCGCACGTGGGGGCGGGCTTCCCGGACCTCGCGTTACGCGCCTACCGACGGCTCCAGGAGCTGTCGCAGCGGGAGCTGGGCGTACCGCTCTCGGGCGAGACACGGCGCGCCCTCGAGCGGACGCTGTCCGGGCTCGGCTAGCCGGGCAGACCACGAGGCGCTTTCAGCGTCCTTTCAGCCGCTCTCACACAGTTCTTACGAGACTCCGACGGAGTTGATGCGGCGCGTGCTGCTGCGTCCCCGCGTGGCTGTCGACGGTTATCTCACACGCCTCTCCAGAAGTGCCGGCGTGGGGATCAGGGAGGCACGTCATGCGCACGCTTCGATTCACCGCTTACACCCTTGGCGCGTCGGTTCTGTCGATGGTTGCCTGGGTCGCGACCTCGCCGGTCGCCGCCTTTGCGGAGGGCGACTGGTACTAGGGCGCGGCGTTCGAGCGCCCCTCGCTGGATCGGGCATGGCGTAGCGGGGTGTGACGCGCGGCCTACGGTGTAGCCCCCCAACTGCCGTTGGGTACGCTGCGGCCTCGTGGTCTCCGATCGGAGCTCGGTTCCTCCCCCCCAATGCGGGCTGCGGTTGTGGGGACCAGCGCCAGCTCGACCAGTAGTGAGCGGCAGGTGGAAACGCCTGCCGCTCGCTTCGTGTTGGACGCCGGTGATGCCCTCGGACGGGTGGTCTACGCTGAGGACATGACGCGCGTCCTCCTCCTCTCCACGTACGAGCAGGGACACCAGCCGCTGGGCCTCGCGGCGCCGGCGGCCGCCCTCCGCGCCGCGGGGTTCGAGGTGGAGTGCCGCGACCTCGCCGTCGACAGCGCGGACCTCGAGGTGATCGCGCGCGCGGACCTCGTGGCCATCTCCGCGCCGATGCACACCGCGGCACGCCTCGGACTGCGGGTCGCCGAGCGCGTGCGGGCCATGGCGCCGCGAGCCCACCTCGCGTGGTACGGCCTGTACGCGAGCCCGCTGGGTGCGCTGCTGCAGCGTCGAGGGCTGGCCGACTCCATCCTTGGCGGCGAGTACGAGCCGGGCCTCGTGGCGCTCGCGGGACGACTGCAGACCGGCGACCCGACGCCGCTCGTGAGCCTGGCGTTCGAACGGCAGTTGTACCCGGTGCCCGACCGGAGCGGCCTGCCACCCCTCGAGCGGTACGCGCGGGTGCTCCGCGAGGATGGCGCGCAGCTCGCCGGTTATGTCGAGGCAACACGCGGCTGCGCTCACCGCTGCACGCACTGCCCGCTGACCGCCGTCTACGACGGGCGGCTCCGCCAGGTGCAGGCTGCGACGGTCCTCGCGGACATCGACCAGCAGGTCGCCGCCGGAGCGCGCCATATCACGTTCGGTGACCCCGACTTCCTCAACGCCTCGGGACCGGCACTCCAGATCGCGCGCGCGTTCCACGAGGCGCATCCGGACGTCACGTTCGATGTGACCACGAAGGTCGAGCACATCCTCGAGCACCCGCGGCTCATCGAGGAGCTGGGGCAGCTCGGGTGCCTGTTCATCACCTCAGCGTTCGAGTCGTGCAGCGACGCCGTCCTCGAGCGGTTGGCGAAGGGGCACACCGGGGCCGACCTCGACCGCGCGCTCGCCATCGCGAGCAGCGCCGGGATCACCCTCAGACCGACGTGGATGGCGTTCACGCCGTGGACCACGCTCGACGACATCCTCGCGATGCTGGCGTTCATCGAGACGCGCGAGCTCATCGGGCACGTGCAGCCGGTCCAGTACGGACTCCGCCTGCTCCTCCCGCCGGGCTCGCCGCCGATCGAGGTGATCCGGGCCGAGGGGCGCCTCGGGCCGCTGGACGAGGAGCTGCTGACCTACGGCTGGACCCACCCCGACCCTCGGATGGACCGCCTGCAGGCGCGGCTGGCAGCCCTCGCGGAGACCGAGGCGGCGCACCACGGCCACGGTGCCGAGGACTTCGTGCGCACGTTCACGCTCGTGAAGCGCGCAGCCCTCGAGGCGGCGGGCCGGACGGGCCCCCTCGAGGTCGTGATGCAACCGTACCGGTTCGTGCCGGGACTTGCCGAGGCGTGGTTCTGCTGAGCGGAGCCCACCGGGGAGCAGTTCGCTCTCTTCGACCTGTAGACCTCGAGCAGCCGCCCGGGACACGCCCGATGGACGACCGAGGGAACACGAACGACACTCGCAACGCCGCCCCTCGAGGGGTATCGTGGCCGCGGAGGAGTCACGATGAGCTGCCCTGTACACATCTGGCTGCCTGCGATGGCCGCGCTCGCCCCCTTTGCCCGAGTGGCCCGCGACCGGATCCACGCCCTCGGGATCCCGACGTTCTCGACGCGACGACGGCCGGCCGCGGAGCCGGCGGTCCGCGTCGTCCAGCGGTTCGCGCCCGTGGGTGCGGCCGCTCCATCGATGGCGAATCGGGAATCCGAGTCGGCCGGCTGAGTACGACGGCCACGTTCGACCTCGACAGCGCGCCGGCAGCCCTCCGCGAGTCCGACCGGAGCGCCATCGCCCACCTCCCCAGCGTCGAGTCGGTGCACGTCAACGAGACCTCGTGGTGGAACAACGCGTCGTTCGCGCTGCCGCTCCTCGGGACGGTGCTGTCGCTGATTGCCGCGGCGGTCACGGGCAGCCTCGAGGCGCTGGGGTTCGCGGGATTCCTGGGCTTCGTCACCGTCGTGATGGCACCGGTCGTGATGCTGACCTGGCGGCGCACACCGACGGCGGTCGTGCTGACTCGGGAGCGCGTGGTGGCCCTGCACGAGGGGCGCGAGCTGCGCAACATCGCGTGGGGCGAGCTCGGCCGGATCGAGCGCGCGGACTACGACAACATCAAGTGGCGCCTGCGCCCTCGCGAGGGCGATCACCTGAGCATCGAGGCGGAGCTGACCGAGGTGGACCAGCTGATCGCGAAGGCCAGCGAGCTCTCGGGCCTCGAGCCGATGGAACGCCCGCGATGAACGGAAGCGCACGCACCTCGGACGGCACGTCATGCGCCTGAAGCTGCCCCTCTGGGTCCTGGTCCCGCTCATCCTCTCCGCCGAGGCCGTCCTCATTGGCCTCGGGGTCTGGCAGTGGCAGCGCTACGGTGCGAAGCAGGAGCTCGAGGCGCAGTTCATCGAGCGGACCACGGGCGCGCCGATGAGCGTCGCGATGATCGACCTGCTCCCCGAGGCCGAGCGTGACTTCCAGCTTGTGCAGGTCAGCGGCCGGTGGGACGCCGAGCACCTGTTCCGCGTGTCGAATCGATACCGCGCCTCCGTGCAGGGCGAGGAGGCGATCGTGCCGCTCCTGCTGGAGGACGGGCGCGCCGTGCTGGTCAACCGGGGCTGGTATCCCCTCGACCAGCGCGAGCGCGTGCTCGGGGACTTCCGGGCGCAGGTCAGCGGCGAGGTGCACGGCCTGACCCGCATCCGCCCCGACCTCAATGGCGGACCGCTGCAGAGCGGCGCCTGGTCGCGCTTCGACGCCGCCTCGATGTACGCGACGCTTCCGTACCGCTCGATGGGCTGGGTGCTCATCGAGGGCGACATGCTGGCCGAACCCGCGAGCGTGCCTCCCACGGTCATCCCGGCGACCGGCTGGGTCGCATTCCGCAACGACGTGCCGCACCTCGAGTATGCGTTGACGTGGTGGGGCCTCGCGCTGGTGCTGCCGGTGTTCATCGGTGCGCGCGTGTTCACCGAGCAGGCCGCGCGGCGGCGGGAGGCCTCGGTCACCTCGCTATGATCGAGGTGCTGTTCGAGGAGGCCTCAGGTGGTTGGTAAGTTCGTCGACATGCTGACCGGGGGAGCGCGGGCCACGGACCCGGTGTGCGGGATGTCCGTCGACACGAAGCACCCGGGTGGCGGCAGCTACGAGTACAACGGGACGACCTACTACTTCTGCGGACGCGGCTGTTACCTCGAGTTCACGGAGGACCCGGAGGGCTACCTGTCCGGCAAGAAGAAGATGGAGATGTAGGGTCGTTACCTGCGAGTGGTGCGTCACTCGTCGAGGTGGGAACGCAGAGGGGGCGACTCGCGTCGCCCCCTCTGTCCGTCTAGCGTTCTGTCTCAGCGGTCCGCCTCAGGTGGTGAGGACGGCCTCGAGGCTAGCTCGCGGACTGGATGTTCTGCGTGTGCTCGGCGAGGTGGCTCGCCGCCTCGGCGAGGACGGCCTCGAGGGTCTTGCCGCCCGCAGCCTTCGAGAGGTCGCGGTCCTCGGCCCAGCTGAAGCGCTTGTCGACCTCGGCGCCGGCCTTCTTGAGGGCCTCGGCGGCCTCGGCGGCGGAGGCGAAGGAGGCCTCAACCGCGGCGGGCGGGTTGCCGCCGAGGATCGCCGAGGCCTGGCCGCCGTAGCGGATGTCAGCGCCGATGGCGTGCTCGGCGTTCTGGCGCGGGCTCCAGGCGTCGCCACCGGGGGACGTGTCCCACTTGGCCGCGGACGCCTCGATGGCCGCGATGAGGGCCTCGCGGTTCTTCGTGACCGTGTCGCGCAGTTCCTTAGCGGATGCCATATCCAACCTCTCCAACCGTGCCTCAGACTTGCGGTGTTCGGCGATGGCCCGCAGAACCGTGTCCCGGGAGGCGCCGCATCCGGCGCGTAATCTACTCCAACACGCGCAGCTTGCGGAGCCCTCCAGACACGAATCTGGGCGCAATGCCCGTTCCGAGGCGCTGAGTTAGACTCTTGCACCAGCGCCGACGGCGCTGATTACCCCCTCGGCCCCGACTGCTGAACAACGGAGCCTCCGATGACGACCTCGCCGGCTGCGCCGGGCACCCCCGCGCGCGATGTACTCACCCAGGCCGAGGCGATGGCGCGCGCGGCCAATGTCGCGAACGCCTCGTACACGATCAGCCTGTCGCTCAGGCGCGGCGCCGAGACCTACGAGGGCGACGTGACCCTCGAGTTTGACCTCGGCAGCGCGGAGGGCGTGTTCCTCGACTACCGCGGCAAGACCATCCGCGCGCTCGAGGTCAACGGGACGGCGGTCGGCGCGCCGCAGTGGAACGGGTACCGCCTCGAGTTGCCGGCGAGCGCCCTCCGGGCGGGGCGCAACACCGTGCGCGTGGTCTACGAGAACGAGTACGACCACACCGGGGACGGCCTCCACCAGTTCGTGGACCCGGAGGACGGCGAGGAGTACCTCTACACCAACTTCGAGCCGTACGAGAGCCACCGCCTCTTCCCCAACTTCGACCAGCCCGACATCAAGGCGCGCTACACCCTCACCGTGACCGCTCCCGCCGAGTGGGAGCTCATCACCAACTCCGCCGAGGCATCGCGTGAGACCCTCGATGACGGCCGGCTGCGCCGCAGCTACGTCACGACGCAGCCCTTCTCGACGTACCTCTTCGCGATGATCGCCGGGCCGTTCCACGTCTTCCGGGACGAGCACCATGGCGTCGACCTCGGGTTCTTCGCGCGCAGGTCGCTGGTGAAGCACGTCGACACGGACGAGCTCTTCGAGGTGACGAAGCAGGGCCTCGACTTCTACGCGGACTTTTTCGACTACCCGTACCCCTTCGGCAAGTACGACCAGGTGTTTGTCCCCGAGTTCAACGCGGGCGCGATGGAGAACGTCGCCGCGATCACGCACTCGGAGCGCCTCGTCTTCCGCGACCCGCCGACGGACAACCAGCGGCTCGGCCGCGCCGAGGTCATCCTCCACGAGATGGCGCACATGTGGTTCGGCGACCTGGTGACGATGCGCTGGTGGAACGACCTCTGGCTCAACGAGTCGTTCGCGACGTTCATGGCGTACCTCTCGCTGACGGAGGCGACACGCTTCAAGACCGCGTGGCAGGCGTTCAACGCGGGGATGAAGAACTGGGCCTACCGCCAGGACCAGCTGATCACGACGCACCCGATCGCCGGCGAGGTGCCGGACACCGAGGCGACGTTCCTCAACTTCGATGGGATCACGTACGGCAAGGGCGCGGCGGTCATCAAGCAGCTCGTGGCCGCGATGGGCATGGAGGGCTTCCGCGAGGGCATGCGGCGCTACTTCAAGCGCCACGAGTTCTCCAACACCACGCTTTCGCAGTTCCTCGACGCGCTGTCCGAGGGCGTGGGGCGCGACCTGCACGAGTGGGCGCGCGACTGGCTCGAGACGCCGTCGCTGAACACGGTGCAGGCGAGCTGGGAGAGCGACGGCGAACGCATCTCGGCGCTGTCGCTGGCGCAGACGGCGCCCGACGGCTACCCGACGCTGCGCCCGCACCACCTCGAGGTGGCGCTGGTGCGGGACTCCGGCAGCGGCGCGCCCAGCATCGAGGCGCTCCCGGTGGACCTCGCGGGTGCGCGCGTGGAGATCGACGCGGCCGTCGGGAAGCCCGCCCCGAGCATGGTCTTCCCGAACCACAACGACCACGGCTTCGTGAAGGTGGCGCTCGACGACGCCTCGATGGCGTGGGTGCGTGACCACATCGACCGCATCGACGACGCGCTGCTGCGCCAGCTGATCTGGCAGACGCTGTGGAACATGGTGCGCGACCAGCAACTGAAGTCGACGGACTACCTCGCGCTGGTGGGCGCCAAGGTCGCGACCGAGCAGGACAAGGAGCTGATCGAGACCATCCTCTCGACGGCGACCGCGACGATCGCGCGCTACGTGCCGGAGGAGCAGCGGACCGCCTCGGCGCACCGCTTCTTCGAGGAGGCATGGCGCGCGCTGCAGGCGGCGCCGCAGGGCGACCTCCAGATCATCTGGGCGCGCGCGCTGATCGGCAGCGCGATCACCCACGACGACATTCGCCACCTCGGGCGGCTGGTGGACGGCGCGCTGTCCGTGCCGGGGCTGACGATCGACCAGGACATGCGGTGGTCGGTTGCCTCGAGTTACGTCGCATATGGCCTCGAGGGGGCGGCGGAGCGCGTGGCCGCCGAGCGCGAGCGTGACCCCTCGGACCGCGGCCAGCGAGCGGCGCTCCGCTGCGAGACCTCGGCGCCGGACCCGGCCGTGAAGGCGGAGGCGTGGCGGCGCTTCCACGAGGAGGGGTACGGCTCGCTGCACATGACCTCGGCGGCGATGGGCGGCTTCCACTGGTTCATCCAGCGGGACATCCTGACGCCATACGTCGAGCAGTTCTTCGAGCGGGTGCGGGGCGTGTTCCAGGCTCGCGAGGTGGAGTTCGCTCGCTCGTACTTCGGAGGGCTCTTCCCCGGAAGGGTCGAGCGGTCCATCCTCGAGCGGGCCAACGCGCTGATCGCCGAGCTCGGCGAGGACGAGGTGCGGCTGCGCCGCCAGCTCCTCGAGGCCTGTGACGACCTCGAGCGGGCGATCAAGTGCCGGGAGTTCGCCGCCTCGTGAGCACCTCAGTGGAACCGGCCGGTCCCCCGCGCGGCGCGATCGCGCAGGCCCTGAAGCCGCAGGGCAACAAGGTCTTCTACGGCTGGTGGATCGTTGCGGCCAGCGCCGGCGTGCAGGCTGTCATCGGGATGTTGTTCAACCAGGCGCAGGGCGCGTACATGGCCGTCCTGCGCGAGGATTTCGGGTGGAGCCGAGGCGCGCTCTCGGGCGCCCTGGCCCTCTCGCGCATCGAGTCCGGCATGCTCGGCCCCGTCGAGGGGTGGCTCCTCGACAAGTACGGACCGCGGAAGGTGATGATCGCGGGCATCGTCCTCATGGGTGCGGCGATGATGCTGTTCTCATTCACCACCTCGCTGGGGATGTTCTACGTCACGTACTTCCTCGTGGCGCTGGGGGCCACGCTCGGCGGGTTCCTGTCGATCACCGTGGCGCTCGTGAACTGGTTCAGCCGCCATCGTGCCAAGGCGATGGCGATCGCGCAGATGGGGTTCGCGGCCTCGGGGTTCATCGTCCCGATCACGATCGCCTCGATGGAGCGCTTTGGCTGGGCGTGGACCGCGTTCGGCTCCGGCCTGATCATCTGGGCCCTCGGCATCCCGCTGGCGCTCATGATCCGGAACCGCCCCGACGAGTACGGCGACACGCCCGATGGCATCCCGTTCGGCGGCGGTGCGAACGGCGTCGGCGCGGGAGGCCACGGCTCGCACGGCTCGCACGGCTCGAGGTTTGCCGTCGCGGCGGACGGCTCCGAGGACTTCACGACGAAGCAGGCGCTCCGCACGAGCGCGTTCTGGTTCATCTCGCTCGGGCACGCCTCGGCGCTGCTGATCGTCTCGGCGGTGATGGCGCACACGCTCATTCACCTCACCGAGAACCTGGGGTACTCGCTGGCCGCGGCGGGGCTGGTCCTGCCGGCGCTCACGTTCTGGCAGATCGTGGGGCAGCTGAGCGGCGGGTTCCTCGGGGACCGCTTCGACAAGCGGATCATCGCGACGGTCTGCATGGCGATGCACACCGTGGGGATCCTCGCGCTGGCGTTTGCCGCCAACGTCACGATGGTGCTGGCGTTCACATTCCTGCACGGCTGGGCGTGGGGCGCTCGAGGGCCGCTCATGCAGGCCATCCGCGCGGACTACTTCGGGACCGCGAGCTTCGGCAAGATCATGGGCGTCTCGTCGCTCATCGTGGCGTTCGGGTCGAGCGCCGGGCCGCTGATCGCGGGCTTCCTCGCGGACCAGACCGGGAACTACCAGGTCGGGTTCACGGTCCTCGCGGTACTGGCGGGCATGGGGTCCGTGTTCTTCCTGCTGGCGAAGAAGCCGCCGCCGCCCGCTCGCACCGAGCGCGCACTTGCCACCGAGCAGGCCACAGCCGAGATCGGCACGGCGGCCCCGGCCGGCTAGCGCGCACGCCTCAGGCGGGACCCGATCGACGCGTGAGCGCGGACCGGAGGCGGCCACGCGCCCAGCCGAGGGCGGTGCGCGTGCGCTCGGGGAGGCGCTCCGTCAGCGTGTCGCGATGCGGATCGAAGTGGCTGAGGAGCGCCTGGCGGTAGGGCCTCGAGACGCGCGCCGCGTAGGCGCCGAAGCCCTCGCGGGCCAGCGGCGCCCAGTCCTCGCGATACGGCGTCACGAGGTGCGCGCGCCCGACGTTGCGCGCCGACGACAGGAACGCGAGTCCCACGCCGCTCGACACCTCGAGGATGGAACGCTTCTCGGCGGCCGCTGCGCGCACCAGCCCGTTGAACAGCCGCGCGAGCTCGGCGGGCCCCGGCAGCGAGGTGGCGTCGTCGCGCAGCTCCGTCAGCGAGCGCTTGAGCTCGGACAGTTCGAGCGGCGGCAGGTCCATCATCGTGGCGGTGTTGCCCGCCGTGCCCTCGAGGGCCTTCACCAGCTGGTCCACCGAGCTGAACTCGACGCCCGGGGGCAGCAGTCCGTGGGCCGCGAGCTCGTCCTCGAGCGTGCGGAGGTAGACACGGGTCCCGTTCAGCACGTCGGCGGCCCCGGCGAGCAGCCAGAGGGGCGAGAAGCCGAACGCCGCGATGCTACCGATCTCGACGACGTTGCCGGCGGCCTTCTTCACCGCCAGCCGTCCCGCCTCGAGCTCCGGCTCCTGGCCGGACTCGTGGGGCGGCACCACGCCTCCGACCAGCTCGACCGCGACGCGGAGGGCGCTCCCTGCCGTGACGTCGTAGAGGCGCGAATGGCGCACGAGACGCGGCAGGAGGAGCCGTGCGCTCTCGGAGAGCGCGCCGCCGCCTCCGGCAGCCGTCGCCCGCACGAGGCGCTCGGGGAGGGTCAGGAGGTAGCGGGTGACGGCACCCATGGGGCAATCCTCGGGGAACCGAGCGCGGCGAGTGCTTCTCACCGTACTCGATGCGGGGGCGCGTCGTGCTGCGGAGCGCGCGGCTAGTGGCGCACCTTCTCGAGGAGGCTCTTGAGGTTGAGGAGCGCGCGGTACTGGAGGGCACGCGTGGCCTGCTCGGTGCGGCCCATGTGCTCGGCCACCTCGCGGTGAGCCATCTCGTTCACGAAGCGCAGCACCAGCACGTCGCGCTGCTCGCTCGGGAGGCGCTGGAGGGCGCGCTGGACCTCCTCGCGGGAGGCCTCCTGCTCCAGCCGCAGGCCGGGTTGCGTGGAATCCTCGTCCGAGACCGCCTCGACGACCTCGAGGGGGGCGGTAACGACTCGGCGGCGGCCGGCGGTGATTGCCTGGTTGCGCGCGATGCGGAACAGCCAGGCGTCGAAGCGATTGGCCTCGCGGAGGCGGGGGAGATCGCGCCAGGCGAGGAGGAAGGTCTGGGCGACGACATCCTCGACGACGTCACGGTGGGACAGGAGGGCCCCTACGTAGCGCGCGACGTTCGTGACGCGTTCGCTGTAGAGCTCCTCGAACGCACGGTGGTCACCCTCGCGAGCCGCCTCGACAAGAGCAATCGTGCGCTGCACGTCGGCACGGGCAGCCTCCTGCTGTGATGCCTGCGCACTCGTATACGACTCGATTCGGAGCAAGTTACGGTCAAGGAACCCGTCCAGCTTGCCCGATCGGAGCACGGTTTACCAGTCGCGCCGGCTGTTAAAACCCGATCCCCGCGTGGGAATCTCGGTCGGAATCGGGGTACCTTCCGATGACGGGGAGTCACCCTCGTAGCTCAGATTCGAGCGCCGCCCGCCATCGATGCGCGTCGCGTCCTCACAGGCGGCGCGGGCCTTCGAGGTGCTCAGGCGCCGGCAGCCGTCGCGCATGCGATCGAGGCGTTCCTGCGCCATGTCGACCAGGCCCTCGAGGACCGCGAGGCACGTCGGATCCGAGGCCGGGCAGGACTCCTGCGCCTGGGCCCCTGCGTTCGCGCACGCCTCGAGGGACGCGCGGTCTACCACCTTGGCGCACAGCGACTGAGCGCGGGCCAGCGCGGTGGAGCGCGCCGCCGCCTCGGCCTGGGACGGCCGCTGCGTCGGGGGCTGGGTGGGCGAGACCACCGGCGAGGCGCTCGCGGTCGGGGTCACCGAGGGGCGACCCGGCGTGGCGGACGCCGCCGGCGACGCAGTCGGCGAGGGCGTCCGTTCGGGCGAGGGGCTCGGCGTCGGTGAGGCGCTCGGGCGCGGCGTCGGGCTGGCCGTCGCGGAGCTGGTCGGGGACGGCGTCCGAGTCGGCGCCGGGGATGGCGTCGCCGTCGCGGTCACCACTGGCGCGACCTGCTCGACCGTGGGCACCGGCGAGGGCGAAGCGCTCGGGGTGACGGTGGCCGCCGGGGACTCGGTGGCGCGGACCTGCGCCGGGGGCGAGGTGATGAGGCCGGAGACCGCCGCCAGCGCGGCGAGCGTGCGTGCCTCGCTCACCTCTTCGTTGAGCACCGACGCGAGCGAGCCACGGACGTTCGCGAGGCGCGTGCGGATGGCCTCGGCCTCGGCGGGGGGCACGTCACCGAGGACGCCCGGCTTCGAGGCGAGGTCGAGGAGCTCGAACGCCTCGCGCTCGATGCGGGCGCGCTCCCCCGGTGGGACCTCGTGGAGATCGGCGACGAGCGCCGAGGCGCCCTCGATGGAGTCGAGGCGCTCGATGAAGGCCGCGCTGGCGTTGCCGGCGGGCTGCATCAGCAGCGACGCCAGCGCGGCGCCGACGAACAGCAGGAGCCCCGCGACGGAGGCCATCACGAGGCGCGGCGTGAAGCTCGCGACGGGGAGCAGGCGCTGCCAGAGCCCTCGAGGGGTGGAGCGCTGCGGCTGTTCGAGCATGCCGGAGCGCACTCGGAGCCAGACTTGCCGCTCGTCGATGTCGGGGAGTGAGTTGCGAACATCGCGCAGCTCGGAGGTGAGCGCGAGGAGGTCCTCTAACTCGGCGTCTTCGGAGTCGTGTACCGAGCGCGCCAACCCCGACCCCTCGAGCGCCTCATCGAGTGCGCGCTCGCGATCCCTCTGGGATCGTTGGGACATGTGAGTCGGCTCCTTCTTGCCCCGCAGGAGGGCATTCGCGCGGTGATACTAGGATGGCGTACGTGAGGGGAGAATGTGACGCTCGTCACTGAAGATCGTCAGGAAATCGACGGCTTTCGCAGCGCTACGGGACCGTTCGAATCTGTCACACCCGGCGGAGACTTCGCCACGCGATGGTACAGGCGAGTTCGTCACATCAGGGAATTCCCTGCGCCCTACTCAGCAGACCGCCCGACGAAGCGGGACACGAGGAAGGCGACGCATGACACACGTCCAAACGCGATTACCCCTGATATTGCGAGGTCCGTGGGGGGGCCTTGCAGTGCTGGCAGCCTTCCTCGCGAGCGGTGCGCTCGTGATGCAGGCGATGGCCGCCACGCTGGTCGTATCCGCGACCACGCTCCCCGATGCCGCACTGACCTCGGCGTATTCCCAGACGCTGAGCGCGACCGGTGGCGCCGGATCGTACTCGTGGAGCGTCGTCGACGGGGCCCTCCCCGCCGGGCTCTCGCTGAACTCCTCGACGGGAGTGATCAGCGGGACGCCGACGGTGGTGGGCAACGTCGCGTTCACGGCGCGCGTCACGGACTCCGATGGGAACACCGCGTCACGCGCACTCGCGATCAAGGTCAACCCGGCCCTCGCGATCACGACGGCTGCCCTGGCGGCTGGCGTGCAGAGTGCCGCGTACACCTCGCAGACGCTGGCCGCGACCGGCGGTAGCGGCGTCTACACGTGGGCCATCGAGAGCGGCGCGCTGCCGACGGGGCTCACGCTGAACACCTCGACCGGTGCGATCACCGGCACGCCGAGCGCGTCCGGCACAGCGAACTTCTCGGCGCGCGTCACCGACTCGGCGAACGTCACCACGACGAAGGCGCTCTCGATCACCGTGAGCGGCTCCGGGGTGCTCACGGTCGTGACCGCCTCGCTGCCCGGTGCGACGCAGAACGACGCGTACAACGAGACCCTGACGGCTGCCGGTGGCTCGGGCAGCTACACGTGGACGCTCAGCGGCGGCACGACGCTGCCGACGGGCCTCAGCCTCTCGACGGCTGGCGTCATCTCCGGCACCCCGACGGGGACCGGGACCTCGACGTTCACCGTCCAGGTGACGGACGGCGCGGCGGCGAGCACCACCAAGCAGCTGTCGATCACCGTGAGCTCGGTGGTGGACATCACGACCACCTCGCTGCCGAGCGCGACCGCGGGTAACGGCTACGTGCAGGCGCTGACCTCGACGGGTGGCGCTGCCCCGATCATCTGGTCCATCGCGAGCGGCTCGCTGCCCGCCGGGATCAGCCTCAGCGGCGGTGCCGGCGTCATCTCCGGCGTCGCGACGGCCACCGGTACGTTCAACATCACGCTGCAGGCCCAGGACGCGAACGGCGTCCAGGACACGCAGGCGGTCTCGCTGACCGTGAACGCGCCGAGCAGCGTGAACATCACCACGACCACGCTGCCGAACGGCATCGTGAACAACAGCTTCACCTACGTGCTCCAGCGCACGGGCGGCGTGGCGCCGTTCACGTGGAGTGTCACCAGCGGCTCGCTCCCCGCGTGGCTCGCGCTCGACCCGAGCTCCGGGCTGCTCACCGGCACCCCGACGGCGTCGGCCTCGGCGGTGACGTTCACCGTGCAGGTCCAGGCCGGGAACGGTGCTGGCGGGACCACGGTCGACACGCAGGTGCTGTCGGTGAGCGTCGGCCAGGCCGGCGCGCCGGACATCACGACGACCTCGCTGCCTGACGCGACGCAGAACGTGGCGTACTCGCA
This sequence comes from Dehalococcoidia bacterium, assembly GCA_020845735.1. GTDB lineage: Bacteria > Chloroflexota > Dehalococcoidia > UBA2979 > UBA2979 > RBC038. The sequence goes on from JADLFF010000046.1 coordinate 20,820, forward strand.
GACGCTTTCGCGCTCCGGCGGCACCTCGCCGTGGACGTGGACGCTGGTGAGCGGTTCGCTGCCCTCGGGCCTGGGCCTGAGCAGCACCGGTGTCATCTCCGGCACGCCGACCACCCTCGAGACGCGGAGCTTCACGGTCCGCCTCACCGATGGCGATGGGCGCACGGACGAGCAGACGCTGTCGATCGCGGTCTCGACGACCGGTGGGTTGAACATCACCACCACGTCGCTCTCGAACGGGACGCAGAACTCGTTCTACTCGCAGACCCTGTCCCGGACGGGCGGCACCTCGCCGTTCACGTGGACGCTGATCTCGGGTTCGCTGCCCTCGGGCCTGGGCCTGAGCAGCACCGGGGTCATCTCGGGCACGCCGACCGTCCTCCAGACGAGCAGCTTCACGGTGCGCGTCACGGACAACAACGGGACGATTGACGAGCAGGCGCTGTCGATCACCGTTACGACGACGGGCAACGTCGTCGACAACGGCGGCCGCAACGACTGGTACGGCCCGTGCAAGGCCTTCTACGCCAACGGTGAGAACGGCCAGAACAACAAGGCCTCGTCGTTCCGGCGGCTCATCGATGCCTCCGGCGCGACGGCCCAGGTGAAGGCGTTCTGCGACGCCAACGGCCAGAAGATCAGCAACGATGACGACGAGTTCCGGCAGATGTGCAACCGCCTCTTCAGCGTCTCGAACACGTGGCGCTCGCGAGACGGCAAGGATGTCGGTCTGCGCCGCCTGATCGAGGCCGCCGGTGCGCAGGAGAACGTCCGCTCCTTCTGCCAGTCGCACTTCGGCTCGTTCACGGGCCACGAGTGTGACGACGACGACGAGCGATGGGAGCGTGCCAACCTCATCAGCTCCAAGGCGAAGTCAGACAACAAGTCCGACAACAACTACAACAGCAACAACAAGTCGAATGGAAAGAAGAGCCACTAGCTCGACGCAGGAACGAGCATCCATCGAAACCCGGGGGGCCGGCGGTGCCCTGCCTCGCCCCCCGGGTGGTGATCCGGATTCGTGATACCGAGGAGCCCGTCGCGCACGCGACGGGCTTCTTGCGCTCCCTCGGGAAGTAGTCGAGTCTCGTCTCCGCGCAGCCGGCTCCGTCACAAGCGGACGCCGGCCGCGCCATACTGATTGCTTATGTCCGTTCACAGGCCATGCGTGGCCCTGGGACACCTGCCCCTGTGTTCAGGCCTCGCGGCCACCGAGGATCACTCATGATCGCAATACGCCGAATCGGGCTGCTGGTAGGCGCTGCATCGGCCCTGGTGCTGGGCGCCTGCGCGGACTCCGAGGCGCGCACGAGCTCCACCGGCACGGCGAGCAAGACCGCGACGGCCTCGGACGCATCGACGGCGACGTCCACCTCGACGCAGAACGCCACCGCCGAGTCCGCGCCGCAGGTGCTGTTCGTGGCGAACACGGGCGGCACCGGCGTTTCGCTCCGCACTCGATGTGAGGATGCCGCGCGCGTCGCCGGCCCCGGCCTGAAGGACGGCACCGAGGTCGCCGTGACCACCGTCGGCTCCGGCGCCTGCTCCGGCTGGGTGCTCGTCGACGCGGCGGGCACGACGACGTGGGTCCACCTGAGCTACCTCCAACCGGAGCGGCCGGAGGTGGTCGCGCAGGCTCCGGCTCCGGCGCCCGCAGCCCCGAGGGTCGCGGCTCCCCCGCAGTCGACGCAGCCATCTCCGGCGCCGGTGTCACAACCGCGCATCGAGAAGGTGCTCGTCTACCGAGACCACCTCATCCCGCTCTCGCAGCTGACGTACCGCAGCGCCGACTTCGGACCGATCCTGATGACCCCCACCGGCCCGAGGGCAGGGTCGTACGTCTGTCCCGTGTACAACTACAGCGCGCCGGTGGTCCGCACGGTCAGCGGCGTCATCCTCGAGGACCCCGATCCGCTGGGGTGTGGGTTCGCGCGGGCGGACCAGGCCGTGATCCGGGACGCGCTCATCCAGTAGCGCCGCACTCCTCGGGGCTTGAGCGCGACGACGCTGATCCGGCATGATGCACCGACCGCTGACCGCTCGGGAGGTTCCGTCATGGGCTGGGAGTTCATTCTCATCACGTTTCTCGTGCTGATGGGATCCGGCTACACGCTCTTCGTGTACAGCGCCGTGAAGCGCGACGACGAGGAGCAGCACCGTTCGGCGGGGAACCCGAACCCCTAGTTCGCCTCGGGACCCCGACCGGACAATCTCCGGCAAATCCCCGAGGGTTTGCTGAGGGCCTCCGACCTAGCATCGGATGAGCCGTCAGCAGCCCGTCGGGGAGTGTCGTCTTGCCCGTATTCACCCCTCGAGTCGCCCGCGTCTCCTGGCGCCTCGCCATCCTCGCTGCGCTCGGCGCGTTCATCGGCGTGCGGGCGCTGGCCGAGGTAGGGGCTCCCGCCGAGGCCGCCGCGGCGCCCACCGTCAACACGATCTCGCCGGGCCTCGGATCCCGCGGCGGTGGCACCATCGTGACGATCACCGGCACGGGCTTCGTGGTTGGAGCCACCGTGACCGTGGGCGGCTCGGCGGCCACGAGTGTCATCGTGGGAGGCGCCACGAGCATCACCGCGACCGTACCGGTCGGCACGCCGGGCCCAGCGCTCATCGTGATCACGAACCCGGACGGGCAGTCGGCGACCCTCTCGAATGCCTTCGCGTACCAGGACTGGCCGCCGACGGTGACGAACGTCGCCACCAACAGCGGCAGCTCACTGGGCGGCACCAGCGTCACGATCACCGGCGCCAACTTCGTGGGCGGCGCGTCGGCAAGCTTCGGCGGCACGCCGGCCACCTCGGTGGTGGTGCTGAGCGCGACGACGATCACCGCCGTGACGCCCGCGCACGGCGCTGGAGGCGTCAACGTCGCGGTGACCAACCCCGACGGGCAGAGCGGCACGCTCGCCAACGCCTTCACCTACGTGGCGGGTCCCGCGCCGACCGTCGCCTCGGCGTCGCCGGACAACGGCACGACCGGGGGCGGCACGGCCGTGACCCTCGTCGGCACGAACTTTGCGGCGGGCGCCACGGTCACCTTCGGTGGCACGGCGGCGACCGGCGTGCAGGTGGTGAGCCCGACGCAGATCACCGCGATCAGCCCGGCGAAGGCCGCCGGAACGGTGGCCGTCGTGGTGACCAACCCCGACCACCAGACCGGCACGCTGGCCAGCGGCTACACGTATGCCCTCGCACCGGCGCCGACCGTCACCAGCGTCTCTCCGAAGGAAGGCGCGCTCGCGGGTGGGACCGTGGTCACCATCGTGGGGAGCGGGTTCCTCGGCGGCGCGACCGTGTCGTTCGGCGGCACGGCGGGCACCG
>JADLFF010000047.1 GCA_020845735.1 Dehalococcoidia bacterium
CGCACGATGCCCGGCCGCTACCCCGCTGCCGCCAGCGCCTCCGACTTGCCTGCGCAGTCGTAGAGCGAGCCCTGGTACTGGGTCGGCAGCGTCGAGTCCGTGACCGCGGTGCAGGCGCTCCGGACCGCTGACAGCACGCTGTTCGTGCCCTGGCCTCCCGGCGCGGCCTGGGGCTGCCCTCCCTGCGCTGCACCCTGAGGGCCGCCGGTGCCGCCATCGAACCGCGGCGGGGTTTGCCCGTTCAGGCCGCCGTCGGGCTGCGCCCGGCCGTCGCCTCCATCCCGAGCGCCGTCGCGACCACCGAAGCCCCCGCCCGGCCCACCGCCGGGTCCGCCACCCTGGCTCGTCGAGACGTACCGCACATCGCCAGCCGCGACGTGCTGCGCGAACTCGTCCACCGTGATCGCCGCGTCGCGGCCGGAGAACCCGCCGAGGGCCATCACCGAGAGCTCGTGCTCCGCGACCAGCGTCGAGGCGCCCATCGCGCTCTGGACCACGAGGTCCCACGTGGCATTGGGGTCGCCGTGCGCCCGCAGCCACGCCGCGAGCTCCGTCGTGCCGTCGTCGAACGCCTGCGAGCCGAACGTCCGTCCCGAGGCGCCCTCGCGCGGCCCCGCCTGGGGCAGCGTGGTGTTCAGCGGCGCGTGGCTCGCCTCGGACACCGACCAGCCACCCGGCAGCGCCAGCAGCGCCGCGAGGAGGACCGCCAGTCCGAGGTGCACCGGCAGCCGCTGCCACCTCGAGGCAGCGATGAAGAGCCCGAGGCCCAGGACGGTCCCGCCGAGGACATACGGCTGCATCCAGCCGTAGAACGTCGGCACCCGGCCCGACACCAGCAGCTGCACGTAGAGCGTCGCACCGACGATGCCCGCGGTGACCGCCGCCGTGGCGAGCGGCCAGCGTCGCGCGCCCTCGATGGCCCCCGCCACGCTGATCCCGACGAGCGCCGCGATCCCCGGCGCGAGCGCGGCCGTGTAGTAGCTGTGGTAGATCCCCTGCGCGTAGGAGAAGACGCCACCGTAGAGGACCACCCAGCCCGCGAAGAGCACGATCGCCGCGCGCAGCACCGGCTGGCGTCGCCAGACCACCATCGAGGCGACGCTACCCAGCAGCGCGAGCGGGAGCAGCCACGCGATCTGGCCGCCGTTCGCCGCATCGAACATCCGCGTCAGCGACGGGTTGCCCGCGATGATCCCGCCTGCGCCGTTCATGCCGCCGCCGGGGCCGCCCGCTGCGGCTCCCGTCTTCGTCGGAGCGGCCCCGGCACCCGTCGGAGCGGCGCCGTCCCGGGGCTGGAACGTGCCGCCCTGCGTGCCGTCCGCCGGTCGAGGTCCGCCGCCACCCATCTGGCCTTCGCCCTCGATGCGGCCGATGCCGTTGTAGCCGAGCACCAGGTCCTGGACCGTGTTGTTCGTGCTGCCGCCGATGTACGGGCGGCTGTCGGCGGGCCAGTTGTCGACGACGAGCATCCACGAGGCGGACACGAGCAGGGTCGTCACGCCGAGCACGGCCAGCCGCCCGAGCATCGGGCGCACCGTCGCGCGCGTCCCATCCCACGCCACCACCAGCGCGAGGGCGAACGCGGGTCCGGGGATCCACGCCGCCAGCATCTTGCTATTGAACGCCAGCCCCACGAGGAGCCCGGCGGCCGCGGTCCACGCCCACCAGCGAGGGCTCTCCAGCGACCGGAGCACGGCGCCCGCGGCGCCCAGCAGCATCAGGATGAAGAACGGTTCGGGCAGGTTGAGGCGGTTCACCGCGACCGCGATCGGCGTCAGCGCGAGGACGAGCGCGGAGGCGGTGGCCGCCAGCACGCCGAAGTACCGGCGCACGATCAGCCACAGCACGCCCACGCTCGCCGCGCCCGCGACCGCGCTCGGCAGCAGGATCGACCAGCTCGAGTAGCCGAAGATGCGGGCCGAGATCGCCCCGAACCAGAGGAAGACCGGCGGCTTGTCGACCGTGATGTACCCGCCGGGATCGAATGCGCCGAAGAAGAAGTTGCTGAACGACATCGTCATCGAGCGGACGGCGGCCGCGTAGTACGTGTTCCCGTACCCCGCCTGCCCGATGCTCCACGCGTTGAGCACGAACGCGAGCAGTACCACCCCGCCGAGGGCGATCGGGCCTGCCCAGCGCGCCGCGTCGATGCCCGCGCGTGCAGCCTCCGTGCTGCGGCCGGCCGCCCACGCGCCGGCGCCCTGTGTTGGTGATGTGCTTGCCACTGGGGCCTCCTCCGAGGTCGTCGCGCGAGCGATCTAGCTGCGGGCCGCCGTCGAGGCGGTGGCCGGCTGCGAGGGCTGCCCGCCGGGTGCCGGCACGAACACGACGCGGTCCGCGGCGATGAAGTTCACGGCGGCGGCCACCGCCAGCCCGAGGGCGGCCGCGGGCAACTCGCCAGTCACGGGCAGCGCGAGGGCGTACGTCGCCATGTTCAACAGCGATGTCCCGGCGATTGCCGTGAAGAAGCGGACCCAGCGCGCCGCGACGCCCTCGGTGGGCCGGTCCGCCCACGTGAACGCGCTGCTGACCGCAAAATTGAGGTTGGCCGCCAGGAAGAACGCCAGCGCGTTCGCGGGCAACGCGGGGGCGCCGGCCTCGAGGAGTAGCTGGAGCAGCGTGAGCTGCACCAGGGCCACGCCCAGCCCCGTCACTGCGAAGCGCGTGAGTCGGGTTCGTGTCGAGAGCACCGCGTCCTCCGTCCCTCCTGGGAGCGTGATCCCACGATGCGCGCTGCACCTCGCCACTGCATGTGCCGTGGATTTGCGCTGGATGTGCGGCGGATTTGAGTGCTGGCGTGCGTGTCGAGGAGCGGCGGGAGGCCGGTGCGGGGCAGACGCACGGCTGCCGAGGCGTCAGCGCCCCGCTCGATGGCTGCCGGGCCAGGATTCGAACCTGGACAAGAGGATCCAAAGTCCCCGGTGCTACCGTTACACCACCCGGCATCGAGGCTGGCTCAGTCTAGCGAAGCGCGCCCGTAGAGCCTCGAGGGCGATCGCCAGCCCTCAGCGGTACGTGATCGCGAGGAACGGCGCGCTCGTCGGCGCCGGACTGCCGCCCAGCGCCTCGAGGGTCACGGCGAGCACCTCGCCGCGCGCGATGCGCAGCTCGGCCGCCACCGAGGCGCGGCCGTCCGAGGTCGGCGTGAACGTACCGAGGCTGAGCGGCGTCGTCCCGCGGACGAGCCACAGCTGGTACTCGGAATCGGGCGGCGCCGGCGGCAACCCAGAGGCCGCGAAGAGCATGAGCCCGCTCGATGGGTCGTAGGTGACCGTGCCGCGGGACGCCCCGACGACCGCGGGCGCCTCGAAGAACACGAGCGCCTCAGGCTGGGGGACCGCCGACCCGCTCGGACGGAGCCAGCCCGCAAGCGCCAGCACAGCAAAGCCCGCCGCGAGGAGCCACGGCAGCGCGCGCACCACGACCGCCACCTGCGCAGGCACCTCGGTGGCCGGCTCACGACGGAGACCGGGGAGCACGAGCGGCCGCTCGTCGGTGGTCCCGGGCAGGGCGTCGGCAGGCGCGGCATCGAGGGCCTCCGCGAGGCCGGGGTGCAGCCCGCAGACCTCGAGGTGGGCGAGCACCGCCAGCCGCTCCTCCCGCACGAGGGTGCGCAGCGGCCCGCGCCTCGTCAGCTCCCGCACGTCGTCACAGGTCACGCGCTCGCGTTCCTCTCGTCGCCTCGTCGGCTCTGCACGGTGCCGCACGGTACGGGGCACGAGGTGTCGGTCGGTGGAACGAGGGTGAGGACGGTCGGCCGTCGTCCTCGAGAGGCAGGCGGGCGATCCCTCGACAGCATCACGATCCGATTGACTCGCCGGGATTACAGGACTACTTTCCGCCCGCGATTGGAGGCCTGCGCATGGCGAAACACCTGGACGGCAAAGTTGCGATCGTGACCGGCGGTGCCGGTGGCATGGGGAGCTGGATCTGCAAGATCTTCGCGCAGAACGGCGCGAAAGTCGTGGTTGCGGACACCGGCGCAGACGTCGAGGGCCGCATGGGGATGGACCCCTCGAGGGTCAACGCGGTCGTCGACGAGATCAAGGCGAACGGCGGCGAGGCGGTCGCCTCGGTCGGTGACATCTCCGAGATGAACGTCGCGGAGAACCTCATCAAGCTCGCCATCGACACATACGGCGGGCTCGACATCCTCGTCTGTGCTCACGGCATCCTCCGCGAGCGCATGATCTTCAACATGGAGGAGGACGACTGGGACGCGGTGATGAAGTCGCACCTCAAGGGCGTCTTCGCACCGACCAAGTTCGCGTCGATCTACTGGCGGCAGGAGCGCGACCGCGGCGGCCGCATCATCTACTTCACCTCCGGGGCGGGCATCAACGGCGAGGCAGGACAGCCCAACTACTCGGCGGCGCACCAGGCCAAGATCGGCCTCAGCCTGTCGAACGCCCAGGCCCTGGCGCGCTACGGCGTGACCTCGAACTGCATCGCACCGGGTGCGGCCACCCGCATGACGGACCGCAACCGAGGCGTGGACCGCGACTCACCCCCGCCAAGCGCCTCGGCGGCCGGCACCGCCCGAGATCCGATGAACGCCATCCCCTCGATCGTGTACCTCGCCTCGGACCGTGGGGCGGCGATCACCGGGCGCACGTTCGGCGTCGGCGGGCACCGGATCACGATGTACCGCGAGCCGACGTGGGACCGCTCGGTGTTCTCGAACGAGCCACTCTGGGACGTCGACACGCTCTTCAAGGTGATGCGCGAGAACTTCCGCGCCGAGGAGTTCGCGCCCCCGGGCGGCTGGCGTCGCGAGGCGGCCCCGGTGCCCTCGGCGACACCCGGCAGCTGACACCTCGACGAGCGACATCCAGCAGCGACGAGCGAGAAAGACACAGACAATGCCAGGACACCTGGAAGGCAAGGTTGCGATCGTCACCGGCGGTGCCGGTGGCATGGGCTCGTGGATCGCGAAGACGTACGCCGCCGAGGGCGCAAGGGTCGTGGTTGCGGACACCGGCGCGGACGTCGAGGGGCGCATGGGCATGGACCCCTCGCGCGTGAACGCCGTGGTCGACGAGATCAAGGCGGCGGGCGGTGAGGCGGTCTCGATCGTCGGCGACATCGCCGACATGGACACGGCCGAGAAGGTCGTGCGCACCGCCCTCGACACCTATGGCGGCCTCGACATCCTCTGCTGCGCGCACGGCATCCTGCGCGAGCGGATGATCTTCAACCAGACCGAGGAGGAGTGGGACGGCCTCGTGCGGGCGCACCTCAAGGGGTGCTTCGCCCCGACGAAGTTCGCGGCCATCTACTGGCGGCAGGAGCGCACACGCGGCGGCCGCATCATCTACTTCACCTCGGACGCCGGGATCTACGGCGCAGCCGGCCAGCCCAACTACTCGGCGGCGCACGCCGGCAAGCTCGGCCTGATGAGGTCGAACGCGCGCGCCCTCGAGCGCTACGGGGTGACGTGCAACGTCATCGCGCCGCTCGCCTCGACGCGCATGACTGATCGAGGGCTGGCCGTCGATCGCGACACCCCCGCGCCGAGCCTCTCGGCCGGCGGCACGACGCGCGACCCGCGCAACCTCGCGCCCCTCGCGGTGTGGCTCGCCTCGGACGAGGGCGGCGTGGCGAGTGGCTGCATGTTCGGGGGGACCGGGCACCGCGTCTCGCTGTACTCGCAGCCGACCGTCGAGCGCGTGCTCTACTCGGAGCAGCCGTTCCAGGACGTCGACCACATGTTTGACATCTGGGACGTGACCCTCGGCATGGGCGGCTACCCGATGCAGCGCATGCAGGGCCCACCGCAGGCGGCCGCCCCGGCCAGCTAGGGAACATCCGAGGGGGATCCAGGCAGAGCGCCGGCAGCCGACCCGCGTTCGCGCGGGCCGCTGCCGGCGCCCCCATGCCGATCCACGCCGCGCACTGAGCGCCGCGCGTACCCCTCGAGGGGCACCGCGCCCGTCGGCGCTCGCCCCTCGCAACTTCGATGTGGCGAGCGGTTCGTCGAGGAGCCGCGCGGATCGCCCTTCAGGTTGGCGGTCCGCGCGGTCGCTGGTGGTGGGTCGGGACCCCGAGGAGCTAGCGGCCCTTGAAGATCGGCGCGCGCTTCTCGCGGAACGAGTTGCGCCCCTCCTCAACATCCTCCGAGGCGCCCGCAAGCGCCGCGAGCCGGCGCTCGTAGTCCGTGTACGCGTCCAGCTCGTTCAGCACAGAGCGGTTCACGGTGAGCTTCCAGGCCGCGTAGGTCAGCGTCGGACCGTTGGCCAGCTCATCGATGAAGGCCGCCAGCTCGCGGTCCCAGTCCTCCGGGCTCCACAGCCGCTGCACGATGCCGTAGCGCTCCGCCTCCGTGGCGTCGAACACCCGGCCCGTGATCAGGATGTCCATCGCCCTCGACTGGCCGATCAGGCGAGGCAGGATGAGGGGCACCGTCTGCCCGGCGAAGATCGCCTTGCCGGAGCGGATGTCGCCGATCAGCGCGTCCGAGCGCGCGACACGGAAGTCGCACGCGAGGGCAGTCACCCAGCCCGCGCCGTGCGTGCGCCCGTTGAGGGCGGCCACCACCGGCTTCGGCGCCGACAGGATCGACTTCACCATGTGGTGGTGCGGCCCGAGGTTCGTGTTCATCCCCGTCGGCTCAAAGACGTAGTCCGAAGGGCGGTCGCCCATCCCGCCCACGATGTCGTCCCCCGACGAGAACGCGCGCCCGCTCCCCGTGATCACGATCACGCGAATCGACGGGTCCTTGCCCCACGCCTCCACGGTCTGATCGATGCCGTGGATCATCGTGTGGAGGATCGCGTTGAGCTTCTCCGGGCGGTTGAGGGTGATGCGGCCCACCGCACCGTCGCGTTCGATGTGCAGGCCCTCGAATTGCTGGTCCTGGGCGGGCGCCGTCGCGGCCGAGGTGGTCATCGGTCATTCCTTTCGCAGTTGCGCCTGTTTGCAGCGCGGCGGGATTGTACTCCGCACGGAATGACCTCGCGGGCCGGGTGCCGGGACCGGGCACGCGTGGCGGCGCTCGCCGAGGCCGCACGGTTTGTTACGCTCGGCGGGTTGCACGGCCGTGCTGGAGGAGGACAGGCGTGGCGTACCTCGAGCCGTCGGACTACCGCATCCTGGACGAGGCCGGCGCGCCCGCCTCGATGTTCTACCCCCGCGACGACCTCTGGCCCGCGACCAATGGCGCGCGCGACCAGCTCATCGAGGTCGCCTCCGGCATCTCGGTCGGAGCGCGCTTCTTCGGGGCCAACCCCGAGTGGCCGACGCTCCTCTACTTCCACGGCAACGGCGAGATCGCGAGCGACTACGACGACATCTCCTCGATCTACGAGGACCGGGGGATGAACCTCTTCGTCGCCGAGTTCCGTGGCTACGGCGCCAGTGGCGGCATCCCCACCGTCGAGGCGCTGGTCGGTGACGCGCACCCGATCGCGAGCGCGTTCCACGCCTTCCTCGACGTCGAGGGGTACACCGGGGCGCGCTGGATCATGGGGCGCAGCATGGGTGCCCAGGCCGCCCTCGAGGCCGCCGCGCAGGCGCCGACGAGGTTCGGGGGGCTGATCATCGAGAGCGGCGCGGGGAACATCCGGCGCTCCCTCGAGCGGTACGGCCTCCTCGACACCGAGCGCGGTGGCCTCCTCGCGAAGGCCCACGACGAGAAGATCGCCTCGATCGCCCTCCCCACGCTGATCATCCACGGGCAGTACGACGACCTCGTGCCCCTCGCGAGGGCGCACGAGCTCTTCGAGCTGATGACCGTGGAGCCCCGACAGCTCGTGACCATCCCCGAGGCCGGGCACAACGACCTGCTCTGGGTGGGGGAGCAGCTCTACTTCGACTCGATCGTGGCCTTCATCGAGGCGGCGCGGGTCGCGGGCGCCCTCGAGTAAGGCGGGCCCTCCGAGGCGTCAGCGCGCGCCTGGCCCGAACATGACCCAGCCAATCGCGAGCACGAGCGCCGGCCCGTAGGCCATCGTGCTCCCTCGACGGCCGCCGCGGATGATCGCGATCACGCCCAGCAGACCGCCCGCGAGGGCCGTCGCGACCCACCAGGCGGGCACCGCTCGGAGGCCGGCGAGCGCGCCGGCGACCGCAGCCAGCTTGACGTCGCCCATCCCCATGCCGCCCGGCTGCAGGATCGCCAGCGCGAGCAGCGGGAGCGGCGCCACGACGACCGCGAGTGCCGCACTCGGATACGAGGGCGCACCGGCGAACGCGAGGACCAGCGCGGGCGCCGTCAGCACGTTGCGGATCTTGCGCGTGCGCAGGTCCTCGATGCCCGCCACGACGGTGATCGCGAACGCGGCGAGCTGCAGGGCCGGGCGCGCGTCAACCTCGAGGAGCGCCCCGCCTCCGAGGACGGCGAGCGCGACCGCCGCCGCGACCAGCGCGAAAAACGTGGCGGACCGTCCCGTCACCGGCGCTGGCGACTCCTCGGGAAGCGCCTCGGGCAGCTGGGACGACTCGGACGCCTGGGGCGGCTCGGACGGCTCGAGGGGCTGCGCGGTCACGCCGCCGCCTCGGCGGACCGCAGCTCGAGGACGTCCCCGACGCGCACGTCATACCGCCTCAACGTCCCCGCGGGCAGCTCGACCGTGGTCTTCGCGCGGAAGTGCGAGGAGAAGCGCCACGGTGCGAGGTCGTGCACGACCTTGACCACCCGGTCGCTCCGGTCGAGGTAGGCCACGTCGATCGCGAAGCGCATGAACAGCATGTGGATCGAGTTGGTGGCGTCGAAGCGCATGCCGCCGCCCTCGGGTAGCGCGCGGCGTCCGAGGAGTCCCCGCGAGCGCTCCCACATCGAGCGAGCCAGCTCGAGGTTGGACGCGACACACGCGCCGTTCCGCGCATCCACGAGTACGTGTGCCACTGCGCGCCCCCCGACGCTGCGTCCTCGGAGCCTGCTCAGCCTAGAGGAACGGGATGACCGCCGGCCCCAGGATGACCAGGAACATGGCCGGGAAGATGAAGAAGGCCAGCGGGAAGAGCATCTTCAGCGGGGCCTTCAGCGCCTTCTCCTCGGCCAGCTGGCGGCGCCTCGTGCGGATCTGCTCGGACTGTGCGCGCAGCACCGGGCCCATCTGCATGCCCGTGCGCTCCGCCTGGTTCATCGCGTTGACCAGCGTCTGCAGCGTGGCCACCTGGCAGCGCAGGCCCATGCTCTGGAGGGCGTCGTAGCGCCGACGACCCAGCGAGATCTCGTTCAGGGCGCGCTGGATCTCCTGCGTGAGGGGATTCGCAGCCCGCGCCGACACGCGCGCCAGCGCTCCCTCGAGGGCGAGTCCCGCCTCCACGGAGACGACCAGCAGGTCCATCACGTCGGGGAGCGCCCGGTCGATGGCGTCCCGGCGCCTCGTCGCGCGGCCGCTCACCATGATCATCGGCCCGCCAGCCGCGAGGGCGACCAGCGCCCCCACCATCGCGAACTCCTTGGGCTGGTAGCCCGCGGGTGCGAAGAGGAGCAGCCCGACGAGCAGGCCCGCCACCGAGAGCACCGCGGAGAGCCCGAGGAGGCTACCGCCGGAGAAGCCAGGCGCCATGCCCGCCGCCTCCACGAGGCGCTGCGCCGGGACCTGCCAGTCCTGGAGCCGCGGCAGCGTCGTCGCCAGCTTCTCGAGTCGCGAGCGGGTGCGCAGCGCAGACTCGGTCAGCGTGGGGCCCTGTGCCTGCGTGTTCGTGCCGAACGTCGCGTCACGCCACGCCGAGGCAGGCGCGCGGGACTCGGCGGCAAGCGCCCGGACCGCGAGGAAGGCCGCGAGGGCGAAGGCGCCGGCGATGATGAGTGCCATCGAATCCTCCTCGGCCCTACGCCTGCACCGAGGCGATCTTGCGCATGACGATGAACCCGGCCACCTCGCTCACGATCCCGCCGGCGAGCATCAGCCGCCCCATGTCCGTCGTGAAGAGCGGTGACATGTAGTTCGGGTTGATCGCCGTGAGGATCATCGCGAGGCCGACGGGCAGCCCGCCCAGCACCCAGCCCGACATCTTGGCCTGGCCGGTGAGCGCGGCCACCTCGCCGCGGATCCGGATCCGCTCGCGGATGGTCCACGAGATATTCGTGAGCACCTCGGCGAGGTTGCCGCCCACGCGACGCTGGATCAGGACGGCGTCAATCACGAGGGACAGGTCCTCGTCGCCCACGCGGTTGCGGAGGCGCTCGAACGCGCCGTCCATCGTGGCACCGAGCTCGATCTCGTTGAGGAAGAGCCGCAGCTCCGAGGCGATCGGGTCCCCGATCTCCCTCGCGGCGGCAGCCACCGACTGGAGGAACGACTGCCCCGCGGTGAGGCCTCCCGCGACCACCTGGAGCAGGTCGACGAGCTGGCTGTTGATGCGCCCGAGGCGCTTCTTCGTGCGCGACTGCACGAGCCACCAGGCCCCCACGAGGGCGAACAGCCCACCGAGCAGGAAGCCCGCAGGCCCGATGAACGTGCCCGCGCCCGTACCGAGGATCGCCCCGACGATCGCGGCGTTGATCGTGAACTCGCGCGGGCGGGCCTCGAAGCCGGCGCGCACCAGGGCAGGCTCCATCCGAGCCGGGATGCCCGTGCTCGCCCCGCGCAGCGCCGCGCCTGCACTCTTGCCTGCGAACAGCGAACGCCGCTGCTGAGGCGCCGCCTGCGACGTCGTGGCGCGGTCCGGGTGGTCGCCACGGACGCGCGCGAGCAGCTCCTCGCGGCGCTCCTTCTCGTCCTGCTCGCCTGAGGTCAGGCCGATCACCAGCAGCCAGACCGCAACGCCGGCGCCGATCGCGAGCACGAGGGTCATCTCAGGCCACCCAATCCCGGTCGAGCGCGGACGGCAGGCGGATCCCCATCTCCTCGAGGCGGTCGGCGAACGACGGGCGCAGGCCCGTCGGCTCCAGCTTACCGAGGATGTGGCCGTCCTCCTCCACCCCCTCCTGGCGGAAGAGGAAGAGGTCCTGCATCGTGACCGTCTGGTCCTCCATCCCGACGACCTCGGAGATGGCGGTGACGCGACGGGAACCATCGCGCATACGTGAGATCTGGATGACCACATCGATGGCGGACGCGATCTGCTCGCGGATGGCACGCACCGGCAGGTCGTAGCCGGCCATCATCACCATGTTCTCGATGCGGCGAACGGCATCGCGAGGGGTGTTCGCGTGGATCGTGGAGAGCGAGCCATCGTGACCCGTGTTCATCGCCTGGAGCATGTCGAACGCCTCGGCGCCACGCGTCTCACCGACGATGATGCGGTCCGGCCGCATACGCAGCGAGTTCTTGAGCAGGTCACCCTGGTGGATCGGGTTCACGCGCTCGTTGGGGCGCGCCTCGAGGCGTACGACGTGCGGCTGGCGGAGCGACAGCTCCGCGGGGTCCTCGATCGTGACGATGCGCTCGTCCGCCGGGATCCACGAGGAGAGCACGTTCAGCATCGTCGTCTTGCCGGAGCCGGTACCGCCGGACACGATGATGTTCAGCCCCGCGAGGACGATCGCGGCCAGGATGTCGCGCGACTCCGCGGACAGCGAGCCCATCGCCACCAGGTCGTCCGCGGTCAGGCGGTCGGCCACGAACTTTCGAATCGTCAGCAGCGGCCCGGTGATCGTGGCCGGAGGGATGACGGCGTTCACACGCGAGCCGTCGGGGAGGCGCGTGTCCACGAGGGGTGTCGCCTCATCGATGGTGCGCCCGGTCGGCGCGAGGATGCGCTCGATCACGTGGACCACGTGCGCGTCGTCCTGGAACTCGGCCGGCGCGACGTGCAGCTTGCCCTTGCGCTCGATGTAGACCTGCTTCGACCCGTTGATCATGATCTCGGAGATGGTCGGGTCGCGGAGCAGCGGCTCCAGGGGCCCGAGGCCGAGCACGTCGTCGACCATCATCTCCACGAGGCGGTCACGCGAGTTGGCTCGTGCGGTCGGGACCTCGCGCTCGATCAGTTGGCGCACGGCCCCCTCGACGAACGCGCGGGCGTCGGCGGCGGCCATCGAGTTCAGGCTGCTCTGGTCGATCTCCGCGATCAGCGCGCGGTGCAGTCGCTGGCGGAGCTCCGCACTCGCGGAGGGCGCGGCCGCCGGGCGGCTGATCGAGGTGGGACGCGGCATCGAGGGCGGCTGCTGGGCGATCGCAGGGCGCGGGGCCGGGGCGGGCGCGGGCCCCGAGGGCGCCGGCGCGGGGTCCGCCGCAGCCAATGGCGGGCTCGCGACTGCGGGCGACTCGGCGGCCAGCTCGTTGACCGGCGCGCCCGGCGAGGTTGGCGCGGCGGGCGCGGGAGCCGGGAAGGGAATCGGAGCGTTGCTGCCCGCGTCGCGAGGGGTGCCCGTCAGCGCAGACTCGAGGGCGCCCGTGATCTCGCCGAGCTCGGCAAGATCGAGCTCCTCGTCGGTCGGCTCCGGCGGCTCACCGGGCGCGCCGCGGGGCGACACGTCAATGGCGCCATCCGAGGAGCTATCGGGGGCGGCGTTGCCTCGACCGTACGACGGACGCGGAATCAGTGGCATTAGAACACCCCTAACAGTCGCTTGCGAGCCGGGCGAGGCGCACTGACGCCCGCCACGAATCGAGCGATGTCACGCAATTCCTGCGGGAGCGCGGAGTTCGGGCGGTAGTCGCTCACCGGCACGCCGGCCGCGAGGGCTCGCAGCGCGTTCTGGTCGAACGGGATCTGCCAGGCGACCGGCAGGCCCACCGCATTCAGGACATCCTCCGGGGAGACCTTCAGCACCTCGGTCGGGTGGTTCAGCACCAGCCGCAGCCGCTCGTCCGGAATGTCCCAGGCGTGCAGCGTGTCCACGAGGTAGCGCGTCGCGCGGAGGGACGGCAGGTCGGGCGAGGTCACGATGAGCGTCAGCGGCGCGAGGTCGATCGCCGCCGCCGTCGCCTCGGAGAGCGACGCGGGGGTATCGAGGACCACGTACTCGTGCGTCCCGCTGAGGTCGGAGACGAGGTCCGCCACGTCGGCCGCCGTCACCGTGACATCCGGGGACGACTCGAGCGGAGCGGCCAGCACGCGCAGCCCCGAGTGGTGGTCGGTCAGGTGTCGGGCGAGCGGGGCGTTCGGACGGCCGGCGTGCTCGCGCAGCCAGTCCTGCAGCCCCGACTGCGGCAGCACATCGAGGGCGAGCGCCACCTCCCCGAAGTGCAGGTCAAGGTCCGCGATGGCGACCGCGGTGCCGGTGAGGCGCGCGATCTCGATCGCGAGGTTCGCCGCGACCACCGTCTTGCCCACCCCGCCTCGAGGTCCCACGACGCTGATCACGGTGCCCGTGGCCGAGGATGCCGGCGAGCGGTCCTGGTCGGAGACGTTGTTGCGGCGGCGCTCGGCGGTGCGTGCGGCGCGAATGACCGCGTCCTGCAGTGCGTCGTCGGTGAGGGGGAGCGTGAGGAAGTCGTGGGCGCCGGCGTTCATGACGCGGCGCACGGTGTCGATCTCGGTCAGGCTGGACACCACCGCGAGGCCGGCCGGGCACGCCTCAGCGATCGCCTGCACCGTCTTGAGCGCCGGCACCAGCGGATCCTCGACGTGCAGGACCACCACGTCCGGCTGCGTGGCGGCGGCGCGCCGCGCGGCATCGATGCCGGGCCACGCCTCGCCGACGCACTCGAAGCCGGGCCCCGAGAGCGCGAGTCGCATCGACTCCATCACCTCGGGATCGCTGCTGACGAGGAGGATCGTCAGAGCGCGATCGATGGTGGGCTCGGCCTCATTGCGACGGGCGCTGATGACCACGGCAGACCTCGTGTGTCTCGCTGTGCGCTTAGCGGGCTGGGGTCGTCGCGGGCGGCGCGACCGGTGCGGGGGCACCCACGGCCAGCGGCTGCAACAGCTGGTCGAGCTTGACCTGGACGTTTGGTGCCGGCGCGGTGTCACCCGCGCGCCGCAGCGAGACGCGGATCATCCCCAGCGTCTCGCCGACGATGATGCGCGGAGCCATCTCGGGCGTGACTGCGAGCGTCAGGGTCGTGCTGACCGCCGTCGGGTTGCCCGGCTGCTTCGGCGGGGGCGTGCTGCCGAGGAGCGTCGTCGAGACGGCGAGCACCTCGATGTCCGAGGCGATGAAGGTGGCCGTGGCCTGCTCCGAGAAGATGCCCACGAGGTCGACGTGGTCGCCCGGGGCGATGAAGCCACCCGCCGCGCCTGCATCGGACACCGCGATGGAGACCGCGCGCATGCCCTCCTTCATGAGGGATGCAAGGTCGCCACTGCCGGGCGTGGCGCTGAGGTCGGCCGCGATCAGCGGCTCACCGGCGCGCAGCGGCACGAGCGTGAACTTGCCCACCGCCTGGTCCGGAGTCCGCACGGCCAGCGGGTGCACCGCCTCGGCGGGGAACTCCTTCACGAGGAGCTGGGGGGCCGCGATCTTCGAGCGTCCGGCGATGTCCTCGGCGGCCACGACCACCGACACCCGCGGACCGCTGTCGCCTCCGGCGCCCGAACCCATGTACGAGTACGCCCCACCCCCCACGAGGAGGGCGAGAATCGCGCCGAGCATGGACGGTCGAGCAAACAGTGGGCGCATGGCTCACTCCCGTGCGAATTCTGACGTGCGTGGCGTGCATCGAGAGGCGACGAACCGCCGCGGATCCGAAGCACCGTCCTCATCATCGACAAGTCTGTTGCGGTCTGTAGAGGTTCGGCGTCGCGCTGGGACCGGGAACCACGAGGCCGCACCGTGATTCCGGGCAACAGAAAGCTGGCCGCGGAGTCTCCGCGGCCAGCGTTCCAGCATCGATGTGCTGAACGTGCGACTTACAGCTTGGCGGAGACGCTGCCGAACTTCGTCGCCACGCCCGTGCCGAGAGTCGTGAGGGCGGCGATCGCGACGACAGCGATCAGCGCCAGGATGAGGCCGTACTCGGCCATCGCCTGGCCGTCCTCGCGCGACTTGTACTCGGCCATGCCGCGAATGAGAGCGTCGTTCATCTTGCTGAACATTGAGTTCCCTCCGGATCCCAGGACGGCCACGGGATTCCCGTGGCCGCTGGATTGGTTTTGCAGGTGGTGGACTACAGCTTGGCGGAGACGCTGCCGAACTTGGCCGACACGCCCGTGCCGAGGGTGGTGAGGGCGGCGATCGCCACCACCGCGATCAGGGCAAGGATGAGGCCGTACTCGGCCATGGCCTGGCCCTCTTCCCGCGACTTGTACTCGGCCATGCCGCGGATGAGAGCGTCGTTGATGCGAGCGAACATGGGGACTCCCTTGGCTCCAACGGTGGACAGACGTTGCGGGACCACCCGTCGGGGCTGTTCCCGGCGGCGCCGCTCCGATCGTTGTTCGGAGAGCGGGTCCGCCGAGGAGCGTCCGGTCGGTGTGACCACCGGAGACAGGAACCCCACCGTGAGTGCCCCTGTCGTGCCGTCAGAGCGACTATCGGCGGACGCTTCGCAGTTCTTTAGCGTCTGGCCTCAAGTTCGCTAGCAAATTCGCCGACGGTTCAGGGGAACCCCTACTGGTTACTGGGGCACCGACCTCAACTTCCGCGACAACGACCGCTCCCCACGCGGTCCTCAAGAAGGAGCCAGAGCCGATGAGACTCATCCGCGTCCTGCGTCGGACCATGGGTCACGTGTCTGCCGAGGAGTCGGGCCAGACGATGGCCGAGTACGGCCTCATCCTGAGCCTGCTCTCGGTGGCACTGATCTTCGCGTTGACGACGATCGGAACCTCGATCTCAGGCTTCTTCACGAGCTTCTCTGCGGGCCTCTAGCAGGCGCGGGAATCGCGAGGCGAGCCCATGAACGAGCTCGTGTGGGAAGGCCTGCTGGAGATCCTCCGCGAAGGCCAGCCCTCGTTGAAGGCTGCCGCACGACTCTGGCGGCGGGACGACTTCTTCGGCGCTGACTGGGGTGGGCAGCTCGAGTTGCCCGTGGTCTTCCGCCGCCTGCTGCCTGCCGAGGAGTACCTCGTCCGGCTCCCCTCGGGGCTGGAGGGGCGAGCCCGGATCGCCTCTGGCCCCTCGACGACGACCATGACCTTCCCGACGCTCACGGGCATCGGCAATCCGCCGTTCGGCGCCAGCGCCGGCGCCTCGGACGCCGACGCGCAGCCCGAGCCCGCCGCCGAAGCCGAGGTCGCCGGGAAGCCCGCGGCCCCCGAGGTGGTCCAGCCGCGACAGCCCGCGGCGGCCTCGGCTCCAGCGGCGGCCCGCGCAGAGCGCACCACACGACGAGGCGGGCGCGGCTCACGAGGCGCCGCTGGCGCACGCGCGAACGCGCCTCAGCCCGCGGAGCCGGAGGCCATTCCCGCACCGGCGCCCGTCGCTGCCACGGTCAGCGAGCCGCCCCTCGCAGCAGCCGCCCCTCCCGAGGTGGTCCCGGCGCCCGCGGCCTCGCCTCCTCCGTCCGAGCACACGCCGCACACCGGACACACCGCGCACCGCGGCTCCGAGGCGGTCCCGTCCCCGGAGCCCGCGATCGTCCTGCGCTCGCCGGCCAGGCCGCGCCCGCTCGACGAGGCGCCGAAGTCGGTCAGTCGCCCGGCGCGTCCGCGCGTCGCGTTGCGGCGGCCATCGGATCCCGAGGTGGAGGTCAGCGTGGAGCAGACGGAGGCCCTCGCGAGGGCGTTCCTGGCAGCGGTTGAGGCGCGCGACCGGCTCGCCCCCCTCGAGCGCGAGGGCTTCGAGGGGCGCGCGATCACCGCGGCACGCCAGGACGTCGAATTGGTCGCCGCGGCCCTCGAGACCGCCCTGCGCTCGATGGATGGCGCGACGCGGTGGGCGGACGAGCTACGCCAGCCGTTCGCGCTCCTCGCCTGGTTCGCCTCGCTGGCTGCGCCGGACCGCCGGACGAACATTGCCGACGCAGGCGCCGCCGTCGAGTCCATGCTCGCAACCATCGAGGGCGTGCTCGCGCTCGGCCTCCTCGAGGAGAGCACCCCCGGGCGGGCCGCGTAGTCGCAAGCGTCTCTCGACGCGCGCACGCCACAGCCATACGGAACGGCCGAAACGGCAGACAGGAGCCGCCCTCACGAGGCGGCTCTTCGGCTGTCGGAGCGATCGGTCGTGTTCGTAGCGATCCGTGGCGATCCGTAGCGATCGGTAACCGCGAGGTCGAGCGCTGGTCGGTCGGGCCTCAGGCCGCGGCGGTGATCGCCGCCGCGTCGTCGGACGGCAGCGTCGAGGCAGGGCGCTCCTCGGCGGGTGCGGGCGGGGCCTCCGCGCGCGGGCCGGTGAGGCGTTCACAACCCAGCGAGCGCGCGAACTCGATCTCCTCGGGCATCTCGGCCCGGTCGGCCGTCACGACGAGGCCCGCCTGCCGCGCGGTGCGGACGCTCTCCGAGACGTAGCGCGAGACGCGCTCGTCGCGGCGGCTGTTCCAGAAGTCGATGCTCACGCCGCTCACCTGCAGCGCGCCTAGCTGCTCGCCGGTGAGCGCCCCGAAGTCGCGCACACTGGTCCGCACGCCGAACTCGTTGAGCTCGCCCAGCACCTCCGAGGCAGCATCGAGGTCGGCGAGGATCGCGCGCTCGTCGACGCTCAGCTCAAGGGCCTCGGGAGGCACGCTCGTCTGCTGCAGCACGCGGCGCAGGATCGCGAAGAGCGTGGGGTCGGAGAACTGCGGGCGCCCGATGTTCACGACCACCGACCGCGGGCCGTCCTCCGAGGCGTCCGCGACGCGTCTGGCCGCGTCGCCAAGCACGAGCTCCAGCGAGGCACGCTGGGCCTGCGTATACCCCGGGCGCTCGATGGCGCTCGCGAGCCGGGCGTCCCCCACGACCGTGCCGTCGGGGCGGCTCCACCGCAGCGAGGCGTCCAGGGCCGCGACGGCCTCGCCCACCCCGAGGACCGGCGTGAAGTGCACCGCGATCGAGCCGCTCTTCATCGCGGCAATGAGCGCCGTCTCGGCGGGCGGCCAGACCTCGAGGGTGGGGCTACCCGGGACGCGCGTGCGCAGCGCGTGTGTCTCGCGCTGGTAGGCCAGGCTCTGGAGGCGATCAGCGACGCCGCGCAAGATCGGCCGCTTCAGCGCCAGCTCCTCGAGGGCATCGATGGCCTCGTCGCGAATCGCAATGGCGGCCTGCCTGCCGTGCTCCTGCAGCCACGCCCACGTGCGACGCGACCACACCGTGCCGCGCTCGCGCGCCAGCTCCGCGAGGGCTCGCGCGCGCGGCTCGACCCACGGCCGCACGAGGCGCCAGCCCTTCTCGGCCGGAACGTAGAACGCGAGGCCAGCCCACCACGCGGCGTACCACACGTTCAGCACCAGCTCGTGGCCGATGAACTGCAGGCGCCGGGCGAGGGGGAGCAGCGCGAGCACCAGCTCCTTCCCCAGCCAGAGCGCGACCTGGAACGCGACGAAGGCGCCGACCAGGCCCGCGAGGGCCACGATGACGATGCCGTACGGCCGCTCGAGGGTGTCCGTGTAGAGGTCGCGCAGCCCCTGGATCGCGTCATTGATGCGCGAGCGCTGGAGCTCGAGCCACTCCGCCGAGAGCGGCGACGGCGGCGCGGGGCGCACCTCGACGGTGGGGCTGGCCGCAGCGATCGGTGCGTCCACGCTCGGCGCATCGAGGGGTGCCGTTCCCCCTGCGGCCGGTTCGACGGCCTCGGCGGCCCGGGTCGCCTCGGCAGCGGGCGCGACGGGAGCGGCCGGTGCGGCCGGGCCGGCCGAGGCAGCGGTGGAGGCGGCCGCGGGCGGCGCCCCACTCGTCGAGATGGTGCCCGGCGCCGGGAGGGCAAGCGGCTGCCCCGCGCGCAGTGACGCCTCGGGCGGGAGCTTGTTCAGCAGCAGCAGCGAGGCGGTATCGACCTGGTGCTGGCCGGCGATGGACTCGAAGGTGTCACCCGCCTGCACGATGTGGAAGCCGCCGGGCGCGTTGGGATTCACCTCGGCGGGAGGCGTGGCGCACGCTCCGAGGAACGCGGCGAGGACCACGTACGCCATGATGTGTCGAGTCATGTGGACGGATCATCGGCCGACGTAACGGCCAAACACACGGTTGGCGAGGACTCAGCGACACGCCCACGCGTACCGCCGGGCGCTCGCGCGGCGCTTGGTGCGGGGGGCACGGTGCGACCGATTACCCCACCGTCTCCACGGCGGCCTCCTCGAGGGCGGGCGGGCGCAGGTACTCCTCGATCGCCTGGAGGAGGTCCGCGTCCGACTCGAGGCTGCGGCTGATGCCCGACAGCAACCCCATCACGCGCGCAATGAGGATGACGTCGGGCGGCACCTCGACGAGCGGGTTGGCCCGGAGGATCCGTCCGAGGCGCAGGTTGACCTCCGCGAAGAGCTGCTGGTCCATGTACGCCTTGCCGGAGCGCAACACATCACCGAGGAACGCCTGGCCGATCGCGGCGTACGTCTCCTCGTCGCGGATGCGGGCGCGGAAGCCCATATCCTCCATCGCGTCGGTGATCTCCGCCGGGCGCTGCGCGATGATCGCCGTCGTCAGCACGATCACCATCTCGCGGAACTCGTCCGTCAGGCGCTTCGTCAGGCCGAAGTCGATCAGGCCGATGCGCATCGGATGGATGCCGTCCGGCGGCAGCACGAGGAGGTTCCCGGGGTGCGGGTCGGCGTGGAACATGCCGTGGCGCAGGATCATCGTGTTGTAGAGATCGATCAGCGTGTCGGCGGCACGCGCCGGGTCGACGCCGGCAGCCCGCAACGCCTCGAGGTCCGTGATGCGGATCCCCTCGAGGTAGTCCATGGTGAGCACCCGGCGCGCTGAGCGCTGCCAGTAGATCTGCGGGATGGCCACGTCGGCCCGCTCCCCGAGGAGGCCCGCCAACTCCTCGGAGGCCCGCCCCTCATGGAGGAAGTCCACCTCCTCGGGAGCGTTGCGCGACATCTCCTCGGCGACCGGCCGGAGGTCGAACACCGTCTCGATCTTCGCCCACACGTTCGCCAGCCAGCGGATGACATCGAGGTCCCACTCGACCACCCGTTCGATGCCCGGGTACTGCACCTTCACCGCGACGTCGGTGCCATCGTCGAGCGTCGCGCGGTACACCTGCGCGAGGGACGCCGCGGCGATCGGGTGCGGGTCGAAGGTGGCGTACAGCTCCTCGACGGTGGTGCCGAGCTCCCCCTCGATGACCGCACGCATCTCCGGCCACGGCCGAGGCGGCACGGCGTCGTGGAGGAGGGAGAGCGTCCGCACGTACTCCTCCATCAGGATGTCGGCGCGGCTCCCGAGGAACTGGCAGGTCTTGATGATCAGGCCCTGCTGCTTCACGGCGCGGCGCACGATGGCCTCGGCGGCCGCCTGGTGGAAGCGATGCGTGGCGCCCTCCATCGCCGCGACGCCGAAGATGCGCCGCTGCACGCGCAGCACCCGCCAGCGCAGCCAGAGCCCGACCACCGTGGCTACGAGGGGGAGCGAGCGGCGGATACGGCCGTACGGAGGGCGGACCGGCGCCTGGAGCTGCCTGCCGCCGACCTCGGAGCGATACGCCATCGAGACCTCCGGGACCGCGAGAGCTCGTGAAGGGCGTCACAAGTGTACCGCGGCACGCACGACGCGTGAGCGCGCCCGCCCGGACGCACCACCCAGTATCAGCCTCGGCGGGCCGCCGCCGGCGTGCGCGCCTATCGAGTCGGGACGCGGAGCTGCAGGACGTGGCGGCGCTTGCCCGCACGGTGCGACTCGGTGAAGCCGGCCGCCGCGAACATCGACACGTGGCCCATGAACCGGTACGAGGGCGAATCGGGGTCCACCGGGTAGGCCTCGATCAGCGTGGCGCCTCGAGCGGTCGCCTCGCGCACCGCCGCGTCGAGGAGGGCACGACCGAGCCCCGTCTGGCGACGAGCGCGGGGCACGTAGAAGCAGACGATCGACCAGACCGCGTCGCCCGGCGCCTCGATGCCCTTGAGCGCACCCTCGAGGTACGTGTCCCGCGGCGCGACCGAGCACCAGCCCACCGGCTCGCCCTCGGCGTACGCGAGGATCCCGATCGGCGTCCCCGCCTCGACGCGCGCGCCGAGCAGGGCCTTACGGTCGTCGTTCGTGAGCTGGCCCCGCTGAGGGCCGGCGTCGCGCCAGACCATGCACCAGCAGTACTTCGGCCCGCCGCGCCCCTCGAACAACCGCACGAGGTCGGCCCAGCGCTCGCCCTCCACGGGATGGAACTCGAGTGAGGCCTGCTCGGGGGCCTGGCGCATCGACGGCATCACATACCTCGCGAGGCGGGCAGGCGACGCCATGGGAACGCGCCGCGCCGACTACGATAGATCCATGACGACGCAGCTAGCCATGTTCAACCCCTTCCTCCCCTCGTTCCTGGCCGACCCGTACCCCCACTATGCGGCGCTGCGAGGGCAGGACCCCGTGCACCGGAGCCTGGCGCTCCAGGTGTGGGTCGTGACGTCGTTCGCGGAGGCCGAGGCGGTGCTGCGCGACGCCGACACGTACTCCTCGGACCTGCGCGTGGCGACGAGCCCGCTCGCGCAGGCGCTCAACCAGCAACGCAACGCCTCGCCGCTGGGGCACGTCGCCACGGTGCTCAACTCGGACCCACCGACACACACCCGTCTCCGAGGGCTGGTCAACCGGGCGTTCACGCCGCGCACCGTCGAGGCGTTGCGCGCGCGCATCGAGACCGTCACGCGCGAGCTCCTCGATGCCGCGCCGTCCGATGAGCCGTTCGACCTGATGCAGGCGCTCGCCCAGCCCCTGCCCGTGATCGTGATCGCCGAGCTGCTCGGCATCCCGCCCGAGGACCGCGCGCGGTTCAAGGCGTGGTCCGACGCGATCGCCGCCACGACGCGGCCGATGACGCCGCAGGCAACCATCGAGGCGGCCCGCCGCGCCACCACCGAGCTGATCGCCTACCTCGAGCCGGTGATCGCGCGCCTGCGCCAGCATCCCGAGGAGGACCTGCTCTCGGCGCTCGTGCAGGCCGAGGACTCGGGCGACCGGCTGACCCACGAGGAGCTACTCGCCTTCGGAATCCTGCTGCTGGTCGCGGGCAACGAGACGACCACGAACCTCATCGGCAACGCCGTGCTCGCACTGTCGAGGAACCCGCGCGAGCTCGACGAGCTGCGCCGCGACCCCTCGCTCCTCCCGCGCGCCATCGAGGAGGTGCTGCGCTGGGACAGCCCGGTGCAGACGCTGATCCGCTTCGCGAAGACGGACGGCCGCCTCGGGGAGCGCCAGATTCGGGCGGGCGAGTCGGTGCTGGTGGCCCTCGGCGCGGCGAACCGAGACCCGGCGCGGTTCGTTGACCCGGACCGCTTCAACATCCGCCTCGAGCGCGAGCGACACCTGGCGTTCGGCCTCGGGCCGCACTTCTGCCTCGGTGCGCCGCTCGCGCGCCTCGAGACCGAGATCGCCCTCGGTGCGCTGCTCGCGCGCTGGCCGTCGCTGCACCTCGCAGGCGAGCCCGTGCGAGGCGGCACCTTCACGCTGCGGGGCCTCGAGGCTCTGCCCGTCGCCGTCTGAGCCACCTCAGCCATTCGAGGAGCGCACGCGTGCCCTACGACCCCGACAACGTCTTCGCCCGCATCCTCCGCGGCGAGATCCCGAGCGACCGCGTCTACGAGGACGCTGAGTTCATCGCATTCCGGGACATCGCGCCGGCGGCGCCCGTCCACGTCGTGCTCATCCCCCGAGGCGAGCCGCCCGCCTCGGTGGCCGGCCTGACCACCGAGGACGTCGGGTGGGCAGGGCGCATGCTCGTCGCGGCGGGCGAGATCGCGCGTCGCGCGGGCCTCGAGGACGGCGGGTACCGGGTCGTGTTCAACTGCGGCCGCGATGCCGGGCAGCTGGTGCCGCACATCCACGCGCACATCCTCGGCGGCGGCGCGCTGGGTGCCGTCGCCGGAAACGACTGAGAGCGCGGGGTCGCGGAGGCCAGGGTGAAGTCCGAGGGTGAAGTCAGGGTGTTCCCTCATCGCGGGCCGCGGAATCCCTGAGTAGCGTGGACGCATCGGCGCGCGACAGCGCGTCGCTGGGGAAGGAACCCCGATGACCGAAGCACGCCCCACCCACCTCGGCCTGCCGCCGGTCGCGGGCCCCGTCACGAGCGCGCCGTCCGATGAGTTCGAGGCGCTGTTCGACACGCTCCTCTACGCCGTCTCGCACGACGTGAAGTCGCCCCTGCTCTCGATCGGCCTCGGCGCGGAGCTCCTCGAGGCGGCGAGCGCCACCGACGAGCGCGCGCGGCTCGGCCTCGAGGCGATTCAACGCGGGGCGCAGGACCTCGGGCGGCTCATCGAGGCGCTGACCCAGGTCTCGAGGGCGCGCCGCCGTCCCCTAGATGGCCAGCCCGTGCGCCTGGACGCGCTGCTCGCGGGGGCCCCACCCACCGCAGGCGCCCCGGACGTCGAGGGCGCCGCCGGCATCGAGGTGCGCGTCGATCCCAGGCTCGTCACCGAGTTCACGGCAGCCGTCGGCCCGCCTCGCGTGGTCGTCGGTGACGAGGACGTGCGACTCGTGTCGCCACTCCCGCCGGAGCTGCGCGAGCTCGACGGCCCACCCCTCGAGGTGCTGTTTGCCTCGCTGGGCCTCCACGCCGGGACCCTGGTAACCGCGCTGGCTTTGCTCCAGGTGCAGCTCGACCGGCAGGGCGGCACGCTCGTGCTCGGCGGCGGTCACGCTACCGCGATGCTGCCCGCGACGACCTCCGTCGCAACGCCGGGAGCCTGAGGACCATGGACCCTCGAGGCGAGGCCACCACGCCGCGCACCGTGTTCATCGTGGATGACGAAGCGGACCACGCGCTCATCGCCAGGCACGTCCTGCAAGGCATGGCGCCTGACATCGACGTGCGCGTGCTGTCGGCGCTGGAGGGGCTCGCCGCGGAACTGGCGAGCGCGCCTCGAGACTCCGCGGTCCTGCTCGACCGCCTGATCGGCGGCGTCGAGTCGTACCCCACGCTGCAGGAGGTGGTCGCCGCACGCCCCGACGTGCGCGTCACCCTCGTGTCCGCGTGGCTGACGCCCGAGGAAGCCCGGCGCGCCCGCGAGGCGGGGGCGAGCGTCGCGACGGAGAAGCCGGGCAGCCTCGAGGGCTGGCGTGCGCTGTTCCGGAGCGTGCTCGGCGGTGCGTAGCCCTCGAGGATGCGCCGCCTATACTGGCGATGTCGCGCGTGTTCGCCGCGAGGCTGGGCGCCGCGCACTCGGTGGGCCCGTAGCTCAGTGGTGAGAGCAGTCGGCTTATAACCGACCGGTCCCTGGTTCGATCCCAGGCGGGCCTACCAGAA
>JADLFF010000048.1 GCA_020845735.1 Dehalococcoidia bacterium
CGAGGCCAAAGCCGAGGCCTCCGACGAGCTGCGGCGCGGTCCGCAGTGGCTCGCTCAGCCCTCGATCCCACGCCTGCAGTCCGGCGAAGCCCGCGGCCGCGAGTGCCATCGCGAGGACGGTGGTGCCTCGGACACTCCAGCGATGGGCGAGCCAGCCGCCGAGGAGCGCGCCGACGGGGACGGCGGCGGTGAACCTCAGCAGGGTCAGGCCGCCATCGAGGGGGCGCTGGGCGAGCACGAGGTTCACGAACAGGGGCACGCCGATCAAACTGGTGATCAAGCCGCCCCCCACGAGCAGCTGCACGAGGTTCGCGGCACGCACCCCTCGAGGCGCGAGGGCAGCGAGGCGGAGGAGCGGCTCACCCACGCGCGCCTCGCGCCGCTCGTAGCGCACGAACGCGAGGCCGAGGATGGCCGCGAGCGCGAGCAGGCCGGTGGTGGCGCCCGCGCCTCGAGGGGTGACGGGGTCATCGACGAGCGCGTACGTCAGGACGGTGAGCGCGGCGCCGAGGAGCACGGCGCCGCCCCAGTCGATCGCCCCGCGCCGCACCTCGCGGGCCCCGAGACGCCACGCGCCGAGCATGAACGGCAGCGCCATCGGCAAGTTGCTCCAGAACACCCAGCGCCAGCCCCATGCCTCGGTGATGGCGCCGCCCCAGAGCGGACCGATCAGCGCGCCCGCCTCCGAGGCCGCGGCGATCGCGCCGAGGCCGATCACGCGCCTCGAGGGCGGCAGCTCGTCGACGACGATCGCCAGCGCGACCGGTACGACGCCGCCTCCGCCCACGGCCTGCAGCGCGCGGGCCGCGACCAGCCACGCGAAGCCCTCGGAGGTGGCGACGAGCGCGGAGCCGAGCATGAACAGCGCGAGCGAGGCGGCGTACACGCGCGCGTGGCCGTACACGTCGGCAATCCGGCCCACGAGGGGCAACGCCACGATGTAGCCGAGCAGGTAGCCGTTGACGATCCAGCTCGAGCGGTAGAACTGGTCGACGGTGATCCCGGCGTCACGCAGCATCGAGGGGAGGACCGTGACCACGGAGGTCTGGTCGTCGGCAGCGATGAACACGCCCCCCGCGACCACCACGAGGAGCCACGTACCCCTCGAGGCCCGCCGGTCGGTCTCGCGGGCCGGGCGCATCTCAGGGGGTCTGCGGCGCGACGTTCGCCGGCTCATCGAAGCGCGACAGGGTCACGCGCACGATCCCCTCGGCGTCCGGGGTGGCGGCGAACGGCGCGCCCCGGCCGCGCACCTCGAGGCGGCGCACGAGGTCGTCCTCCACGCCGACCCAGGCGCTCGCGCGGAGCTGCTGGCCGGGCGGGACGCCGGGCATGAGGTGGAATCGCTCCGAGGCGAGCGCGCCGTCGATGCGGCGCACGGTGACACCCTCGATGGTCTCGCTCCCCGCAACACTGAGGTCGGTCGCACCTCGCATGAGCGCGGTCACGCCCGAGGAGATGTCGAACAGGCCGGCGACGGTGAGCGGCTGCCGCTGCCAGAGGCCGGTGAGCGGGTTCGTGATCCACGTCTCGCCGTTGACGGCACGGATGCCGACGCGCACGTCGATGGGTCCCGCGCTTGCGAGGACGGCGGCGTCGAAGTGGTCGGTGCCCGCGAACACGCCCTCGGCGTGGCGCATGCCAAGGCCGAGGGCGATCGGCGCGGCGCCGCCCTCGAAGTCGAGCACGTAGTGGTAGCTCTTCGTCCCCTCGATGCGCGTCGCGGCACGCTCGAGGACGGCGGCGGGGTCGACGGGCGGCGGCGCCTCGGACGTACATGCGCCGAGCGCCAGGGCAGCAAGCACCAGGGCCACGAGCACCGGGGCCGCGCGCAGCCCGAGCGCTCGTACCGCGCGAGCCCTCACCGGACCTCGACGATGGGCCGGCCCGCCTCGACGTGGCCGACGATCCAGCAGTGGCCCTCCACTTCGGCGATGGCGTCGCGCAGCGCCTGCGCCTCGGCGGCGGGAATCGCGATGAGCAGGCCGCCCGAGGTCTGGGGGTCGTAGAGCAGGTGGCCGGTCTCCTCGGCGAGCCCGTCCGGCAGGCGCACGCGCTCGCCGAGCTGCTCGCGGTTGCGGCTCGCGCCGCCGGTCACGGCACCCGCGGCGGCAAAGGCGCGCGCGCCGGGCAGCTCGGGCAGCGCGCCCGCATCGAGGACGAACGTCGCGCCGGCCTGCTCGGCCATCTCGGCTGCGTGGCCCACGATGGCAAACCCGGTCACGTCGGTCATCGCGTGCACGCCGGCCGCCCGCGCGAGGTGGGAGGCGTGGCGGTTGAGCCGCCGCATCGAGGCGACCGCCGCCTCGAGGGCCGCGTCCGAGCCCTCGCGCTGCTGCTTCGCGGCAGTCATCAGGATGCCCGTGCCGAGCGCCTTCGTGAGCAGGAGGGCGTCCCCGGGCTGCGCGCCGCCTTTCGTGAGGATCGCATCCGGGTGGACGACGCCGGTGACGGAGAGTCCGTACTTGGGCTCCCTGTCGAACACGGTGTGGCCACCCGCGATCACGCCTCCGGCCTCTGCGACGGCATCGGCGCCGCCCCGGAACACCTCGGCAAGGAGGTCCGGGTCGAGGTCGTCGGGCCACGCGGCGATGTTGAGGGCGAGGCGCACCTCGCCGCCCATCGCGTACACATCGGACATGGCGTTCGCCGCCGCGATCACGCCGTAGGTGTACGGGTCATCGACGACAGGCGGGAAGAAGTCGAGCGTCTGGA
>JADLFF010000049.1 GCA_020845735.1 Dehalococcoidia bacterium
CCCGGTCCCTGCAGAATTCTGACAATCATCGCCTTGTAGGGCGTTTGTGGGCTGGTTATGGTTCACCCCTGACATGACGTAACAACCGTCATGCGGCGACGGGGGGACCGCCGAAGCACCATCGTTCGTGATTGTGCCGGGCTTATCTGTCAGTTGGTTTGCGTTCCGAGAGCGGGACGCCCGGCCGCTGACACGCTTCGGACATGCGCGACCGACGCGTCTTGAATAAGACGTCGAAAAGCTTCGACGAACCGTTGATAACCGGTAGTGATCGTAGCGCGGACAGCGACGCATCATAACCACGCGTCGCACGGGGGGCTGTCCATGAACGCTGACACCATTCTGGTAGTTGACGACGAGCCTCGTTACCGCACGCTCCTCGACCTGAACCTCAAGCGACACGGCTATCGAGCGGTGATGGCCCACGACGGACTCACCGGCCTCAACCTCCTCGAGCGCTACCAGCCTCGGCTGGTCCTCATGGACCTCAACCTGCCGGACATGGACGGCTTCGATGTCTGCCGCCGCATCCGGGAGATGTCGCCGGTGCCCGTGATCATCCTCACGGCCCGCGGCCAGGAGACGGACAAGCTCAAGGGCTTCGCCAGCGGCGCCGACGACTACGTGACCAAGCCGTTCAGCGCCGACGAGCTGCTGGCCCGCATGGAAGCGGTCATGCGACGCGGGAACATCCGCCCTCCACAGGAGTCCACCACGGAAGTGCTCGAGGTGGGAGACGTGCGCCTCGAACCGGCCGTGCGCCGGACCTCGATCAACGGCCGGGAGATCGACCTCACGCGCACCGAGTTCCAGCTGCTGCACAACCTGGCCGCGAACGCCGGGCGCGTGATGGTCCAGGAGGAGCTCCTGCGCCGCGTCTGGGGCCCCGGCTACGAGAGTGACTCGGCGCTGCTGCACACCACGATTGCGCGGCTGCGCCGCAAGCTCGAGGTGGACCCGGCGGCGCCTCGGTACATCCAGACCCGGCGCGGGATCGGGTACGTGCTCCAGGCCGGCATCGAGGTTGGCCGCTCCGAGGCGCTCACGCCCGTCTCGGCGTAGCGCGCACGGCCTCGAGGGCCCGCGGAGTCATGACGCCGGGTCAACCGACTGGTTGAGCGCCGATAGAGATTCAGCGAACTCAAGCTGAAGGGACGTTCAGGCCCGCTCAAAGACGTTAACCTCCAGGAAAGGAAGACGGCCACTCGGCCGGCGGGGGAACGGCAGCGGCGTGTCAGCTCGTGTCTTTGTGATCGACGATAACGAGGCATCCCGCCTCGAGGCGCGCGCTGCACTGTCCGCCGCAGGCCTGGAGCTCGTCGGGGAGTCCGAGGTCGGCGGGCGGGCTGCGATGCTCGCCGCGTCGAGTTGCTCGCCGGACGCCGTGCTCGTACGACTGGATGCCACCGCCCCCGAGTTCGACAGTGTCGCCTCGGCGCTGGCCCACCTCCCGGGAACCCCGGTCGTCGTCTACTCGACCGCGGCTGACGAGGCCGACTCGCCGCCACCCGATGGCACGGCGTCGGTCGGCGTGCCGTTCGAGGCGGCGCAACTGCGACGTGCGATCGACGCGGCCCTCGATGCGGCGCGGACCGAGGCGCGCCCGGCATCTCCTCACGGGAGTGACCCGGAGGCGGCGGCGACGGTGATCGCGGTGTACTCCTCGAAGGGTGGCAGCGGCAAGACGACGCTAGCGCTGAACCTTGCCGTGGGCCTGCGGCTCGCCTCGCAGGAGCCCGTGGCGCTCATCGCGGCGCCGAACGACCAGGGCGACCTCCCCCACATGATGGAGGTCGAGGCGCGCCACACCCTGAGCACGCTGATCGCTGCCCTCGATGCAGACCCGGCCGCAGACGTGCGCCCGTTCATGAGCGGGCACTCGAGCGGCGTCGCGCTCCTGCCGGCGGCGCCCGGCGCCGTCGAGGGCTCGACGGTGAGTCCGGAGGCGTTCGTGCGCGCCATCGATGCGGTGAGCCGCCAGTTCTGCTTCGTCGTGCTCGACCTCGGCGTCACGCTGGACCCGACCACGCTGGCCGCGCTGCGGCGCGCCTCGACGGTGTTGCACCTCGTGACCCCGAGTGGCGTCTCGCTGCACCGCGCTGCGCACGCGGACCGAGTCATGGCCGCCCAGGGCGTCGATGCGGCGCAGACGCGGGTGGTCGTGAACTACGTGACGCCGGACCGCGTCCCGGCAGACCGCATCGAGGACGCCCTCGGTGTTCCGGTGTTCTGGACGATCCCGCACGACGCCAACCTGCACCGCAACGCCGAGATGGGTCGGGCCATCGACCAGTCACCGCGCAAGGGCGGGGCGGCGGGCGCCATCACTCGACTCGCCCGCCAGATGGCCGGTGTGCCCGTGGAGACCAAGCGCATCATCACGACGCTCAACATGCTCGCCTGAGGCACCCGGCGGCCTGACACCCGGCGGTCCCCGGCACTCGATCCGTGGCCGTCCGTGGTTCGAGTGGCCCCGTGTTCCTCGTCGCGCCTACCGGGATCCCGCCAGCACCTCCGGGGTGTACCCCGTCCCCACGAGGCCCTTCGCGACCATCGCGTCGTACGCCGCGCGGCCGTACCCCAGCAGGTCGAGGTAGATCTCCTCGTTGTGCTCGCCGAGGCGTACCGGGCCGGAGCGGGCGTCGTCCGCCGTGTGCCGCATCTTGAACTGGTAGCCGGGATAGCGATGCGTCCCGCCGCCGGGGGTGGGCAACTCGCGGAACCAGGCGCGTGCCTCGAGCTGGGGGTCGGCGAGGGCATCGAGCTCGTCGTTCACCGGCGCCGCGATCACCCCTCGCGACTGCAGGCGGTGGAACAGGTCGGCCTTGTCGCACTCGGCGGTCGCGAGGGCCAGCGCGGCGTCGAGCGCATCGCAGTGCTCGCGACGGGCCGCGATCGAGGCGTAGCGGGCGTCCTCGGCGAGTTGGGGTGCGCCGAGGACGTCGCACAGCGCGCGGAACGCCTCGTCACTGTCAATGTCGAGGGCGATCCACTGGTCCTCACCGCGCGTCGGGTAGACGCCGTGTGGCGCGTGGTGCGGGTGCAGATTCGCCTGCGGACTCGCGACGCGCCCGTTCATCGAGTGGTCGAGGATGAACTCGCCGAGGACGGGAATGAAGGACTCGGCCAGCGGCATCTCGATCTGCTGACCCTCGCCGGTGCGCTCTCGATGCCGCAGCCCCATGAGGACTGCCGCGGCGCCGAGGACGCCCGCGAAGCCATCGGAGGTGAGCGCCGCGCCCGTGTACTCGGGCCCGAGGTCCTCGTAGCCGCGCAGGTAGTGGTGGCCGATCATGCCCTCGGCCTGGTGGCCGAACGCACGGTAGTTCGTGTACGGCCCGCTGAGGCCGAACGCGGGCATCCGCAGCATGACGAGCCGCGGATTCACCTCGCGGAGGACTTCCCAGGGGATGTTCGCCTTCGCGATCGTCTCGGGGACGTTGTTCTCGACGAAGACATCGCACCGGGCGATCAGGCGGAGGAAGGCCTCGCGGCCCTCGGCCGTGGTGACGTCGCAGGTCATCGACTTCTTGTTGCGCGCGTGCGAGTTGAACGCGGGGTAGCGGTTCCACGGCTCGTCCCCGGGGTCGAAGTCGGGGTACGCGCCCACCAGGCGTCCCATCTCCCCGAGGGCGCGCGCCTGCTCCTGCGGGTAGATCTGCTCGGCGCCGCGCGTCGAGGGCTGGATCTTCGTGATCGGCTCCACGCGGATGACCTCGGCGCCCCACTCCGCGAGGAGCTGCGTGACGTGCGGGCCGGCCCACACGACGGTCATGTCGGCGACGCGCAGGCCCTCGAGGGGAAGGCGCGGGCGAGCATCCGCCGCGTCACCAGCGAGCACCATCGGCAGGCGGTCCCCGGCGGACGCGTCGGCCTCGGTCCGAGGCAGCCACGGCTGGCCGCCGCGGACTGCGCCGCCGTGCTCATCGAGGAGTGGCGCGCGGACAGGCTCGGGCCGCGGGGAGCGCTCGAGGATGAGCTGGCGCCCGGGGTACTCGAGGGGTCCGGTCCGCGGGTGGTCGATGCGATCCCAAGCCCCGCGGTCGCGGTAGTGGGCGTCGGCCACGAGGTCGGCGATGGTGAGTATGGCGCCACTCGGCATGCGGTGCGCCTGCGCTGCGGCCAGCGCCTCGAGCTTGGTGCGGGTCGCGAGGAACTCGGCGTACGACCGCTCGATCTCCTCGCCGAGCGGGTTGGGGCCGGGCCCCATCGGCTTGCGAATGTCGGGGTGTGCGAGTAGGTCCTCGCGGCCGATCATGCGCAGCAGGTTCGGGAGTCGCGCGGCGTTGCCCGAGATGTTCACGTGGCCATCGAGGCACGCGCGCACGCCGGAGCCGACGAACACGTCGGTGCCGCCTCGGCGGCCGACCTTGCCAGTGTACGCGGTCGCCGTGAGGTTGATCGTGCGCCGGTCTCGATTCCCCGCCTGGCACTCGTAGAGCGCGACATCGAGGTGATCGCCCGCGCCGCCGTGCTCGACGCGCCAGAGCGCCTGGAGGACGGCGAAGGCGGCCACGGCGCCCCCGTGGTACTGCGCGATGTTGCCCGCCAGCTTGATCGGCTCGCGACTCTCGTGGCCGTTGAGGTGCATCGGGCCGCCCATGGCCTGCAGCGTGATCTCCGAGGCGCGGTAGTCGCGATAGGGACCGCTCTGGCCGAACGGGGTGATCGAGCAGAGCACGAGGTCCGAGCGCCCCTCAGCGAGCGTGGCCCAGTCGAGGCCGAGACGCTCCGCCTCGGCGGGGTGGCAGTCCTCGATGATCACGTCGGCGCCGGCGGCCCACTCACGGACGGCCCGTTGCCCCTCGTCAGTCTCGAGGTCGAGCACGACCGAGCGCTTGTGCGTGTTCAGGTGGAGGTAGAGGCCGGACGCCTCGGGGTCTGCAGTGTCGCGAGGGAAGGGGCCGTACGCCCTCGAGGGGTCCCCGCCCGGTGGCTCGACCTTGAGGACGTCCGCGCCGTAGTCGGCGAGCAGCTTGCCGGCGAACGGGCCGGCGACGAAGCGCGTCAGTTCGAGGACCCGCAACCCCTCGAGTGGTCCCATCGGTGCCTCCCGCTCCGCTGGCCGCGCCCGGAGGCATCCGGGGCGCGAGGACGCCTCAGGTCCTCATCATGCGCCACGATGTCAAGCGTGGTTTCGGCGGCTCCGAGGCGAGCGCTAGCGATCGCGCCGGTCGGCAGCATGACGCCCCTTCGCTCCTGCTTCGCACGGGTCTCATGCGTCTCGCGCTCGACCTCAGTCAGGACGAGGGAACAACGGCGAAATGAACCGCTCGCCTCGTTCGCTGGCCCCCACGACGGTGACGGCGAGGCACGGCCCTACCGGATTCCCGGCGTATTGCGCGTCGAGCGCGGGCATCACGAAGGTCGCGTTGATCAGGCGGTCGCTACCGGATTCGACTTCGCCGACCCGCACTTCGATCTCCTCGAGATCGGACACCGTCAGGGCGTAGCGGCCTGGCGCCCTGATTCCCGCCCCTGTGACGGTGACCCGATCACCGGTTCGAGGGGCCGCAGGGGTGATGGTCAGTTGAACGAGGCGGAGGCTACGGTAGTGGGCCTCGACGTCCGTGCCTCCGCATGGGTCATTATCGACAGGAGCTGGGCGAGCCGGCGTTGCCGGCGTCACAGTCGCGGCCACGGTCTCCTTCGTGGTCGTGGTGGGACCGCCGGTGTTGCCGTCGCTACACGCGACCAACGCACAGGTCAGCAGGCCGATGACTGTAAGCGCAGCCAGCGCGTTGGGCCAGACTCGAGTCCGCGGCTTTGAGAGCGGCACGGGCACCTCCGGCGGCCGGTCCGGCTCTGCGGCGCTGAGTCAGCGCGGGCGGGGCTCGATGACGCGGACCGGCGTGCCATCGAGGAAGCCCACGATGTCCTCGACAACGTCGCCGTAGAAGAGCCGGTAGTTCTCCTGCGTGACGAAACCGAGGTGTGGGGTCAGGACGAGGTGCGGCGCATCGAGCAGGGGATGGCCCTCGGGGAGTGGCTCCTCGTCGAACACGTCGAGGGCGGCGCCTGCGATCGTGCCGTCGTGCAGCGCCGCCACGAGCGCTGCCTCGTCGACGATGGGGCCGCGCGAGGTGTTCACGAGGAACGCGGTCGGGCGCATGCGCGCGAGGTCGGCGGCCCCGAGCAGCCCTCGGGTGCGGTCCGAGAGCACGAGGTGGACCGTGACGACATCGGCGCGCCCGAGGAGTGCCTCCTTGCTCGGCGCCAGCTCCACGCCGACCTCCTCGGCGCGGGCCTGCGTCAGGTTCTGGCTCCAGGCAAGCACGTGCATCCCGAACGCGAGGCCCACCCTCGCGACCTGCGAGCCGAGCCGTCCGAGGCCGAGCACGCCGAGCGTCTTCCCCTCGATGCCCACGCCCACCGAGGTCTGCCAGCGCCCCGAGCGGATCGCGGCGTCCTCGGCAGGGATGTGGCGGAGCAGCCCGAGGATGAGCCCCCAGGTCAGCTCGGCGGTCGGTGCGCCGAGGGCGCGCGTGCCGCTGACGGTCACGCCTCGCTCGCGCGCCGCCTCGATGTCCACTGCGGCGTTGCCCATCCCCGTCGTGACGATCAGCCGCAACCCGGGCAGCCGCTCGAGGAGCGAGCGACGCACCGGCGTGCGCTCGCGCATCAGCACGATGACCTCGGCGTCCCCGAGGGCGACCGCGAGCTCGTCCTCGCTCGACAGGTGGAGGGGGAGCGCCACGACCTCGGCGCGCGCCTGCACCGCGGACCAGTCCGCCGAGGTGAGCGCGACCGACTGGTAATCGTCGAGGATGACGACCCTGGTCATCGACGGGCCTTCCGCTGCCGCCCGCGGGCGTCGCGGACGAACCGCAGTCTAGCCCTCGAGCGGAACGTGCACGGCAGGCCGCCGGCTACTTCTCGTACTTGATCTCGGCGCCGCCGAACATGACCGTCGCGTCCACCCTGAGGACGGGACTTGTCGCGTCGGTGGGGTCGGTGGCCTTGTTCTCGAAGCCGCCGAAGATGGGCGTGCTCGTCGCCTGCACCCGCCAGCCTCGAGGCACGATCAGCTCGACACCGCCGAACGCCGCCATCATGGAGACCGATGCGCCCTCGGGGGAGAGTTGCGCCTGCCGGAGGTCGAGCGAGACGCCGCCGAACATGGCGGTCAGGGAGGCGCCGCGGAAGTGCGCGGAGGTGCTCACCACGTCGTTGCCGCTGAAGAACGCGGAGGCGCTCACGACCTCGTCCGGCCGTCCCGGCGGCAGCTTGCCCGCCCGGCGGAACACCAGCGCCAGCCCACCGAGGATGAGCAGCACCGGCCAGGTGAGGGCCCAGAGGTCGTAGTCCACGACATCGAGCTGGTTGAGCAGCAGCAGGACGCCCACGCCGATGACGATGAGCGGCCCGATGTTCAACCGGCGCTGCTCGAGCAGTTGCCCGGCGCCGAGGACGATGATGACCATCGGCCACCAGTCGCCGATCACCCGACCTGCCTCGAGGGTGCCGGTCTGCTCGAGGAGCAGCACGGCCCCCAGTCCGATCAGCAGGACGCCGAGGAGCGTGCGCGTCGACAGCACGGAGCACTCCATCCCCGACCGGCGGTCGTGATACCAGAGTGCGCGCCGACGGCGGTGGGAGCAAGGAGCGGGCCAGCGAGTGGCGTTGCGCGAGGCCTCAGACGCCCGTCCAGCGGGGCCGGTCGGCGCGTCTACGAGGGGTGAACGGAGGGACCTGCGAAGCTGTGGTGCCCAGGATGAGACTCGAACTCATACGCCCTTACGAGCACTGCCCCCTCAAGACAGCGTGTCTGCCAGTTCCACCACCTGGGCATTGAGCAGCTGGCACGAGTGGAGGGACTCGAACCCCCGACCGGCGGATTTGGAGGCCGCTGCTCTACCAACTGAGCTACACTCGTGCGCCACATCGAGTCTAGCAACGTGAGCTTCAGGGGTGAAGGCGGCACGCGCAAGCACCCGCGGCCGCTCGCGATTACACTCCGCCCGTAGTGACGTGCAGACGTGCATCACGGTCGCGCGCCGGGAGCCCCCGAAACCGCCTCGGTGCCGGTGACCAGCATCGAGGAGGGTCCCAGTTGATCTACGAGCTCCGCACCTACGAGGCCGCACCAGGCAAGATGGCCGCGCTCAATGCTCGATTCCGCGACCGCACGACGCCGCTCTTCGAGCGGCACGGGATGCACGTGGTCGGCTTCTGGACGTACGCGCACGGTGGCTGGAGCAACGAGCTCGTCTACCTCATGGCCTTCGATGACATGGCCGACCGCGACCGCAAGTGGGCGGCGTTCCAGTCGGACCCGGACTGGCAGAAGGCCGTCGAGGAGACGCAGCGCGACGG
>JADLFF010000050.1 GCA_020845735.1 Dehalococcoidia bacterium
AGAGCCGCGGCCACCTCCGCTTCTGGACCGAGGACGACGGGTTCTACAACGGCGTCTCGCGCCGGGTCGAGATCAACGGACAGCACGTCCACGCCGAGGGCGGCGGGCCGCTCACGAGGCCGGACGGTACGCGCGTGCGCGTGCGCTTCACCCTCGACCTCGATGGCGACACCGACCGGGTCACCGTGAAGGTCACCGGCGAGGGCATCGACTACACGCTCACGGGCACCGTCGAGGGCCGCGTGTTCGTCGGCAAGCTCGAACAGCCAGCCAGCTAGTAGCCAGACCAGACCGATCCAGAGCCACGCAACAGGAGGAGCACACCCATGATCCGCACACTCGTCACCAGCATCCTCGGGATCACGACAGGGCTCGCGCTGCTTGCCGGCGCCTCGGCCCCTGTCAGCGCCGACGACGAGGGCGTTACCCCTCGAGTCACGCCGGTCGCCGAGGCCAGCACCGAGGCGGTGCAGGGCGTGGACCCCGAGGCCGAGCGTGACGGCCGCCCGGTCGGGTACTACATCGGCCGCAGCGCGGACGGTGGGATCCACCTCCGCTCACACGGCCCGCACGCGCGGCATCACTTCACCGCGGTGCTGCGGACGGACGGCACGTTCGTGGACGTCGAGGGGGTACGCCTCGAGCGCGGCGACGCCGTGCGGGTCTCCGACGACGGCCACACCCTGCGCTACGACGTGTACACGTTCGATGGCCTCGACGGCGTGGACTTCCGCGTCGAGGGCGGCGAGGTCCTGGCGTTCCACCTCGAGCTGAACGGCCGTCTCATCGACACGGACCGCATCTACCTCGGGGCCGCGGACGCGCACCCCGCGCACAACCCCTTCCGCATCCGCCTGTAGCCATCCCCTCGAGGCGGGCCGCCACTCCGAGCAGGTGGCGGCCCGCCTCGCAACCACCGGCGACAGCCGAGGCGGACCGGCTACGCTGGGCGCATGACCACCCGCCCCTCCCGCCCCTCCCCCACCGAGCTCGCACCGCTCCTCCAGCTGGCCACCAACCTCGCGCTCGAATGCGGCGAGGTGCTGCGCTCGGCGGGCCGCCCGAGGGCGATCGAGCAGAAGAGCAGCGACGTCGACCTCGTCACCGAGCTCGACCGCCAGGTCGAGCGCCTCATCGTGGACCGGCTGCGCGCCGCGCGACCCTACGACGGCCTCCTCGGCGAGGAGGGCGCCACCCGCGAGGGCACGTCGGGAGTGCGGTGGCTGATCGATCCGATCGATGGCACGACGAACTTCGTGTACGCGTACCCCGGCTTCGCCGTGTCCATCGCTGCCGAGGTCAACGGCGCGCTCGCTGTCGGCGCGGTGCACGACGTGGTCCTGCAGGAGACGTTCGCAGGCAGCCTCGGAGGCGGCGCCACGCTGAACGGCAACCCGATTCACGTCGGGTCGGGCACGGAGCTCTCGAGTGCCCTCGTGGGGACGGGGTTCAGCTACAGCGCTGCGATCCGAGGCGCGCAGTCCGAGGCGCTGCGCCACGTCCTGCCTCGTGTCCGCGACATCCGGCGTCGGGGCGCGGCATCCCTCGACCTCTGCTGGGTGGCCTGCGGCCGACTGGACGCCTACTTCGAGCGGGACATCGGCGGGCCGTGGGACATCGGGGCGGGCTCGGTCATCCTCCATGAGGCGGGCGGCCTCCTCACGGACGCCCACGGCGGACCGCCGAGGCCGCCGCACCTCATCCTCGCGAGCAACCCCGGACTCTACGAGGAGTTTCGAGCGCTCCTCGTGCGGGCGCACGCCGCCTCGGACTGACGGCTAGCGAATCCCGGTATCGAACGCCACGGTCACCGAGGCGCGCGCGGCCGCGGGCACCGTCACCTCGGCGGGACCCGCGGCCGGGTAGCGGCCGGGCCCCGGCGACAGCGGATCGATGACGTACCGGCCCGCCGGCACGTCGACGCTGAAGCGGCCCGCCGCGTTCGACTGCACGCGGGCGACCACGACTCCCGCCGCGTTCCGCACCACGAGGGTGGCCTCGTACGGCCTGTCGGGGCACGGCTGATCCGCCCGCACCACCGGACAGTTCGGCCCGAGCGTGACCGTCCCGTCGATGCCCGTCAGGCTCCGCACGACCGGGCGATCGATGACGACCTGCGCCCGGTAGTCGAACGGCTTGATCTCCCGCTCCGAGTGCGGCTCGGGCTCGATGGCGAGGAGCGTCAGCTCCAGCCCGCCGAGGACCACGCGCGCCGGCTCGACCCCGCGCAGCGTCACCTCGTCACGCGACGCCTGCTTCCCATCCCAGAGGTTGAACGTCGCGGTAACGCTCCCCGCGCGTACGCACGTCACATCGACGGGGCAACGAGAGTCATCGGTCACAGACTCGAGGATGAGCGTGGCCTGGGTGCCCGCGACCTGCACCTCGATGGTGGGCCGGAGCAGCACGGGCTGCCCGAGCGGCACCGTCCGCCCGGCCAGCGGCACGTCACTCCGAGGCGTGGGGACCGCGATCGAACCTCGGGGAGGCGTGGCGGAGGCGACGGCCGGCGTCGCCGTGCTGGTCGCGGTGCGCGCTGGTGTGGTCGCCGCCGTCGGAGAAGCGACGCGCGTGCCGGCGGGCGTCGGCGAGGGCGTCGTGACCCGCACCGGCGCCGCGCAGGCACTCGAGGTAACGGCGACGGCCAGGAGCAGCGCGGGCAGCGAACGCAGGGCACGGAGCCGCCTCGAGCGCCCCGTGGCACGCAGCACTACGCCCGCCTCGAGATCTGCGCCGCCATCGATCAGTCGCCGTAGGCCGGACGGTGCAGGCGCTCGACCCTCCCGAGCAGCGTCTGGCGCAGCGCGAAGGCGATCGCCACGCCGACGACGAAGCCACCGACGTGCGCCTCCCACGCCACACCCGGATCGGTGACCGCGAACTGCCCGAGGAACCACAGCCCGAGGAACAGCGACGCGGGCACAGGGACCAGCATGACGAACACGAGCGAGAGCACGGTGTGGCGCGGGTACAGCACGAGGTAGGCACCCAGGATGGCCGCGATCGAGCCGGACGCCCCGATCAGCGGGTCGGTGGCAGTGGGGTGTGCCACCACGAACGCGAGCGTCGCCGCGATCCCACCGATGAGGTACATCAGCGCGTAGCCGACGTGCCCGAACGCCTCCTCCACGTTGTTGCCGAAGACCCAGAGAAACCACATGTTGCCCAGCAGGTGCAGGAGGCTGCCGTGCAAAAAGAGAGATACGAGGACGGACAGGACCAGGCTCTTCTGCGGGAAGACGGGCGCAGCGCTCGAGGCGGCCTCGCAGTCGCCGTTGCGAATCTCCGCGACCGTCAGCGGCTGCCCGGTCGTCAGCTCGCAGGCGATGGCCGCATGTCGATAGGTGAAGCGCATGCCCTCGGATTCCGTGGCGGGCTGGAGGACGAAGTACACGACGACGTTCGCGACGATGACCAGGATGGTGAGGAGTGGCGTGATGCGCGTCGGGTTCAGGTCGCGAATCGGGAACACGCGCGCTCCGATCAGGGCTCCGTTCGACTCTACCAGCGGCCGGTGCCACGCGCCCCGGGCACGCGGCCGAACGCCTCGAGCCGGACGCGCACAGGGGACCGCACGCGCGATCCCCCGGGCAACAGGCGACGCGAGGCCGCCCGCGAGTTGCGGCCGTTGGTGGGCCCTACTGGACCTTGGCGAGCTTCGGGGCGACCGCCTTGCCGTTCACGACGCTGCGCAGCGTCGCCGACGCGGTGAACTTCGGGGCCTTCGAGGCCGCCACCTTGATCGCCTCGCCGGTGCGCGGGTTGCGCGCCTGGCGCGCCTTGCGCTGCACGCGGCTGAACTTCCCGAGGCCCGGGTAGCTGATGTCGTCGCCCTTCTTCACGGACGCCTGGATGACATCGCGGAAGCTATCGAGCACCTTCTCGACTTCGCTCTTGTTGAGGCCACCGGCGTTCGCGGCAACCTGGGCAATCAGGTCTGACTTGAGCAAGGACATCCTCCAACGACTAATCCGTGACCCCGCCTCAGCGAGTGTTAGCGTACGGTCGTTTATCCACACGCACTAGCGGGATCGCCAGCAAACAGGCCAGAACCTGCCTCGCCGCGCAGAAAACGCATGCCCTGGTCAGGCATCGAGCAGCACCGAGGAGGCATCGAGGAGGCATCGATGAAGCTCAGCCAACCAGCGTGCGATAGATCGCCGCGCGCTTCTGCGGATCGCGCTCCGCGATCGACACCGAGTGCAGGTTGAAGCCGGCCGCCTCCAGCTCGTCGAGGTGCTCCGCGCACGCCTCGGCGGAACCGGCGAAGTGCATCTCCCGCGCGAACTCGGGCGGTACGGCCGCGGCGCCGGCCTGCGCCCCGCCCTCGGCCCACGCGAC
The DNA here is from genome assembly GCA_020845735.1 of Dehalococcoidia bacterium. GTDB lineage: Bacteria > Chloroflexota > Dehalococcoidia > UBA2979 > UBA2979 > RBC038. The sequence continues at coordinate 4,342 of JADLFF010000050.1, forward strand.
GCGCACCGCATCGGCCATGTCCTTGAACCCGCGCTGGACGTACTGGTTGTAGTAGCCGTCGCCCATCCTCGCGATGTAGAACGCGACGGTGCCGCGCGTCTTCTCGAGCTCCGGCTCGGGGTTGTCCGTCACCGTGACCGGGTTCGCCGTGCGGATCGTGAGCGTCGAGGGATCACGCCCGACGCTCCGCGCATGGGCGTAGAACTCGTCGGTGGTCGCCTTCCACTGTGACTGCGGAATCTGGATCGGCATCCAGCCGTCGGCGATCTCGGCGGTCTGCCGCACCGAGGCGGGCGCGGTGGCCGCGATGTAGACCGGGATGCTCGTTCGCGGCCCGTTGATCTCGAGGCGGAACCCGCGCTCGAGCTGGAAGAGCTCCCCCTGGTACTGCAACGGCGCCCCCGAGATCAGCAGCTGCATGATCTCGATGTACTCCCGCATCCGCCGGAGGGGGCGCTTGTACGGCACGCCCGCGAAGTGCTCGGCCACGTTCGCGCTCGAGCTCCCGAGGCCGATGATCACGCGGCCGTTGGACAGCTCATCGAGGGTGGCGAAGTGCTCGGCGAGCGCGGCCGCGGAGCGCGACCACGTGTTTACGATCGCCGTCCCGAGCTGTGCGTGCTTCGTCTCACGCGCGAGGACGGCCATCGGGGTGAACGCCTCGCGGCGCCAGTTCTCACCCGTGAACAGGACGGAGACGCCGCTGTCGTCGGCCACCCTGGCCTGCTCGACGAAGTGCTCGACGTCCTCGTGACTGGACCAGCTCAACCCGATGCTGATGCGCCGCATCGCGCCCTCCCCTCGCTGCCCGTTCGGTGGCCCGCATCGTAGTGGGGGCGGAGCCGAGGTGGACTACCGCCTGCGAGGCGCGGCGCGCGCTTCCTCGTAGGTCGCGATCAGGCGGTCGACCGGCCAGCGCGCGATCTCCTCGCCGATGACGTCGAGCGGCAGGTCATCGAGCGTGCGGAAGTAGACGCAGGACTTCCCCATGTCGAGCTTCTTCCCGCTCGCGGCGAAGCGGTCCTTGAACCACGCCTCCTCGTCCGAGGTGGCGTAGACGGTGTTGAGGTACACCGCCATGTACCGCTTCTGCGAGGCAAGGGCGGCCAGCTGCAGCGGTTGCCTGTTGTACGTGCTCGGGTACTGCTCGAGGGGGACGCCGTAGCCGATCATCCCGAACTGCATCGACTCCCGGTAGCCCGCGGGCAGGTGCTCGAGGATGACCGCGCGCACGGCCTCGATGGCGGCACGGCGATCGTCCGGCAGCTCCGCGAGGTACGCGTCGACGGTCTGTGCGCTGCTCTTCATGTCCCTCCTGCCGCTCGCCCGTCGATCGCGATGTCTAGTACCCGTAATGATCGTAATCGATGGCGGAGACGGTGACCGGCCGTCGAGGTTCGCGCGTCCTGTGTTCGCGCAATCCAGCGTTTGCAGTCCGGTGTTCGCACGATCGAGGGGCACCGTGGTAGCGTCCACGGCGCAGGCGCAAGGCCCGCGAATTCCGGTGCGATCCCGGCGCTGTCCCGCAACTGTGGTCCGCGTTGCCCTCGAGGAGGGCGGCCGGCGAGCCAGGTCGACGACTTGCGTCCGTGTCTCCGGGGCTCGCGAGGAACGAGCCGGGCACGTCGGCACGCGCCATCGAGGCGCTCGTGTCACGCGCCGTCCCTCAGTCGGCGCGGGGCCCGCTCCGCCGCTCGAGGCCACCTCGCACCCCGCTGAGCAGCGTGAACGAGTCGTGGCGCGCGCGGAGGTGCTCGATGGGCGGAGTGGCGTCGTTCTTCCCACCCGGGATCAGGTTGTGGGCGTGGCTCGCCGCGCTGGCCGTCCTCAGCAGCCTCGCGATCGCCTGCGCCGACGAGGACCTCGCCCTCCCACCAGCCGTCGAGGGCTCACCGGCCGGCGCTTCCGCCGGTGCGGCGGCCTTCCCGGCGACAGTCAGGGACTCAGCCGGTACCGATGTGCGCCTCGAGCGGATGCCGCAGCGCATCGTGTCGCTCTCGCCGGGCGCCACCGAGGTCCTCTTCGCCATCGGCGCGGGCACCCGAGTGGTCGGCACCGACCAGTTCTCCAACTACCCGCCCGAGGCCACGAAAACGACGAAGCTCGACTACTCCTCCCCCAGTGCCGAGGCCGTCGTGGCGCTCCAGCCTGACCTCGTGATCCTGGCGACGCGCCAGCAGGCTCACGTCGAGCAGCTCCGGCGGCTGGGCCTGACGGTGCTCTTCGCCCGGGAGCCCGAGAACCTCGAGGGCGTGTACGGCAACATCGAGTTGCTCGGGCGCCTCACCGGGCAGACCACGGAGGCGGCGCGCGTCGTCGCGGACATGCGCCGTGAGGTCGACGCCGTGACCGCGGCCATCGCCGACATCACCTCGGGGCCGCGCGTCTTCTTCGAGCTCGACCCCACGCTCTTCACGGCCGCACCGAACACGTTCATCGGCTCGATGCTCTCGATGCTCAAGGCGCGCAACATCGCGCCTCAGGGCAGCGCCCAGTTCCCTCAGTTGACCGCCGAGGCCGTGCTGAGCGCCGACCCCGAGGTCGTCCTGCTCTCCCATCCCGGCACCACCGCCGAGGTGGGCACACGACCGGGCTGGAGCAACGTGTCGGCAGTGCGGAACGGCCGCGTCGTCTCGATTGAGGCCGACCTCGTGAACCGGCCCGGCCCGAGGCTTGCCCAGGGCATCCGGCTCCTCGGGCGGGCGCTGTACCCCGATCGCGTGCGCTGAGCACCGCCGCGCGGCATGTACGTGACG